>JAZONX010000001.1:0-57688 GCA_045654725.1 Eubacteriales bacterium
GATCTTGCGTATAGCAACCCTATAAGATACCGCGGATATTACTATGACGTTGAAACAAAGCTCTACTATCTCAATGCAAGGTATTACAATCCCGAGTGGAGAAGGTTTATTTCTCCAACTAATGTAGAGAACATAAATCCATACATTGTTAACGGTCTTAATTTGTATTGTTATGCAAATAATAATCCGGCTGCGTATAGTAGTCCGAGTGCTGGTGGTATTCATGAGCCTAGAATGATGCCTTCTGATATTATTGGAGAAGAAGTATTCAATGCTTCAACAACAGTCGGAACTAGAGTAACTAGCGGTCCTATACATAGGCGTATTAATTGGCCAAAAGCAAATTCAGTTGTTATGGCGCACCATACAGTTTCTTTAATTAAAGACCCGATTATTTCTTGGATATTTGGTAATATTTCATATACGACTACTGTTCAATTAAATTCTGCTGAAACTTTCCATTCGTTTAGTAATATTGGTAATGATGGCTATAGCGTTGGGGTTGGCGTTAATTTAGGAAATTGGTATGGATCTAACTTTTATGTTAGTAGTGATATTGGGTTTGGTTCTAGTTGGCAAATGACACCTTGGCTTACTGGAAGTTATGGATGGAGTCTTGAAAAAGGTATTTCAATTAGTGGAGGATTAATTATTGGTGATACAACACACGAAGTTACCATTTCGGTAGGAAATGGGACGTTGTTAGGTTATGCCATGTGTGGTTGGCTAGCTACTCTTCCAGTACCAGGAGCAAGAGCTGCGGCTGCCACTGCTACGTGTATCATATTTGTAGTTGATTTGTTCAATTAATCGGAGGACAATTATGGATAACAAAATAATAGATGGTATGAAAAAAGAATCCAGAAAAGCACGAAATGTTACGATTTTATGTTATTTATTTGCTATATTGATCCCTTTGGTTAATTATTTATTGAAAAACGAAGAAAGCAGTGATATACTCATTATTTTTCTTTGGTGTTTTATGCTTGGAACATTTAGTCTATATGGATGGTTATATGCTGTTAAATATAGAGTTGAGTTTGATAGTGAAAAAGTTTGTTTAAAGACTTTGTTTAAAAAGATTGAACTTAATATATGCGATATTGAGAAATATACGTGTAACAGATATAGGAAATCTATATTTTATCAATTCAATTTGTTTATAAATGATAAAAAGGTTTTACTTAATACAAGATACAAGGATGAACTTGAAATAATATTAAGAAACAATAAAGTAAAACAAATCAATTGATAATTGTAAATGAAATTAGACATGCATTGCGCTGCACTGTTTTACATAATCACTGTTTTAAAAATAACATTATGGGATGTCGCATTTGCGGCATCCTTTTTCCTTTGGTCAGCTTGTACGAGAAAACAACGAGGCACTTGACAAAACCTTTGTTTACTGTTACCATTTTGCCATATTTTATGGGTGAAGAAAATTGTATGATAATATTGATTTTTTTATTATTATGTGATATACTAATTCCGTTAAACTATTTTTCAGTTGAAAGGAAATAAAAAAATGAAGGTAACAAAAGATAGCCTTATCGGCGATATTCTTGATCATGACGTAAACACCGCGAAGTTCTTCTTCGAGATCGGTATGCACTGTCTCGGCTGTCCTCATTCCAGAGGCGAATCCATTGCAGAGGCTTGCGCTGTTCACGGTACAAACGCAGACGAGCTTGTAGCGAAGATCAACGAGTATCTCGAGAATAAGTAATGAATAAGAGCGCACTTAACGCGCGACTGCTCTCAGCGGCAGAACTTACGAGGCAGGACGCGACCTTTGCCGATATTGGCACCGATCATGCGTATCTGCCTCTTTTTCTGCTTGACGCGGGCAGGATAAAATCTGCCGTTTGCTCGGATATAAACGAAGGACCTCTCGCATCCGCAAGACGAAATGCTGAAGAGCGCGGAATGATTGATAAAATGAGCTTTTATCTCACAGACGGAGCAACCGTTCTTGCCGGACTTTGCATTACCGACTACGCGATTTGCGGTATGGGTGGCGAGCTTATTGCCGACATTATAGATCGTGCGCCGCATCTTAAGGATAGCCGCGTAAATCTCATTCTTCAGCCTATGTCGCGTCAGGCAATTTTGCGTAAATATCTTTGTGCATCCGGCTTTGAGATCAAAACCGAAAGCTATTCATATGATGCAGGGAAGTATTATGTTTGTCTGCTCGCTACATATACAGGCGTGTGCCGTGAGATAGACGAGGTTGAAGCCGAACTTGGTATCGAGTCGGCGGAATATAGAAATAACTGCGCGAGAGAGGGATATGTTAAAACTCTCCTTGCCGCAAGGCTCCGCGCCAGCGAGGGCAAGCGACTTGGCGGTATGATCGATATTCCCGAGGAAGGAATAATTCGCGCCGCGGAGAAACTTCTAAACACTCTTTCACAGACGAGGAAATAAATATGAAGGTAAAAGAGCTTTATCAGAAATTTGAAGAAAAAATTCCCGAATATCTTCGCGAGAGCTGGGATAATGACGGAATTATGTGCTGTGCTGACGGTACGGCAGAGATATATCGCGCCCTCGTGACGCTTGACGTTACCGAGGAGGTTGTTGACTATGCAATCGAGCGCGGATTTGATCTTATCGTTTCGCATCATCCTCTGATTTTCAGACCTCTTTCATCTATTGACGAGGAAAATCATATCTCGAGAAAGATTATCAAGCTGCTTTGCAGCGGCATTTCTGTGTTCTCGTTCCACACTCGCGCGGACAAGATGATCGGTGGCGTGAACGATAGACTTGCCGACCTTCTCGGAATGTACGATACAACCTCCTTTGGCGAGGGTGATCTCGGCAGAATCGGAACGATTTACGAGCCCATGGAACTTCAGGATTTTGCGTACAGAGTGAAGCAGCTAGTAGGCGCAGATGCCGTGAGATATGCCGACGGATTTAACGACGTGCACAAGGTTGCTGTCGTTGGCGGTGATGGAAAGAGCTACGTTCAGGCAGCAATAGATGCCGGGGCAGACACCTATATCTCGGGCAGAATCGGTTACAACGTAATGGAAGAAGCTCCCGAAATGGGTATCAACCTCATCGAGGCGGGTCACTTCTTCACCGAGCATCATATCACCGAGTTCTTCCGCGAAATGCTTGTTGATTTCGACCCAAACATTTACGTTGAAATCGCGGACTCTAACGTAATTAAAACAATTTCATAAGAAAAACCTCCCGAGGCTTGCCAAGGGAGGTTAATTATTTTATTTATTCGCTTCGATAATCGATTCGAGCAGATCGTAGGACATAAGTCCGTCGTGACCGTAAAGAATGACGCCCTCAGGACTGATTATCATTGTTCTGGGATAATATTGGCTTCCGCCTGCCGCGGTGAATACGTATCCGTCAGCGGTATCGTAGCCGAACAGGATCGAGGTGGACGGGAAGTTCTGATCAACGTAATCTTTTGCGTATTCGCGGTAGTAATAGCTGTGTGCCGCGATTATTACAACCTCATCTTTATAATCCGATGCGAATTGGTTGAATGCAGGAAGCTCTGATTTACACGGACCACACCAGGTTCCCCAAACGTTGAGAATGATAAATTTACCGCGGTAATCGGATGTACTGATTTCCTCGCCGTTAAGACCTTCGATTGAAATATCCATAAAACGGTCACCGACCTCTGTGCCATACTCGGGCAATTCGGTTGTGCTGTCATCGGTATTGTTGTCTGGAGTCTGCTCATCGCCGGGAGTCTGCTCATCGTCTGGAGTCTGCTCGTCACCGGGAGTCTGCTCATCGTTTGGAGTCTGGGCATCATTATTATCGTACTCTTGGTCGTTAAGATTGGAGTTGTTCTTTTTATCCTCCGTTTGCACGCCTTCGCAACCGATGAGCATCATCGAAAACATACAGATAAGTATAAGTAAAGCTATTAATTTCTTCATATTAATCTCCTTTTTTTGTTTCATTATAGAACATTTTTTTGCCAATTTCAGTGACAAAATCACAAAAAATGTAAATTCTATTGATTTTTTGTGAACAATGTGGTAAAATGTAATGGATTGATTGATTTCGATCGCTTTGAAAAGGGAATATATAAACTTTGAAAGGATTTCAACTATGACTAACAAGTTGATCAGACCCGTTGCTTATATTGCAACCACAATTCTTACCTTTATTTTCATGGCACTTGATTACCTTAAGGCATTCGTTATCTATGACGGCGAATCCGAGTCCGAGGGCTATACCGCTTACGAATATCTCGATTTGAATCTTCGCGGCGCAGAAGCAGAAATACTTCAGGAGCTTGCTTGCTTCGCACTCGTTATTGTTATTATTGCTGCTGTCGTTCTCGCGCTCGTAGCAGTTGCAAAGCTTCTTTCCGCTTTCGATATTTGCGTTGATATTCTCTCGAAGTTTGAACGCCCCATCGACATTGTTGGCACGCTTGCTTCCGTGGCACTGATTTTGTGCAACGTTCTTGCTCTTTTCAGCACAATTTTGTTCGGCTTGCTTAACTTTGAGGAAATGTTCGACGTAGTATTCTTGATGACAGCCGGCGTAGGTGCATACCTTATGCTTGTCATTTCCATTGTTCCTGTTATCGCGAAGAAAATTGAGGGATAATAAAGCTGTCGATAAATTCAAAAATATAGCCAATTTCTTAGAAGAGGCATAATTAATAACTTTAACCCTTTTCATATCTGCTCACTCTGACGAGTGACGATAGAAAACCGCCATATTCCTCCTTAGTTTGTGAGGTTTATGGCGGATTTTTTATTCAAACAAAACCCCGCGCAGTTCCTCAACGGTTTTGCAGTAATAGTTACAGTTGACCTGCATAAAATCGCGGATGCCGCTTACGTTATGCGCCCAGCCGGCTCCTGCAATATCAACGCCTGCCGCCCTTGCCATATCGTATCCGGGTTTGAGGTCGTCAACTACGAGAATTTCCTCGGGCTTAAGATTGAATTTTTCCATAAGATCGAAGAGCGTGCCGGGCATGGGCTTACGCATCTCCTTCGGAATATCCCAGCCGTAAATTATGTCGGGTTCGCAGAGTTCGTTTGCTTTATAATCACGGCGGATATTCTCTGTCACCGAGTGGGAATCGACGGCAATTATGCCACCTCCCGCCTTGAAATCGGCAATAATCTCTGCCATACCGGGATATACGTGCGGAATATGATTTTTTACGTATTCGCGCCAGAATTGCTCCTCCTCGGCGAGCTCCGTTTCACTTAGACCTATCTCCTCGGTGAAAAGCTCAAGAATTCCGGGGTGAAAATTCTTTTCAAAATACTCCTCGAGGGTGTATTTGTCTGCAAGATGAGGTCTTGCGACCTTCAAGTATTCAACGAATGAGGGATAGTGTATCGAGGCGCTGCTGTCAACAACGGTATCGTCGTGATCAAGCACCAAGCACTTGTATTTTTTTGTCATAATATGACCTATCTTTCTTTTTACTCCAAATTCATGAAGCTGATTTTAGGCACCGATACCGTGCAATCGCTTTTCTGTACGGTCAGACTGTTGCCACGCATAATCGATTCCCACTTCTCCTTGCTGCCGCCAAAGGAAATATCGCTGAGGTTGTCGCAGCCACCAAAGGCGTCGAAGTCCTCGATCTCGCGGAGGTCTTTCGGAATTGCTATACGCTGCATAGACTTGCAGTCAGCGAAGGCATCAAAGCCTATCACGGCAGTACCAACAGGGAGTATAATATTTGAGAGGGAAGTGCATCCTTTAAAGGCTCTGCGACCAATTTTGACAAGTTTAGTTGGCAAATCGACATATTTTAGCGATCTGCAACCCTCAAAAGTGGATTCGTCGATAAGTCCCATATTACAGGAGAGCTTTACTCCCTCAAGCGAGAAACAACCTGCAAATGCGTTAAATTCAACAAGAACGCAGCTGTCGGGGATAGTCACCTCGATAAGGTTAAAGCAATATGCGAAGGCACCCGAGCCGATCATAGCAACCGACTCCGAGAGCTTTATATGCGAGAGCGAGGCGCACGCCTCAAAGCAGCCCTCACCGATTCGCTTTACCGAGTCGGGAATTGTAATTGACTTCAGAGAAGGACAGGATGAAAATGCCTCGTCGAGTATCTCCTCAATGCCAAATTCCATAACTACCTTCTCGAGATTTTCGCAGCCTGCAAAGGCGCACGCGGAAATCTTTTTTAATGAACGGGGCAGAACTATCTCGCGAAGATGAGTATAGCCGCGAAATGCATTTTCTGCGATCTCCTCAATTCCCTCGGGAATGACCACGCGGCAGTTCTCCGCGCAGTCATCGTATTGACCCGAGTAAACGATAAGATCCTCTATTTTTTTATCGTTATTCATATTAACCAAGCTTTGCAAGTGCTACTGTAAGCGACTCGCGAACCTCAAGATATTTTGCAAGCTTTGCCTTTTCGCCTTCGATAACAGCCGCCGGAGCCTTCGAAACGAAGCCCTCGTTAGCGAGCTTTTTCTCTATTCTCTCGATCTCGCCGTCGTTTTTCTTCATCTCTGCGGTGAGTCTGGCGCGCTCCTTCTCAAAGTCAATAACCTCTGCGAGAGGAATGTAAAGGCGTCCTGCATCGGTTGCGATCATAACCGCATCATCTGATTCGTAGCCGTCGGTGATGATAACCTCGGATGCGGATGCAAGCTTCTCGAGAATCTTCGCTGCATTTTTGAAGGTCTCCTCGTACTTTGTAACAACGTAAAGCTTCGCCTTCTTTGAGGGAGGAACGTTCATTTCTGCTCTGCGGTTTCTGATAGCGGTGATGCATGTGATAATTCGCTCAACGTCAGCCTCGGCTGCCGCATAACAAAGAGCCTCGTCGAACTTAGGATACTCTGCGATCATAATAGAGTCGCAGGTGTGAGGAATTGCCTGATATATCTCTTCTGTAATGAAGGGCATATAGGGATGAAGGAGGGCGAGAATGCCCGAGAGAACCTTAACGAGAGTTCTCTTCGCGGTGAGAGCAGGTGCGCCGCCCTCAAAGATTCTGCTCTTTGCCATCTCGATGTACCAGTCGCAGAAGGTGTCCCAGGTGAAGGAGTAAATCTCTGCGAGAGCAACTCCAACCTCGTAGTTTTCAACATTGTCGTTAACCGTCTTGCAGAGAGCGTTGAACTTGGAGAGAATCCACTTATCTTCGATGGTGAGGTCGCTCTCATTTGCGGGAGTAAGAAGCTCCTCGTCGCTTTCGGTGAGATTCATAAGCACGAATCTCGATGCGTTCCAAAGCTTGTTAGCAAAGTTTCTCGCAGCCTCAATCTTCTCGTCGGAGAATCTCATATCGTTGCCTGGAGCGTTACCTGTTGCGAGTGCAAAACGAAGCGCATCGGCGCCGTACTCCTCGATAACCTTGAGGGGATCGATACCGTTGCCGAGAGATTTGGACATCTTACGTCCCTGCGCATCTCTTACAAGACCGTGAATGAATACGGTAGAGAAGGGCTTTTCACCCATATGCTCAAGACCCGAGAATATCATTCTCGATACCCAGAAGGTGATGATGTCGTAGCCGGTTACGAGTGTGCTTGTGGGATAATATCTCTTAAGATCCTCGGTGGAATCGGGCCAACCGAGAGTAGAGAAAGGCCAAAGTGCAGAGGAGAACCATGTGTCAAGAACGTCCTCCTCCTGACGAACCCCACCGCCACACTTGGGGCAGGTGGTAATATCGGTCTTAGAAACCTCCATGTGACCGCATTCGTCGCAGTAGAAGGCGGGAATTCTGTGACCCCACCAGAGCTGACGGGAAATACACCAGTCGAGGATGTTGTTCATCCAGTTGAAGTAATTTTTCGAGAATCTCTCGGGAACAAAATTGATAGAGCCGTTCTCAACCGCCTCTATTGCGGGAGCAGCGAGAGGCTTCATCTTAACGAACCACTGATCGGATGTGAGAGGCTCAACGGTAGTTCCGCAGCGGTAGCAGGTGCCAACGTTGTGATCGTGAGGCTCAACCTTAACGAGATAACCCTCCGCCTCAAGGTCAGCAACGAGAGCTTTACGGCAGGTATATCTATCCATACCCTCGTACTTGCCTGCGTATGCGTTCATAGTCGCATCGTCGTTCATAACCTTGATCTGCTCGAGATTATGACGCTGACCTACAAGGAAGTCGTTGGGGTCGTGCGCGGGAGTGATCTTTACGCAGCCTGTACCGAAGCCGATCTCAACGTAATCGTCGGCAATAACGGGAATTTCGCGGTTTGCGATGGGAAGAATAAGGGTCTTGCCGATGAGATGCTTTGTGTTTTCGTCCTCGGGGTTAACCGCAACGGCAGTATCACCAAACATTGTCTCGGGACGTGTTGTAGCAACCTCAACGTAGCCATCCTCACCCTTGATGGGGTACTTGATGTGCCAAAAGTGACCGGGCTGATCCTTGTACTCAACCTCTGCATCCGAGAGGGCGGTAAGGCATCTGGGACACCAATTTATAATTCTGTGACCGCGATAGATGAGACCCTTGTCGTAGAGGTTTACGAATACCTCGCGAACTGCTCTCGAGCAGCCCTCGTCCATAGTAAATCTCTGTCTTGACCAGTCGCAGGAAGCACCGAGCTTCTTAAGCTGACTGGTAATTCTCGCCTCGTAAGAGTCCTTCCACGCCCAAACGCGCTCAAGGAATTTCTCTCTGCCGAGATCGTAACGGGAAAGTCCCTCGTCAACACGAAGTCTTTCCTCAACCTTTATCTGTGTTGCAATACCTGCGTGGTCTGTACCGGGCACCCAAAGGGTAGAGTAGCCCTGCATACGCTTTGTACGTACAAGTATGTCCTGAAGCGTTTCGTCGAGAGCGTGACCCATGTGGAGCTGACCGGTTACGTTAGGCGGAGGAATAACGATGGAGAATGCAGGCTTCTTGTCATCGCCATTGGGTTTGAAATAACCCTTTTCGCACCAATCCTCGTATATCCTGTCCTCAAATTCGGCAGGATTGTAGTTTTTTGCAAGTTCTTTCATAATCTATAATTCCTTTCGGTTATTAACAAAAAAATCCCAAGCAACGAAAAACGCTGCTTGGGACGAAAAATCCGTGTTACCACCCAAATTCAGAGCAAAATGCTCCCTCATTGACGCATATAACGGTGCTCACCGTCGGGGTCTAATAGGCATCAGCTGTTCTTCCCGAGATACTTTGGGCTACCTTCACGGATGCCGCTGCGAGCTTACACCAACCGCCCACTCTCTTGAAGTCGACACTTCCGTTACTCCTCCCAAAGAGGAAATATCCTTGTAATAAATGTATTTTATCACAAAGTCCCCGTTTTGTCAATATATAAAATACTTTAATTTATTTTTTCTTAAATGGTTGATTTTGAAGAAAATATATGGTAAAATTGTATCGTGGAGGAATGTCCGCCACATCATAATTTAGATGTTTTTTATAAAGGAGATATAAAATGGAAGTCAGAGACGCAGCAAATGCCAAGGACGTGAAGTTCTATACCACAGACAGACTCAGAGAGGAATTTCATATTTCGAACCTTTTTCTCGCGGACGAGGTTAGAATGGTTTACAGCCATATCGACAGAATTATTGTTATCGGTATAAAGCCGGTTGAGAAGGCTCTCACTCTTGAGGCAGGCAAGGAGCTTGCCGCCGAGTACTTCCTTCAGCGCAGAGAGCTCGGCTGTATCAACGTTGGTGGCGCAGGTGTTATCACCGTTGACGGTGTAGAATACCATATGAATCCCCGTGACGGTATCTACGTTGGTAGAGGAAACCGTGAGATTTCCTTCAGAAGCATTGACCCTGAGAACCCTGCAAAGTTCTATGCAACCTCCTGTCCCGCGCACACAGAGTATCCTATCGTTAAGATTGACATTACAAAGGCTCGTAAGGTTCCTTGCGGCAGCGTTGAGGATTGCAACAAGAGAGTTATCAATCAGTACATACACCCCGAGGTTATGCAGTCTTGTCAGCTCGCAATGGGTCTTACTCAGCTTGACGTTGGTTCAAACTGGAACACTATGCCCAGCCACACTCACGACAGACGTATGGAGGTTTATTTCTACCTCGATATGGGCGAGAACGATGCTGTATTCCATATGATGGGCGAGCCCAAGGAAACACGCCACATCGTTATGCACAATGAGGAGGCGGTTATCTCTCCCTCCTGGTCCATTCATTCCGGCGTTGGAACAAAGAACTATTCCTTCATCTGGGCAATGTGCGGTGAGAATCAGGAATTCACCGATATGGACCATATCCAAACAAAAGAATTAAGATAATTACGTAAAGGAGAACACTAAAATGGCAAACACACAGATTTTCAACCTTGAAGGCAAGGTTGCTCTCATCACCGGCGCTTCCTACGGTATCGGCTATGCAATCGCAAAGGGTCTTGCTGCTGCAGGCGCAAAGATTGTTTTCAACGACATTAAGCAGGAGTTCGTAGACAAGGGCCTTGCTTCCTATGCTGCTGACGGCATTGATGCAAAGGGTTACGTTTGTGACGTTACCGATGAGGATGCTGTAAATGCTATGGTAGCAAAGATTGAGGAAGAGGTTGGCGTTATCGACATTCTTGTAAATAACGCAGGTATCATCAAGAGAATTCCTATGATCGAAATGAAGGCTTCAGAGTTCCGTCAGGTTATCGACGTTGACCTTAACGCTCCCTTCATTGTTTCCAAGGCAGTTCTTCCTTCTATGATTAAGCAGAGAAGCGGTAAGATCATCAACATCTGCTCTATGATGAGTGAGTTCGGTCGTGAGACCGTTTCTGCATACGCATCTGCAAAGGGTGGCCTTAAGATGCTCACCAGAAATATAGCGTCCGAGTACGGTCAGTACAATATTCAGTGCAACGGTATCGGCCCCGGCTATATTGCAACTCCCCAGACAGCTCCTCTTCGTGAGCCCCAGGCAGACGGCTCCAAGCATCCTTTCGATAGCTTCATCACCGATACAAAGACTCCCGCAGGTCGTTGGGGTAACCCCGAGGATCTCGCAGGTCCCGCAGTATTCCTCTCCTCCAGCGCATCCGATTTCGTAAACGGTCAGATCCTTTACGTTGATGGTGGAATACACGCCTACTTCGGCAAACAGCCCTCCTAAAAGCAATAAACTTCGCAATACTGCGTTGCCCCTCAATGCGCTCAGGTCGCCGTAGGTAACTACGGCTTTCCATCGCTTACTCGGTTGCGCCTTGTCTTGCAAAGTTTCTTATCTTTTAGGTTTAATAAAAATACATCGTTGCGCTCCTGCGATACTCGCCCCGGAGTGGGTAACTACACCGTCGTCTGTGTTTCTCGGTGCGCCTCGACTTACGAAATTTCTTCTCCCTTAGACTAAAGCTAGTCAAAAAATATAAAAAAGAGCGTTTTTGCTAACCTTACGTTACAAAAACGCTCTTTTTGTCGTTAAATCTTGTATTGTCCCGAAATGACCTTGCCGAGAATTCGGATTCGATCGAGCTGACTGCCTATGTAGCGCATAGGCTTGTAGGTGGGATTTTCGGGGATTAGGGTGAGGATTCCGTTTTCACGGTCGAAGTAAACACGCTTCACGGTTGCCTCGTCGTCGATGAGCACAACGGCAATGTCACCGTCATCAACCGAGCTCTGTTGTCTTACGAACAGAATATCACCGTCAAAAATTCGCGCATTTATCATACTGTCGCCCCTTGCCGTCAGACAAAAATCGGCATTTACGTCAGCGCCTACCTTGAGATAGTGCGAATGCTCCTCGGCGGCAAAAATAGGCTCTCCGCAGGCAACGTTGCCGAGAATGGGGAGCTTTTTTTGCGCTATAGGCATAACGTGTGCGCCCTTAATATTATTAAATGAAGGAATTTCACTCTCTTCCCAACCCATAAGGCTGGAGGGAGTAACCCCAAGGGCTCTCGCCATAGCTTCAATCTTCTCGTGGGGGATATTCGAGATGACTCCGGTTTCGTACCTGTGGACGGTTTGCCTGCTGGTTCCAATGCTATCCGCAAGCTCTTCGAGGGATAAGCCTCTCTCTTTTCTCAATTTTTTTATTCTTTCGCCAATCATGAGAAAATACTCCTTTGAAATTCAAAATTATGCTCACAGACAAGAGAAAATAACCGCAAAATCCAAATTCGGCAGTTAAAAAAGCGCAGAAAAAACCATCGCTCGTCCTCTTTCGAGTGGAGTCGATTTATTATAGCATAATGTCACTTAATATGCAATACTTTTTTTGAAAATTTCTCAAAATGTCACTTGACAAGTTACAATTCCTGTGCTATAATTGTCACGCAATGAGCAACAAACCCGTTGTTACACTCGACAAAAATAACCTAACAAGTGACAAAAGGAAAGGAGAAACAATGTACACATTACAAAATACATACGAAGGCGCACCGCCAAGGCTTTATCGAAGTACGGACGAAGTTCGCCGGGATATGCTAATCATTTCGGGCAAAATCAAGAACACCGAAGAGATGCTTTCCGTTCATAATCTCCTTATTGAGATGATACCCACCTGGGCGGAGGCAGACCCCGCGAAATGGATACCCGAGCTAAAACAGACTCTTGAGGAGGCAGACGAGGCTCTTGAGAATTTGAGAAAGCTTAAGGCTGCTCTCGAGGAGCTTAGGCTCGAGCTGGAGGAAGTTCAATGTATGCTGAAGAAGTAATCTACGCCGATATGCTGATGCCTGAGGCGGTAGAGATTATCATAATGGCTTTATGCTCGGACTATTTTAGGCGTATGTCGGTTATAGAAAGCGGTATGGCAACCTACAGAATAATTATGGAGTACCGTTTTTTGAATCACCGAATCTACAATGCCGTAGAGGAGATCGTAGGAAAGCGCGATGCCATAGCCTTCATAAAGGATATAGGAAAGGGCACGGGATATGCAAAAAGCGACATCATAACACTATCCGAGCGCAACTACAAAATAATGAAAAAGGAGGTGAAGCTCAACATCGCTAAAAGGCTTTCACTATATGAATAAAAATATTTTCTCTCGCCTAACTGCGACATATTTTTTATCGCCTATGTGATAGAATGACAATGCTAAACCAAAAAGGAGAACACAAAATGAAGGAAGATATCACACTTTCAAATCAGGATGGAATACTTGTAGCACAAATTTTACGGGATATAGATCATCACAGCGCGAAACCGATGCGAGAAAAAATAGATATTCGTCTCTTTGAGACGAAGCCTACGGCACTTATCATTGATTTTTCTCGAGTGGAATTTATGGACAGCTCGGGACTGGGACTCATCATGGGTAGGGTAGAGAAGGCATCTGCGCTCGGAATTCCCGTTTACGTAAGCGGAATGAACAGAGGCCTTTACCGACTCGCTAGGCTTGCTGGTCTCGAGAAGCTGAAAAATCTCACCCTGACAAACTGAAAGGAAGGAATTGGAAATGAAAAGAAAAATTAACGATATGAAGCTTCGCCTGACCGCGGTAAGCGTGAATGAGGCAGTTGCGAGATCTATTATTTCGGCTTTTTTGGCAGAGCTTAACCCTACGGTAGAGGAGCTTGGCGACGTAAGGTGTGCGGTAAGCGAGGCGGTGACCAACTGTATCGTTCACGCTTACCGAGATCGCCCTGAGTATGATCCCGGCTACATATACATATCCGTCAGACTCTATGACAATCGCGAGGTTTCGATAGAAATATCCGACAACGGTTGTGGAATTGAAGATCTCGAGCTTGCGCGTACACCCAGCTTCACCACCGGCGAGTATGGCGAGAGATGCGGAATGGGCTTCCTCGTCATGGAGAGCTTCACAGACTCTCTCAGCGTAAAATCTCGCCCCGGCAAGGGCACGACCGTCCTGATGAGGAAAATTCTTAACCCCTGACCGAAGGAACAAGAATGAAAGTTAAAAGCGAAAAAAGTAGTCCCTACGATGAGAACCTGACACTTCTTCGGGCATATCGCAACGGAGATGAGGATGCAGGCGAGCGTCTTGCAATACTAAACGCGCCCTTGGTTTACAGCATAGCCGGGCGATTTTCGGGTCGAGGCGCAGATATGAGCGATCTTATTGAAAGTGGAAACGTAGGTCTTGTGAAGGCAATGAAAACCTTTGATTTTTCTCACGGATGTGTTTTTTCGACCTATGCAGTGCCGCTGATTTTCGGTGAGATCAGGCGCTTTCTCCGTGATGACGGAATAATTAAGGTGTCAAGAGAGGAAAAAAGGCTATCTGCCATTCTGTGTGCAGAGCATGAGCGTAGACTTGCCGCAGGGGAGGATGCCGATATAGTATCGGTTGCCGCTGCTGTCGGAATTTCTCCGCAGGATGCCTCCTCGGCTCTCTTTGCCTCCTCTCCAGTTCGTTCACTTGACGAGGCAGCTTACGACGATGAGGATTCAACGACTCTTGGAAGCACTCTATGTGACGAGGATGCCGAGGTCAGACAGTTCGACAAATTCGCACTGCGTATGGCGATAGAAAAACTCTCCGAGTACCATAGAAAAATCATTCTTTTACGTTATTTTCGTGACCTCTCACAGACCGAAACCGCGAAAATTCTAGGTCTTACACAGGTGAAGGTATCGCGTGAGGAGAAAAAAATAATGGAGATACTTCGCCGCGAGCTAAGTTGACGAGAGTGAAATGTTAACAATTTGTGAATATAGTGGAAAACTATTGATTTTTACCATAAGTTAATATAAAATATATGCTGTAAGCGTTAGCACTCGCAACGAAAGAGTGCTAAAAACACAAAAAGGAGAAACTAAAATGACAATTAAGCCTTTGTTTGATAAGGTTGTATTAAAGGCTGCTGCCGTTGAGGAGACCACCAAGTCGGGAATTCTTCTCACCGGAAGCGCAAAGGAAAAGCCTCAGATGTCCGAGGTAGTAGCGGTTGGTCCCGGCGGACTCGTTGACGGCAAAGAGGTTAGCATGACCGTAAAGGTTGGCGACAAGGTTATCGTTGGTAAGTATACAGGTACGGAAGTAAAGCTTGACGGAATCGAGTATTCTATCGTATCCCAGTCTGACATTCTTGCCATCGTAGAATAATTTTGCGAATTGCTTTGGATTTTTCATCTTGCCGTAGATTTCCTACAGCCGGCGATAAATTATCCTCGCACTTTATCAAAATTCATCTACAAAAATAATATTTGAAAGGTAAAATAATATGTCTAAAGAAATAATTTACGGCATGGATGCCAGAGCCGCACTTCTTCGCGGTGTGGATAAGCTTGCCGATACAGTAAAAATAACCCTTGGTCCCAAGGGTAGAAATGTGGTGCTTGAAAAGAAATTCGGAGCACCCCTCATCACAAACGACGGTGTTACCATCGCGAAGGAAATCGAGCTTGACGATGCGGCAGAGAATATGGGTGCGAGCCTTGTTCGTGAGGTTGCAACCAAGACCAACGATGCCGCAGGTGACGGTACAACCACCGCAACTCTTCTTGCACAGGCTCTCATTCACGAGGGTATGAAGAACGTTACCGCAGGCGCAAACCCCATGATTCTCCGCAAGGGTATCTTCAAGGCGGTTGATGCGGCTGTCGCCGAGCTTAAAAATCAGTCCAAGGCTGTTTCGGGCTCCGCTGATATTGCCAGAGTTGGCGCAATCTCCGCATCCGATGATGCTATCGGTAAGCTTATTGCCGATGCAATGGAAAAGGTTACTTCCGACGGCGTTATCACCGTTGAGGAGTCCAAGTCTGCCGAGACATACAGCGAGGTTGTAGAGGGTATGCAGTTTGACCGCGGCTATCTCTCTCCCTATTTTGCAACAGATACAGACAAGATGGAGGCTACACTTGACGATTGCCTTATTCTTGTTACCGATAAAAAGATTTCCAACATTCAGGACCTTCTTCCTATTCTTGAGCAGATTGTTCAGTCGGGCAAGAAGCTTCTTATTGTTGCCGAGGACGTAGAGGGCGAGGCTCTCACAACTCTCGTTCTTAATAAGCTTCGCGGCACCTTTACCGTTGTTGCGGTTAAGGCTCCCGGATTCGGCGACAGACGTAAGGAGATGCTCGTTGACATTGCGACTCTCACCGGTGGCGAGGTTATCACAAGCGACCTTGGCCTTGACCTCAAGGATACCACTCTTGGTCAGCTCGGTCGTGCAAGACAGGTTAAGGTGAACAAGGAAAACACCATCATCGTAGGCGGCTACGGTGACAAGATCGCAATTACCGAGCGCGTGGCACAGATCAAGGTTGCTCTTGAGACCACAACCTCCGAGTTCGACAAGGAAAAGCTTACCGAGCGTCTTGCAAAGCTCGCAGGCGGTGTTGCCGTTATCAAGGTTGGTGCGGCTACCGAGGTTGAGATGAAGGAGAAGAAGCTTCGCATCGAGGATGCTCTCAATGCTACCAAGGCGGCAGTAGAAGAGGGTATCGTTGCAGGTGGCGGCGCTGCTCTTGTAAACGTAATTTCCGCGGTTGAGGCTGTTATCGAAACTCTTGAGGGTGACGAAAAGACCGGCGCGCAGATCGTTGCGAAGGCTCTCACATATCCTATGAAGCAGATCGCCGACAACGCAGGTATCGACGGTGCTGTTGTTGTTGCAAAGGTAAGAGAAACCGCAAAGAGTGGCTACGGCTTTGATGCATACAATGAGAAGTACTGCGATATGCTTGAATGTGGTATCGTAGACCCCGCGAAGGTTACTCGCTCTGCGCTTCAGAATGCAGCATCTATCGCATCTACCGTTCTCACCACCGAGGCGGTTGTTTCGGATAAGAAGGAGCCTGCTCCCACACCCGCTGCACCCGATATGAATAGTATGTACTAATTTATTTGTGCCGCATCCTCGGATGCGGCACGTTTTTTCTTGACATATCTTCGTTTTTGTTTTATAATATAATTAAAAGCGTAAAGGAGATAATTATGAAGTATGTAGATTTTCAGGGAAAGAAGCTTTCGCTTCTTGGCTTTGGCGCGATGAGATTGCCCACGCTTGGCAAGGATGATGCTATCGACTATGCCGAGGCGGAGAGAATGATCGACCGCGCTATGGAGGCGGGCATTAACTATTTTGACACCGCGTATCCTTACCACGGCGGCAATTCCGAGCTCGTTACGGGAAAGGTTCTTTCGAAATATCCTCGCGATAGCTATTATATCGCGACCAAATATCCCGGTCATCAGGTGCTGAATAGCTATGATCCCGGGGCAATCTTCGAGGAGCAGCTTAAAAAGTGCGGAGTTGAGTATTTCGATTTCTATCTTCTTCACAACATCAGCGAGAGCTCCATTGCGACCTATCTTGACGAGAGATGGGGTATAATCGACTACTTTGTAGAGCAGAAGCGTCTTGGAAGAATAAAGCATCTCGGCTTCTCCACCCACGGTCTGCCCGAAAATCTTAAGGAATTTCTCGATGCCGCAGGCGACAAAATGGAGTTCTGCCAGATTCAGCTTAACTATCTCGACTGGACGCTTCAGCGTGCAAAGGAAAAGTGTGAGCTTCTCGGTAAATGGAATATTCCCATTTGGGTAATGGAGCCGGTTCGCGGCGGAAAGCTCGTTGATAAGCTTCCCGAGTCTGTTAAGGAGAGGCTGAAGGAGCTTCGTTCCGATGAGAGCCTTGCATCCTGGTGCTTCCGTTGGCTGATGACTCTTCCCAATATGGGTGTTATCCTCAGCGGAATGTCCACAATGGAGCAACTTGAGGATAATATTAAGACCTTCACCACCGAAAAGCCTCTCTCGGACGGCGAAATAGAAACTCTTTACGAAATCGCCGAGAGCCTTAAGAGCAATATTCCTTGCACAGCTTGTCGCTATTGCGTTGACGGCTGTCCTATGGGACTTAATATTCCTATGCTTATTGAGGTTTATAACGACCTTCGCTATGCCCCCGGTGTGAACAGCGCGTCGAAGATTGAGTTTATGCCCGAGGACAAGCGTCCTACCGCCTGCATCTGCTGTGGAAACTGCGTGAAAATGTGTCCGCAGAACATTGATATTCCAAAGGTGATGATTGATTTCTCAAATCTTCTCAAAACCATTCCTTCATGGAAAGCTATCTGTGCCGAACGCGCCGAGGCAGCTGAGAAGCTTAAAAAATAAGAGAAAAAATTGAATAGATAATTGCTATCTTAATCGACAGATATTCTGACTAACAAGAAACGCCCCAAACGGGGCGTTTCTTTATTTTTTGAAAACTTCTTTGATAATTTTGAGCATTGCCGTACGGCGAAAATGTCTTTCCTTTTTGTGATCGGGCATTTTTTCGATATGCTCGTGGCGCGCGCTTCTTTTTGCATCGGGATTGATATCGCCTGCCTTCAGAAGGGCCTCCTTTGTAAGAGTGGGACCGACAAGCTCGTAGATAAGCACCGCGAAGAGAGTAATAGTGGAAACCATGTCACCAATTTCGCCAAAGGCCTTTGCTTTCATAGCCATACCGAGCGCAACGCCAGCCTGGGGAAAAAGGGTAATACCAAGGTACTTGACGATCTTTTCATCGCATTTGCTGATCTTTGCGCTGATGAATGCACCTGCGTACTTACCGATACAGCGAGAAAGAATATAAACTGCACCGACCAGCACCATAAGAAGGTTGGAGAACACGCTCATCTCAAGCTCTGCGCCCGAAAGGACGAAGAAGAGCACGAACAGAGGAGCAGTCCATTTGTCTACTCTCTCCATAAGCTCCTCGGAGAAGTCGCAGATGTTGCAGAATAAAGTGCCAAGCATCATGCAGGTGAGCAGGGAGGAGAAGGCAATATGTACGTCGCCGATCTCGAAGGTCATTTGTGAGAGAGCAATCGTAAGAAGCACAAAGCCGATAGAAACGGATATACGCTTGGAGTTGGAGTGGAAGAATCTCTCGCAGATATGGAATACAATTCCCATAAGTGCGCCGAGAAGGAGGGATGCGGTAACCTCTATAAGAGGCTCAACTATAACGGAAATGATGTCCACAGTTCCCGCGTTCATTGCCCTTGCAACACCGAATGAAATAGCGAAAATAATCAGTCCTACCGCATCATCAAGAGCAACGACGGGAAGGAGAATATCGGTAACCGGACCCTTCGCTTTATACTGTCTTACAACCATAAGTGTTGCCGCAGGAGCTGTAGCCGATGCAATAGCACCGAGAATGAGTGCTGTCTCCAATGTAAGAACGTGAGGAATGGCTAAATGTAGAGCAATAAGTGCAATATCGACAACTAAAGTTGTCACTACGGCCTGTAAAATACCGACTATAGTCGCCTGACGACCTATTTTTTTAAGGTGAGTAAGTCTAAATTCATTACCGATAGAGAATGCGATGAAGCCCAAAGCCACGTCGCAAATTATTGAAAACGAATGAACCTCCGTCATGCTTCTGAAGCCGATTCCCGCTACCCCAAGTTGGCCGAGACAGTATGGGCCGACGAGTATTCCAGCGAGAAGATATGCTGTAACCGCAGGCAGATCGAATTTTTTTGTCACTCTGGAGAGCAGAAGTCCGCCGATAAGCGCGATGGAAAGTGGTAAAAGCGTTTGCATTTTTTGTCTTCCTTTACAGAATAAATAGTATTTCAAGCAGTTAGATATTTTACTCCTAAAGAGTAAAAAAGTCAACTACCAAAATAAACAAAAATAAATTATTTTTTTACCTTATTTTAGTCAAAATTAAAGGTGAGTGGTTGACATTCTCATATCAATGTGTTAAAATACCTTGGTATTTTTAAAAAACTGTCTAAAAGGAGGATAATATGAAGGAACAAATTCAGCTTTCAGACCATTTTGGCTACAAAAGGTTGATTAAATTCGTTATTCCGTCTGTGGTAATGATGATATTCACATCCATATACGGTGTCGTTGACGGACTTTTCGTTTCCAACTTTGTTGGAAAAACTCCCTTTGCGGCTGTGAATATTATCTTTCCTTTGATGATGGTTCTGGGTGGCTTCGGCTTTATGCTCGGAACGGGAGGCACCGCTATCGTAGCTAAAACTCTCGGAATGGGACAGAAGGATAAGGCAAATGAGTATTTTACCTTTATCATCATTGCGACTGCGACGATGGGTACAGTCCTTGCCACGCTCGGAATAATTTTTGCCCGTCCTGTGGCGGAGCTGCTTGGCGCAGAGGGAGATATGCTGGAATACGCGGTGAGATACGCTCGCGTAGTGCTTCTCGGTATGCCATTCTTTATGCTGCAGAACACATTTCAGAATTTCTTTATAACTGCCGAAAAACCCAAGTTGGGTCTTGCGGTTACGGTTGCTGCGGGTGTTACCAATATAGTTCTTGATGCGCTCTTCATTGCGGTCTTTAATATGGGCATAGAGGGAGCTGCTGCCGCTACTGCGCTCAGTCAGTTTGTGGGCGGCGCTGTGCCAATATTCTATTTTCTCTCCAAAAGCGATGCAACAATTCATCTTTGCAGAACAAAGGCGTATTGGAAGGTTCTCCTTAGCGCCTGCTTTAACGGATCATCCGAGCTGATGAGCAATATCTCCTCGTCGGTAGTTACTATACTTTATAATTACCAGCTTCTCCGCTTCGCAGGAGAGAACGGTGTAGCCGCTTATGGTGCTATAATGTACGTTGCTTTTATCTTTATTGCGGTGTTCATCGGCTTCGTTATCGGTGCGGCACCGATTGTCAGCTTCCACTATGGCGCAGGAAATACCGACGAGCTGAAAAGTCTTCGTAAGAAGAGCATAATTATGGTGTTTACCACGGGCGCTGTGATGCTGATTACCGCACTTGCTCTTTCAATTCCGCTTTGCAAAATTTTCGTGGGATATGACGAAACGCTCTATCAGATAACTCTGCGAGCATTTATCATCTATGCCTTTTCATACCTTATAGCAGGCTTTAATATTTTTGGATCTTCCTTCTTCACGGCGCTGAACAACGGAGGCGTGTCTGCTATAATTTCATTCCTACGTACCCTCGTTTTTCAGATCAGCGCGGTGCTCATACTCCCCGAATTCTTCGAGCTCGACGGCGTTTGGATCTCCATTATCGTAGCGGAAATTTTATCCGCGGTGATTACAACAGTATTCCTTATAGCAGAGAGAAAGAAATATAATTACTAAAAAAATCCCCGAAAAATCGGGGATTTTTCTGTTAAGGCTCGTCAACCAAATTATTCCAGCGCAAAAATATCATTAAGAAGTCTTTTTATCTCTTTTTTTGTGCTTTCTCTCGGCTCGGATAGGGGCAGACGCACCTCGGATGAGCATAATCCTCTCTGTGAGAGCGCATATTTTATGGGTGAAGGGTTGGTTTCCATAAATAAGCTCTTGATAAATGGCAAAAGCTTAAGCTGAAGTGCTAAAGATTCGTCTATTTTTCCCTCAAAAAAGCTATTGCAAAGTCGAGTGGTGGTTTTTGGTAACAAATTCGACATCACAGAGATTACCCCATGTCCACCGAGAGAGAGGGTTGGGAATACCTGACTGTCATTGCCTGAGTAAAGGTGTAAATTATCTCCCATTGCGGCAAGAGTTACAAGTCTGTCCACTGAGTCGGAAGCTTCTTTCAGGGCAACGATATTCGGATGATTTGACAATCGCTCGAGAAGGTTGAAACCGAGGTTTACTCCTGTTCTTGATGGCACATTGTAAAGTATAGTTGGCAAATCTACCGATTCCGCTATATTTAGGTAGTGTTTTTCGATACCTTCCTCTGTCCCTTTGTTGTAGTATGGAGTTACCAAAAGCACACCGTCACAGCCAAGTCGCTCGGCAAATTTTGTGTGCGACATAGCGACTCTTGTGTCATTTGTTCCCGTGCCCAAAATCAACTTTGTACGCCCTTGAATTTTTCCCTTCGCGAAGGTGTAGAGCTTGTATCTTTCGTCGTCCGAAAGAGTTGCCGCTTCTGCGGTGGTTCCGCCTATAACAAGAGCATCGATTCCACTTTCGATCTGCCAATCTATCATCCTACCCAGAGTTGGATAATCAATCTCTCCCTCTAAAAATGGCGTTACGAGGGCTGTTGCCGTCCCTCTGAATATTTCTTTTTTTTTCATTAATTGCACCTTTAAGAAAATTTGCTTTCTCTATTGATTTGTTTGATAGTTTCGTGTATAATAGTTCTGCTAATAATATATGACGAACGCAAGCGAAAGGTAAAAATGAAAAGCAAAAGAATTTTGAACGAAAGAGTGGCAACCACCCTTGCCACAAGCGATTTTTATTATGATCTTCCCGAGGAGCTTATTGCACAGTCACCAAGCGACGAGCGTGACGGCTGTCGACTTATGGTGCTTGATCGCGAGGGCAGAGTGGAGCATAAAATTTTCCGCGATATTATAGACTATCTCAATCCCGAGGATATGCTTGTGGTAAACTCATCGAAGGTTATTCCTGCGCGACTGCTTGGAAAGACCGAGAAGACTGGTGGCGATATGGAGCTTTTGCTTCTTCGTATGCTTGAGAATGGCGAGTGGGAGACCCTCGTTCGCCCGGGAAAGCGCGCAAAGGTCGGTGCATCCTTTAATTTTTCGAATATACTTCGTGCTACCGTTACGTCTATCGTCGACGGAGGCAACCGTACTGTAAAATTCGAATACGATACCGAAAAATATAAGAATATCTACGAGGTTCTCGATGCGATAGGCAATATGCCTTTGCCCCCTTACATCACCAAAAAACTCGAGAACAAGGAGGACTATCAGACGGTTTACGCGAAGGAGGAAGGCTCTGCAGCAGCACCCACAGCGGGTCTTCATTTCACCGATGAGCTTCTCGACAAAATCCGCGCGAAGGGCGTTGGCTACGGAGAGGTTACTCTCCACGTCGGACTTGGCACCTTCCGTCCTGTTAAGGTCGATAAAATCGAGGAACACGAGATGCACGGCGAGTATTTCCATATCTCGCCCGAGGTTGCCGATGAAATCAACCGCCGCAGAGCAAACGGTGGCCGTATTATCGCGGTTGGAACAACCTCCTGCCGAGTTCTTGAGAGTGCATCCACTCCTGACGGAATCGTTCATCCAATGAACGCGGAAACGGCGATTTTCATCTATCCGGGCTATAAATTCAAGGCGGTTGATGCACTTATCACCAATTTCCACCTTCCCGAGAGCACACTTATTATGCTTGTCAGCGCTCTCTGCGGCAAGGAAAACGTGATGAGGGCATACGGAATCGCTGTGAATGAGCGTTATCGTTTCTTCTCCTTCGGCGACGCAATGTTTATAAAATAACTCAAGGGCGGTTTACCGCCCTTTTTTGTTGGCTAATTTTTGGTAAAGAAAGCTCTTGACAAAGCCTTTGATTTGTGTTATACTATCACTCGAATGAGGGAGTAGCGAACGCACATTTGCGCTTCAAGTCAACATACTGGTCCTACGGATCTGGCTTGAATTAAATTGCGAGACTCATGTATTGCGCGAGCTTACATGGACTCTCTTCGTCTTTTTGGTATGGCTGCGCGGTCATACTTTTTTTGTTTTTTTGGAGATGATTATGTTTAATTTTGCCTTTTTCTTCAATAGTATATTGATAGGAGTCGGACTCGCTATGGACGCCTTTTCGGTATCACTTGCCAACGGACTTAACGAGCCCGATATGCCAAAAAGAAAGCTCTTTGGCTGTGCTGGAGTTTTTGGTGTATTCCAGGGACTTATGCCTCTTATCGGCTGGTTTTGTGTTCATAACCTCGCGCAGTTTGACGGTTTTAGTAAATTTATCCCTTGGATAGCTCTTGCTCTTCTAAGCTACATCGGCGGAAAAATGCTCCTCGAGGGCATAAATGAGCATAAGTGTAAATCCGAGGGCGGAACAGAGTGTCCTGTTCCCCAAAAGCTTGGCCTTGTGGCAATTTTAGTGCAGGGCATTGCGACCTCCATTGATGCGCTCTCGGTTGGTTTCACTATTTCGGATTACGTTGCCATTCAGGCGATTGTTTGTGCGCTTATAATTGCCGCTTTGACCTTTGGAATTTGTACGGCAGGCATCTTCCTTGGCAAAAAATTCGGTACGGCCCTCGCCGGCAAATCCGCCATTTTTGGCGGCTCAATTCTGATTTTTATCGGCTTTGAGATTTTCATCACCTCATTTATAAAATAATTTATTAAAATATTAAGGAGAAAACAAAATGTTTGATTTTATCCCTTCTTACGTCTTTCTTTTGGCGTTTGGACTCATTTTGCTTATTAAGGGCGGCGACTGGTTTGTTGACGCTGCGACAGGTATTGCAAAGCGTTTCCGACTTCCCGAGCTGCTTATCGGCGCAACAGTAGTTTCTATCGGCACGACACTTCCCGAGGTTATGACCTCGGCAATCGGTGCTGCAAGCGGAAACGGAGCAATGGCTTACGGCAACGCTATCGGATCTATCATCTGTAACACCTCTCTTATTGCTGCAATAACAATGGCTATCAAGCCTGCAAAGGCGGATAGAAAGACGATTATCTTCCCCGTGTGTTTCTTCTTTGGTGCGGCTGTTTTCTACGCACTTAACGCTTACATCTTCGGCAAATTCAACCTTTGGATGGGTATTGTACTTCTTTGCGGCTTCGTTGTCTATATGATTATCAACGTGGTTAATATGAAGAAAAACCCCGATGAGGCAGAGCACGAAGATGAAAATATCGATTGCGAGCTTCCCGAGAAGGCATCAAACCTTGGGCTTATCAAGGATATCGCGATGCTTGTCGTATCGGCTCTCGTTATAGCGGTAGGTGCAGATCTTCTCGTTGACAACGCGACCATTATCGCAAAAGAACTTGGCGTTCCCAGTACTGTTATCTCTCTTACAATCGTTGCTCTCGGCACATCGCTTCCAGAGCTTGTAACCGCGATCACAGCGCTTTCGAAGGGGCACGGCGCACTCTCTCTTGGTAATATTATCGGTGCAAACATCTTTAATCTTGTGCTTGTTTCGGGCGCTGCGATTACCATTAATCCCTTCAACGTTCCCGCAGAGGCAACCTTTATGGGCAACAACGCATCGCTTATATTCGATCTTCCTCTTATGTTCATTGTAATGGGCATTATGACAATTCCCACGATTATCAAGGGAAAACTTTCAAGATGGCAGGGAATTACACTTCTTTGTCTTTATGCAGCATACTGCGTGCTTCAGTTTGCTGTTCTTCCTAATTTTGCATAATATTCAAAAATCGGCGGAGTAATCTGCCGATTTTTTTCTTGACAAGGCACAGAAAATACTGTACAATAAGTGTGTTAATGTTTTTAAAAGGAGAATTATTATGGCACAGCACGTAGAACTCAAAACCGCTCTTGATAAAATCAGAGAGATCAATCCCGCGCTCGTTTCCTACAACGTAGAGATGACCGAGGTTACAGGCGGTACATTCTGGAAGGCATATACCGATGCGCAGGTAGATGGTACCGAGCAGGTTCCGCCTCCCGATTTCAGCAAAGGAATGGGTGCAATGCACCAGTGGTATGATCCCATCGATACCACAAATCCCCGCCTTATCAAGCTCGCACGTGAGCTTGGAAAATGCTGGGTTCGTGTTTCGGGTACTTGGGCTACCAAAACCTATTACGATTTTGAGGGCGTTGGCTCTGCTCCCGAGGGATATCAGAACAGACTTACCAAGGAGCAGTGGATAAATCTCCTTAACTTTGTTAAGGCGGTTGACGGCAGACTCCTTATCAGCGTTGCTAACTGCGACGGCCTTCACAGCGCAGACGAACCTTGGAATCCTTCCCAGGCAGAGAAAATTTTTGCTCTCAGCACCGAGCACGGTGTTCCGATTTCTGCTGTTGAATTTACCAATGAGCCTAATATGATTGACATAACAGGTTTCCCTAAGGGTTACACCGCGGAGAACTTCCGTCGCGACCAGGATCTTTTCCACACTTGGGTGAGAAAAAACTATCCCGATTGCATGATAGTAGGTCCTTGTACTTGTGATCCCGAGGCTCTTGGCGGTGGTATGGCGGCAGGTATGGGTAACGTGATGAGATGCGTTTCCACAGCCGAGCTTATGGACGGCTGCACAGAGAAGATTGACGTTTTCAGCCACCATTACTACAACGGAATTTCCGAGCGTATGGCTGCTATGATGCCTTCGGCATACACTCCTGCAGAGGGGGCGATGAGCGAGGAGTATCTCGGTATGGCAGGCTTCTGCGCGAGAGCCTTCTGCTCTTACAGAGATAAGTACGTTCCCGGTGGTGAGATTTGGGTTACCGAGTCGGGTGACGCAGGTGCAGGCGGACATACATGGGCATCCACCTACCTTGAGGTACCTAGAACTCTTAATGAATTCGGTGATTTCGCTACAGCTACCAATGGCGTTATTTTCCACAACACACTTGCTTCATCCGATTACGGCTATCTGAAGCACGGCAGCTTCCTTCCCAGACCCAGCTACTTCGCCGCGCTTCTTTGGACTCGTCTTATGGGCTCTACCGTTTATGCAAGCGGTGAGAAAATCAGAGAGGGAGCTCACGTTTATGCTCACTCCCGTAAGGATGGCAAGGACGGAATTGCTTACCTTGTAATCAATAACTCCTGGACCGAGGAAACTACCGTTTCTATTCCCAAGGATGCTATCGTTTATGCTCTTACCGGCAACGGCAAGATGCGTTCTCGTACTATGCTTCTCAACGGCAGAGAGCTCGCTCTTGGAGAGGGTGACGAACTTCCTTCGCTTGAAGGTGAGAAGATTTCCGCAGGCGAAATCAAGGTTGCTCCCGGCGGCTGTACTTTCGTAGTTCTTTAATTTTTTGATCTCTATTAGATAATTTGACATCTCGTTTTCGCCACTCGCACAAAGCGGGTGGCGTTTTTTTGTTGGAAATAACAAGGACTTTGTGCATATTGAAATAACAGTAAAGAAATCTTAGTGCATTATAAACAAAAATAAAATAATATATTGAAATTATTTGTTGATTATGATATAATATGAGGTGCAAATATCCCATCAAAATAACTTAAGGAGAAATCACATGAAAAAGAGATTTGCGATTATTGCATTGATCCTGATTTTCGCTATTCTTGGAACAACCGCTTGTGGTCTGATTCCCCAGAAGAACAGTGGAGATAATAATCAGAACGGTGGTCCCACCGACTCTCCCGAGACTCCCGATGAGCCAGAGACTCCCGACGAGCCCGAGACTCCCGATGAGCCCGAGACTCCCGACGAGCCCGAGACTCCCGATGAGCCCGAAACTCCCGACGAACCCGAGACTCCCGATGAGCCCGAAACTCCCGACGAACCGGAGGAACCCGAAGTGCTTAACCCCACTACAATATACTTGGTAGGTGACTCTACCGTTTGCTCCTTCTCGGATGGTTATTACTATCCCAGATACGGCTACGGTACACAGCTCGCTAACTACCTTGATTCCAATGCTTCCGTAGTAAACCTTGCGCTCTCCGGCAGAAGCTCCAAGAGCTTCCTTGTTGAGGCAAATTACGAAACACTTAAGTCCAGCCTTAAGGAAGGCGACTATCTCATTATCGGCTTCGGTCACAACGATGAGAAGAGTGATGATTCCGCTAGATTCACCGATGCTTCCAAGCCCTATACCGATGGGACATCCTTCGGCTATTATCTCTATAAATACTACATCAAGCTTGCGCAGGATGCAGGCGCAACTCCCATCCTTTGCACACCTATCGTAAGAGCAAAGACTAACGACGATTACTCCGGCAGCGAGGGTCACGTTACCGCAACCGGCGACTACGCGCAGGCTATTCGTGATCTCGGAAATGCAGTTGGTGTATCCGTTGTAGACCTTACCGCTATCACAAAGGCAGACTATTCCGCAAAGGGTTACGAAACCGCGAAGCTTTATCACGCAGTTACATCAGGCGTATCCACCGATGGCGGTGTTACCGTAACTCCCAACTGGGCGTCTATTGACAAGACCCACCTTAACATATACGGTGCAAAGTTCGTAGCGTACAGCCTTGCAACATCTCTTAAGGAAATTTCCGGCATAGGCAAGTATGTTCTTGCTGAAATCGTAGCTCCCACCGAGGCTGACCTGGTTGCTAATCCCGATTACGTTTATTCCGATTACGAGGCACCCGATCTTGGTGCGTATGCTCCTGTTGATCACTTTACAACTATTACCGAGGGCTGGTACGGTACCGGCTTCGGTGACACAGGCGGAGAGCCTACAAGCACATCTAATGGTTACATTGCGAAGGAAATCGAGGAAGGCGTGTTCCATGTTGGTCAGCACCTCGACAGCGGTAGCAATAAGGGTAAGTTTGCCGGCTCTACCGAGGGATTTGCATTCCTCTTCAGACAGGTTGAGGCTGACAAGAACTTCAAGATCACTGTAACCGGAAAGATTGTTTACACCGGATCTACAAAGCAGGCAGGCTTCGGCCTTATGCTTCGTGACGATGTTTATCTTCCCATAAAGGATTCATCTATCCTTGGTAACTACGTTACAGCAGGTGTTTACTGTGAGTCAAGTAGCACCTCGGCTCTCTTCTACAGAGAGAATAGCACCCTCAATAAGGGTCAGGCATTCGCTTCTGCTCTTCCTGCAGTAGATGACGTTTATACCTTCACTATTGAGCGCGTTGGTCAGTCTATCACTGTAATGGTTACCTGTGGCGATAATACCGTTTCCACAACTCACTATGATTTCGACCTTGTTGCAAAGGATAATGGTTATATGTACGTTGGTATGTTCGCAAACCGTGGTACAGTAGTTGAGTTCACCAACGTTCAGTTCGAAATCACCGGCACATCCCAGGGTGCATAAATCACCCCACTAAATCAGTTCGCAAAAATCAATAACATACACAAAGGAGAAAAATCATGAAAAAAACAGCGTTGTTTTTGGCAATCATTCTTTTGCTCTCCGTAGTTGCTTTCGCATCCTGCGATAAGCTTCCTTTCGGAAATAAGGATGATGGCAAGGCTTGCGAGCACGTTGACGCAGACGTAAATTATGTTTGTGACAGCTGTGGCGCAGAGCTTGAAAAACCCGACACCCCCTGCCAGCACATGGATGCTGACAGCGATCACCTTTGCGACTACTGTGGCGAGCGCATAGGAGAGCATATTCTTCTTGGCGGCGTAAACGGACAGCACAAGTGCCCCTTGTGCGGCGAATTCTTCAGCTATTGCGAAGACGCTGACGGCAATCACCTTTGCGATATCTGTAAGGCAAAAATTGGTGATCACACTTCCGTTAAAGGCTCTCATAAGTGCCCCTTGTGCGGTGATACTGTCACCGAATGTAAACCGGCAGAAGGTTCTCACAAGTGTGATATATGCGGTAAGAGTTTTGGTAGCTGCGTAGACGAGGACGGCGATTATCTTTGTGATATCTGCGGAGTAGAAAATCTCCCCGCTCATCTTGAGCGCGTTAATTATGACCTTAACATCTCCGGCATGGAGGCAGCTACACTTGATGCAGATGCTATTTTCGGCAAATTCACTATCGTAGCCGGCTCCACAATTAGAAATAGAACAAAGACCTTCGAGGGTACTGAGTACACTCAGTCGGTTAAGATCGGCGACAAAACTACTAAAATCAAGGTAGACGTTCCCGGTACAGGTAAGCTTTCCTTCCTTATTCAGAACGGATCCAGTGGTGCTGCTATGCAGTTCGTAACCGTTACTGCTCCCGACGGTACAGTTTATGACATCGAGTTCCTTGGTACAGACGGCGGAAGCCCTGTTGTAAAGATTGATATTGACGTTACCGCAGGCGAATGGATTATTAGCCGTGGTAAGAACGGCGGAACTCAGGATATT
Organism: Eubacteriales bacterium; assembly: GCA_045654725.1. Classification (GTDB taxonomy): domain Bacteria; phylum Bacillota; class Clostridia; order Oscillospirales; family CAG-272; genus UBA1740. The sequence continues at coordinate 29,585 of JAZONX010000001.1, forward strand.
TTCTATCTCGAGCTTTCTTGCGTAGTTGAGAAGTCCGACGAGGTTGGCTTCGAGCTTGTTTCCCAGGGTACAGTTGATTACCTTTGCGGACAGGAGCTTGATCTCTCCGGTCTCAGACTTAACAGCGTATACGGCAACGGCAAGACCGATCCTCTCGCAGCAGATGCATACACAGTTGATACATCCGCTGTTAACATGAGCGTTTCCGGTACATATCCCGTTGTTATCAACTACAAGGAATATGATCCTATTACTTATTATGTAAACGTATATCTTCCTACAAGCATCGAGCTTGGCTTCGACGGCACCGTTCAGGGTAGCCAGACCTCTGCAGGTAACGGCACATACGTTAACCAGAGCTTCAAGGAAGTTTACAAAGTAGGAGAAGAGCTTGACATCACCGGCCTTTACGTAGCAATTAACGGTACTCTTGGCGAAAATACACTTGTATTCCCCAATGTTAAGACCTACGCTTACAGCTACGAAGAATTTAAGCCCGGCGCAAACACCATCACTATCAAGTACGTATTCGGCGACCAGGAAGTTGTTGCAACAGTTGACGTATACGTTGTTGACACAGCTCCCTCTATCGTAGAGGACGTATATCAGGTTAAGGTAGACGCTTCCTACACCGGCACTATCGGTGCAGTTGAGAACGGCTACAATATGTTCACCACTATTCAGCAGGCTCTCGACTTCCTTGCTTCCTCCGAGGCTGGCAAGCGCAAGGTTATGATCATTGAAGAGGGTCTCTACACAGAAAAGCTTGAGATCACTATCCCCAACCTCCATATCAAGGGTGTTGGCGCAGATAAGGTTATCATCGAGTGGGACTCTATCTACGGCATCAAGGATGCAGGTGGATACTCTCAGATTACCGACTCTACACAGACTGTTGCTGTTAGAGATACAGCTACCGGTGTTACCATCGAGGGCGTTACCATCTCCAACTACTGGAACAGCCAGGATAGAATGGATGCAGCAGGTCTCGGCATTGAAAGAGGTCTTGCACTTCTCGTTCAGGCTGACAGATTCATTATGAGAGACTCTAAGCTTCTCGGTATTCAGGATACTCTCGAGCTCTTCACAGGCCGTCAGTATTTCGAGAACGTATTTATCTCCGGTTACACCGACTTCGTATTCGGTACTAACAACGCAACACTCTTCAAGAACTGTACTATTCACGTAATTGACACAGTTAAGGACAACGGTGGTACAGCAGGTTACATCACCGCTTTCAAGGGCTCCAACAAGGGCTCTCAGGATGCTATCACCTACGGTGCAGTATTCTATCAGTGTAAGTTCACCGCTGACGAAGGCGTTATGGAAGGCAAGACCGCAATCGGTCGTACCTGGGGCGCTTATGCAGCAGTAGCAGTTATCGAGTCCGAGCTTGGCGGACACCTCTCTCTTGCAGGCTACGATCCTAAGGAAAACAAGAATAAGAGATACATCTCTATGAATGGCATCCATCCTACCGACGCAACAGTTCAGTTCGTTGAGTACGGCAACACCGGCGCAGGCGCAATTTCCGAGGCTGTTGCAGGCATGAAGATGCTCACCGCAGAGGAAGCAGCTCTTTATCATGACATCGCAACCATCTTCGGTAAGGTAAACGGCAAGGTTTCCTTCCTTGATGCTTGGGATCCCGCAGTTACCGAGATCGTTCTTGATGATAGAACATACTATAACTTCGATCAGTCTACAAGCGAAGGCACATCCCACACCTTCGATATCAATACCACAATCGCAAGTGGTTCTACTCTCGAGTGGGCAGGTCTTCTTATCAGCGCAGAGAACGGTAAGGTTGCTTGGAACTCTAACGCAAACTCTCTTAACATGAAGACAGGCGCGTTCATTAAGTTCACCGTTCCCGCAGGCACAGAGGTTACAGTTGTAACATATCCTAACTATAATCACTTCACCCTTAATGGTGTTGGCACCGCAAGTGCAAATATGCTCTCTCAGTACTATGCTGAAGAAACCGAGGTTACCCTTCTTTCCACAGGCGACCTCTACATCTACCAGATCATCATCAATCCTAACGAGGAAGCTCCCGCAGCTCCTACTCTTTCCGAGATCAAGGTTTCGGGTATGAACACCAACTACGTTGTTGGCGACGAGATCTCTCTTGAGGGCCTTGTAGTTAAGGCTATCTACTCCGACAGCTCTGTTCATTTCGTAACAGATTATACCGTTGACTCCTCTGCAGTAGTTAATACCGCAGCAGGCGAGTACGAGGTTCTTATTTCCTACGGTGAAAAGTCCGCGTCCGTTAAGGTTACCTACGAGGATCCTAACGCAGGTCCCGAGATTAACAAGGACACCGTTCTCGACTTCACCACTCCCGACGGTCTTGAAGCAGTACAGAACAATCCTAAGGTTACAATTAATGGTAATGTAAGACACAACGGTGCAGAGATCCAGATCACAGGTACTATCTCCTTCCAGGTTAAGGCTGGTACAGTTGTAACAGTTATTCCTTATGCAAACACCAGCTACGCTTCCTTCAAGCTTTATTCAGAGGGCGAAACATCCGATCTTGTTCTCCACGAAATGTATTCTATGATGTTCTTTGAGGACTCCACCGTAGTTTACGAGGGTCTCTCTAACAACTATCTTTGCAGCATTGTGATCGAATGTCCTCTTTCAGAAGGTAAGTACGTATTCGGTGGCTCCTCCGCGGAGGGCGATGTAACCGGTATTCTTGAGTCCATTCCCGGCCTTTCCATCACCGGTACATGCAAGAATCATTCCGGCGGTGCACAGCTTAGTTCTGACTCCCAGATTATCTTCATCGCTCCTGCACTTTCTACCGTTACAATTCAGGGCTTCGACACTAATTACGGTCAGCTTACAGTTCTTGTTGATGGCGTTCCTGTTGAAATGAATGCAAACGCTCAGTACGTATTCACTCCTCTCTATCCTTCAACAATAATTATTGAAGCAAAGAACGCCGGCACAGAGGAAGAGCCTGCTTGGAATAAGTCCTACATCACCTATATCCAGGTTGACGCTCCCGAGTTTATTGAAGAAAATACTGAGATCACCTTCGGATCTGCAGGTAATTACAAGGATTCTGTTGTTGACTTCTCCGGCATCACTATCGCTGACAACGGTGGCAACAACTCCCAGATTAAGAACGGCTCCTTCTCCTTCGCAGTTAAGGCGGGCGCAGAAGTTACAGTTCACGGTTACCCCAGTTACACATCCTACAACCTTGGCGACGGCGACATTACCTATGAAGGTCTCACCGACGAATACTTCACTTATGTGGCGTGGTCTGATTGCGTAATCACGATTTCTCACACATCGGGTAATAACTACTTCTACTCCGTTTCCATCGTTTATCCCGTAGTATTTGAGGAAACTACTACTATCGACCTCTCTGCAACCGGCGCAAGCATTCAGAAGGCAACCGGCATCTACGAGGGTCTTGAGATCGATGCATCCAACGGTAAGTTTGCAGACAATGGCAGTGGTTGGACACAGGTAAACGCAGGCACCATCATCAGACTCAATGTTCTTGATGGCGCGGCAGTTTCTGTTTCCGCTTACTCCAGCGCAGACAACTTCACAATTGAAATCGTTGACGGCGTTTGCACAATCACCTGTGTAGCTAATGATTACCTCAAGGCGATCACAGTTAAGTACGAGATCGTTTACTCCGAGGCTACTACTATTGACCTCTCCGCAACCGGCGCAAACATTCAGAAGGCGACCGGCGAATATGAGGGTCTTTCCATTGATGCTACAAACGGTAAGTTTGCAGACAACGGTAGCGGTTGGGTACAGGTTAACACCGGTACTATCATTACTCTTAAGGTAGCTGAAGGCGCGACAGTTTCTGTTTCCGCTTACTCCAGCGCAGACAACTTCACAGTTGCAATCGCTGACGGCGTATGCACAATCACCGCTGTAGGCAACGATTACCTCAAGGCAATCGCAGTTGCATATTGATGATTAGTCTTTAAACAGTCATAATTCAATAATTGATCTTATCCCCTCGGCGTTTTGCCGAGGGGATTTTCTTTTTCAATAAAAGTTTAACTTTTCTCTGTTGACAAATACTGCCTTTGGGTTTAAAATAATAGGGAAGGAGGAAATAATGATGAAAATACGTACAAAAATTACTTTATTGATGCTCACTATGATAGGATTGCTTTTCTCCTGCTCGCATTTCACAGCTGAAAATGATATTCCCGATGGCGAAAACATGGGCTATGACTATTACGCCATAGATATGATAGAGAGTTTTCCTATATCCGATAGCCTACCGACCTCAGATGGTGAGAGGCTTCGCGTTATACTTTTAATAGGTCAGAGCAACGCCACAGGTTGCTCCTTGACATCCTATCTTAAAGAGGGAGTTGGCGATGAAAAGTACGCCGAGTTTGAGGCGGGATATTCAAACGTGCTTATCAATTATTGGGTTGATAACGGAAAGAATAATTCGGGCGGAGAATTTGTTCCTGTTGATCTTCACTGCGCTGCGGGAGAGGGATATTTCGGTCCTGAGGTGGGTATGGCGGAGAAGCTTTCCGAGACATTCCCTAATGAAAAATTCGTTATTTTAAAGTATACTATGTCGGGTTACAGCCTGAATTATCATTGGCTCTACGACGCCAAGCGCGCATCCATTTACAACGCTTTTCTCTCCTTTATCACAACATATATGGATAACCTCAGAGAGCTTGGCTACCATGCCGATATCGAGGCAGTCTGCTGGATGCAGGGCGAAAGCGATACAACAGAGTTTAAGGCTGAAAGGTATCTTCTGAACACCGAGAGCCTTGTGTCATATATTCGCTCTGACCTTTCGAGCTATGCGGCTGACGGCGGCATATATTTTATTGATGCAGGTATCTCTTCAAGCCCATATTGCCTTCCTTCCTACGATGCGGTAAACCGTGCGAAGGAGGCCTTCGCAGAACAGAGCGAGATGAATATTTATTTCTCCACAATAGATGCAGGACTCACTACCTTGAACGAGCCTGTGGAAAATCCCGACTTGGGTCACTATGACGCCATGAGCGAGCTTACCCTTGGCAGGATGTTTGGCGAGGAGCTTATTAAGATTTTTAAGTGAAAGGATCGTGTGGCGATGCTTAAAATACTTATTGCAGAGGACGATAGAGAATTAAGACATCTTTTCTCTCACGTTCTTATCAAAAATGGATATTCGGTTAAGGGCGTTTCCAATGGTCGAGAGGCTCTTGATGCTCTGGATAACGATTATTTCGACCTCATCATATCCGACATAATGATGCCGGAGCTTGACGGCTACGAGCTTGTGCGCTCGCTTCGTGAAGTGGGAAATATGACGCCTGTGCTTATGATAACCGCTAAGGATAGCTTTGAGGATATGCGTCGCGGCTTTATTTCCGGTACAGACGATTATATGGTTAAGCCAATTAACGTGAATGAAATGGTTCTTCGTGTGCAGGCACTTCTCCGCAGAGCCCAGATGATAAGCGAGAGAAGACAGGTGGTCGGCAATACGGTTATGGAGATCGATTCGCTTACCGTCACCACAAAGAGGGAGAGTATTGTTCTGCCACAGAAGGAGTTTATGCTTCTTTACAAAATGGCGGCATCGCCCGGAAAGATATTTACTCGTCATCAGCTTATGGACGACATCTGGGGCTATGATAACGAAAGTGATACTCACACCGTTGACGTACATATCGGTAGACTTCGCGAGCGATTTCGCGATAATGAAGATTTTAAGATCGTCACTATGCGTGGCGTTGGGTATAAGGTTGTTAAGCTATGAGTAAGATAAAGAAAAATTCCTCCGGAGATGAGTCTGTCAGCTATTACACAAGAGTTCGTGAATCCTTTGATCAAATAAGACATCAGACAAGAGAGGGCTTCAGTCTTCGATGGAGATTATTTATCGTAGTTGCCGTCGGCCTGGGTGTTGGTATTTGGACAGGTTACGGTATAACCGAATTGCTACGCCCCTTGGGAATAGTGCTTGAGGGTTTAGATTTCGTTTTAGCGGTTACTTTAGTAAGTCTTTTGGTTGCTCTCGGTTTCTCCTTACTCACTTCAAAATGGATATTCAAGCCTATTAAAAATTTGCGTGTGGCTATTGAGAGGGTTGCAGACGGCGACTTTGACGTGCGTCTTACCGAGTCATCTACATCAAGAGAGATTCAGGAGGTTTATTCGGGATTCAATCTTATGGCGCATGAGCTTGGCTCTACCGAGATGCTGAGGCAGGACTTCACCTCTAACGTTTCTCACGAATTCAAAACGCCCATTGCCGCTATTGAGGGGTATTCCACCCTGCTTCAGGGCTGCGAGGGACTTGACGAAGAGCATCGCGAATACATTGATAAAATTCTCTTCAATACAAAGCGACTTTCGGGTCTTGTGGGCAACATTTTGCTTCTCTCAAAGATCGAAAACCAGAGTATAGAAAGTAACAAGCAATACTTCTCGCTCGATGAGCAGATACGAGAATCTATCCTCGGTCTTGAAGCGGCGTGGATTAACAAAAATATAGAATTTGATGTTGAGCTTGACACGGTTAATTATCTTGGAAACGAGGGACTTATGCGTCACGTTTGGGATAATTTAATTTCCAATGCGATAAAATTCAGTCCGGATGGAGGACTCATTAAGCTCACGCTCATCAAGCACAAGCGCAAGGTTGTTTTTGAAATTGAGGACAACGGTCCGGGAATTCCAGAAGAAGCAAAAAAACACATTTTTGATAAATTCTATCAGTATGACAGATCGAGAAAGCAGGAGGGACACGGTCTTGGTCTTGCTCTGGTGAAAAGAATTGTTGACATTTTCGATGGAAAAATTGAGGCGGAGAACGTTGATGGCGGCGGAGGTCGATTTATTGTAACTCTCCCTAGATAATTAACTGTTCTATGGTATTGTCTTGAAAAGGCACTGATTTATTTCAGTGCCTTTTTCCATTTTTCAACAAAAATTGATAAATAATTGATTTTTGGTTGTATTTTAAAATATATAATATACAATGGATTGTGATAGATACTGACTGGCCTAGGAGGACCTAATGGATACAATTAGAATAGACGGAAAAATATATGCGAAAATGCTTCTTGGTGGTGCTGCGGTGCTCTCGGAGCATATAGCCGAGCTGAACTCACTGAACGTATTTCCGGTCGCTGACGGTGATACTGGCACAAATATGTATAGCACGGTCGACGGAGGACTTTCTGCTGTAACCGAAAACATCCCCGATAGTATTGGAGAGTTTTCAAAGAAATTTGCCCATGCAGCGCTTCTCTCTGCAAGAGGAAACTCGGGAGTAATTCTCTCGCAGATCTTTGCGGGAATAAACGAATATTTGGAGGCCTTTGACACGGTTGGTGCGAGCGATCTTGCCGATGCCTACACCAATGGAATAAAGACCTCTTATGCTTCGGTACAAAATCCCACCGAGGGAACCATTCTCACGGTGTTCAGAGAGAGCACACAGTATGCTGTGGATAACATCAAGGAGGATTCTACGGTAGAGGATTTCTTTAGACTACATATCGAAGCGGCGCGCAGATCTCTTGCAAAAACCCCCGAGCTTCTTCCCGCACTTGCCGAGGCAGAGGTTGTTGACTCGGGCGGAGCAGGTTATCTTTGTATTGCCGAAGGAATGTACGGAATCCTCACAGGAGAGCTTGATCCCGAGCATCTTGATATTCAGGTGCAGAGAAAGGCACAGACACTAGACATAGATCGCTTTACTCGTGACAGTATTCTGGAGTTTGGATATTGCACCGAATTTCTTTTAAGACTCACCACAGCTAAGGTTGATCCCGATGGCTTTGACATTAACAAAATCATCACCGAGCTTACCGAGCTTGGCGGAGAGAGCATCGTGGCTTACAAAACCGATGACGTAATTAAGGTGCACGTTCACACCTTCACTCCCGGAGCAATTCTCTCTATGGCGCAGAAATATGGCGAATTTCTCACCTTGAAGATCGAAAATATGTCGCTCGGTCACTCCGAGAGCGAGAAGCCAAAGAACACGAAAAAGAAGAAATACGCGGTTGTTGCAGTTGCAAGCGGAGAGGGACTTTCGGCACTCTTTACCGATATGGGTGCAGATTTCATCATCTCGGGCGGACAGACTGCAAATCCTTCAATAGATGAGTTTGTTTCGACCTTTGAGAGATGCAATGCGGACAATATCATCGTTCTTCCCAATAACAAAAATATTCTTCTCGCTGCACGCCAGGCTGCCGAGCTGTACGAAGGCGCAAAGGTTCGGGTTGTAAACACAAAAAACCTTATGCAGGGCTACTCGGCGCTTTCGGTTATCAATCCCGGAATCAGTACGGTAGAGGAAATGATTTCTTATGCCGAAAATGCGGCTACTAACGTTATTGATTGCGAGATTACAAGAGCAATTAGAGATGTAAAAATTGACGGCAGAGAGATCAAAAAGGATGAATACATCGCCATCAGTTGCGGCAGCATCGTTGCAAATGCAAAGACCGCAGAGGAGGCAGCTCTTACGATGCTTGCCGATGCCGATACCGACCTCTGTGAGATTATTACTCTATTCGTCGGCAAGGATGTTGACACAGACAGACGCGTTGAGCTAACAGAAAGATTAAAGGATGAATACCCTGATCTTGAAATCACAGTTTATGAGGGCGGACAAGAGGTTTACGATTATCTGATCGCTATTGAGTAAAGGAGAAGGTATGATTAAAATAGTTTTAGATACCAAGGGTGGAGATAAGGGTGCAGCTGCCATGATAAAAGGCGCACATCTGGCTCTCGAAAAGTATGATAATATTTCCTTCCTTCTCGTTGGAGATGAGGAGTACATAAAAAGCGAGTGCAAAGCACTCGGTACAGACGAGAGCAGGGTAGAGATACTCGATGCTCCCGATGAAATTACCAACTACGACCACGCGGCAGACGCGCTCTTCAACAAGACCGAATCTTCAATGCTGAAGGGTCTTCGTGCGCTCTCCGAGAGGGAGGACCTCTTTGGAATGATAAGCACCGGCAACACCGGAATTCTTCTCACAGGTGCTATGCGTCATCTGTCGGGCAGAAACCGTGTTCGTCCTGCTCTTGCAGCAGTTTTGCCTGCCGAGAACGGTGGCTTCACCTGTCTTGTTGACACAGGAGCAACCATCGACTGTACGTCTGCAATGCTTCACCATTTCGCGAAGCTTGGCTCCGAATTTATGAAGGGTGCATACGGAATTGAGAGTCCGAAGGTGGGACTTCTTTCCAATGGCGCGGAATCCTCGAAGGGCAATAAGCTTGTGAAGGAGACCTATCCTATTCTTGAGGCTGACGAGGGCATCAATTTTGTGGGAAATATTGAGGGCAACAAAGCTCTCTCAGGCGATTGTGACGTTCTTGTTTGTGACGGATTTGCGGGCAACCAGGTAATGAAAGTTACTGAGGGCACGGCTACTAGAATTATCACCGACATTATGAAATATGCTTACAAGAACGGAAGCGAAGAAATCAAAAAGCTTGGTCTTTACCTTATGGGAATTTACGATATCGGCTCTCTTGGCGGAGGCATTATTCTCGGCGTAGAGAAGCCTGTTATCAAGGCGAGAGGAAACGCGGGTGAAAGCGTTGTTGCCAACGTTTCTTCGATGCTTATAAACATGGCTGAAAACAAGTCGGTTTTCGACAAAGAAAAAAATAAAATATGAGAGGGAAATATGAGCAAAATTAAGATTATGTGTACCTCAACAGGATGCATCGACTACGCACCTGAGAGATACAAAAATTTAGGAATTGAAATTATCCGTATTCACGTTATCTATGGCGGAAAAGAGTATAAGGAAGGCCTTGATCTTGATCCTGTTGATTTCTATAGTTATCTCGAAACCATTGAGGATCCCAAGAAAAATCTTCCATCCACAGCTATGCCTGATACAGAGGATATCAGAGCTGCGTTTGAGAAGGCTATTGCCGACGGATATGATGAAGCAATCGTATTTGCAATTTCCTCCTACCTCGGCGGTACATATAACAAGATCTGCCTTATTGCGAGAGAGTTTGAAGGCAGACTGAAAATCAACGTTGTTGACACAAAGCTCACTTGCTTTGGCGAGGGCTTCCTCGCCATTCGTGCTGCTGAATTCGCAGCAAAGGGAATGACTAGCGAGCAGATTCTTAAGGAGGTTGCTTGGATGATGAAGCGTCAGCTCTTCCTTGGCGTTGACGGAAAGCTTGATTATCTCATCTATAACGGTCGTCTTAAGGGTGGAAAGGCTCTCATGGGTCAGATCCTTAATTTCTGTCCCGTCCTGACCTTCAATGAGGCAGGCGAGTGCGTATCTTTGGAAAGCGTACGCACACAAAAGAAGGCACTTGCAAGATGCTGCGAGCTTATGAAGGAAAAGATCGGAGATCGTTCTCCGGAGGATTACGTTCTCTGGCACGTTTACACAGGTCCTTCGCTTATTACTACTCTTAAGGAGATCGAGCCTAAATTTGGTATTTCCACAAACCATGAGGCGGTTATAATGTCACCTGTAAGCGGAAGCCATAACGGTCCTTGGCTTGCGGGATACGGACTTGCCTTCCTTCGTCGTGACGACGAGCCTTTGGAGGACTGATATGGTAGAGGTAAGAGAGGTAAAAACCTCGAAAGACATCAAGGAATTTATTGAATTTCCTCTCCGTCTTTACAAAAATTGCAAAAACTTTGTTCCGCCTCTTTACGGTGACGAAAAAAAGCTTCTAAAGTCCGGTGGGAAAACCGAGGATGCCGATGCGATATTCTTCCTTGCGAAAAAGAACGGTAAGACAGTTGGACGTATTCAAGGTATTTTGCAGAAGGAATATAACAAAAGTCACAATACAAAGCAGGTAAGATTTACTCGATTTGACAGCATAAATGATCCTGAGGTCGCAAAGGCTCTATTTGATGCAGTTGAGAAATGGGGTAGGGAGCTTGGTATGAACGAGGTTTGCGGTCCTCTCGGTTACACCGATCTTGATCGCGAGGGACTTCTCGTTGAGGGATTTGACGAGGACTCCACCTTTGAGGAGCAATACAACTACGACTATTATGGCGAACTTATTGAGTCGGTTGGTTATGCCAAGGACGTAGATTGGCTTGAATACGAGCTTCGTTCGCCCAAAGAGCGCAACCAAATGCTGAAAAGAGTTGCAGAGCGCTCGCTCGAGATGAACAAGCTCCATATCGCTAGCACAAATATGTCGAAAAAGGCATATATCGAAAAATATCGCGACGGCTTCTTTGAGTGCCTTTCACGTTGCTACAGCCACCTTTACGGCACAGTTGAAATTCCGAGAACTGCACAGGATGAGCTTATTTCGCAGTTCCTTTTGATTGTAAATAAGGAGTTTCTTATATTCATTTGCGATGAAAACGAGAAAGTTGTCGGCTTCGGACTATGCTTTCCCGGAATTGGCAATGCGGTTAAAAAAAGCGGAGGACGCCTCACGATTTCTGCGCTTATAAAACTGTTAAAGACGGTGAAAAATCCTAAGGTTATCGATCTTGGACTTGTTGCAGTTCTTCCGGAATATCAGATGGCGGGTATTAACGCCATACTCGTTAACGGAATACTCGATATTCTTGAGCGCGGATCGGTAGAAAAGTGCGAAACCAACCTTAATCTTGAAACAAATACCGCCGTTCAGGCTCAATGGAAGTATTTTGATGCCCGTCAGCACAAGCGCAGACGCGCTTATTCTAAAAAAATAGGAGAATAACTATGCTTAATCAGTTAAAAAATATACTTTCCAAGGTTCTTCCGGACGTAGATATGTCCTCGGTTACCGAGGAAACCAGACTTATTGACGATCTCGGATTTGATTCTCTGGCGCTTATGATGATGTCCATGGAGATCGAGGACGCCTTTAACTTTAAGTTCTTGGAGTTTGTAAAATTTGAAACAGTGGGTGATGTTTGTCGTTACCTTGAAAGTCGAATTTAAGGATAAAAGTAAATTAAACATTACATATTTACGCGTTTTGCACTTAAAAAGGACTGAAGCTCAAGCTTCAGTCCTTTTGATATTTTTATGATATTATTCCTTAAAGAGACTCTGATAAACGCTTTGATCACCGAAATCATCAACGCCAAGCATCGATGCGATTGTATGAGCGATCTGGATGTTCTCTATATGCTTACCGTCGAAGATCTCCGCGCCGTAGCCGTATGCAAAAATCTGGACGTCAGAGGCGGTGTGCTGATCGCTGTGAAATTCCAACTCGCCGTCAGCGTTGGGGGAGAGATTACCTGTTTCATGGTCGGCGGTGATGATAATGAAGGTATCGGGATTATAGAAAGCGTATTCCATAAATCTTCCAATCGCCTGATTGAAACGAACCATAGCCTTGAACATACCTTCAAGATTGTTGTTGTGGCTATATTTGTCGATATGAGCTTCCTCATACATAAGGAAGAAGCCGTTTTCGTTAGCCTCGAGCTTCTTGAGCATATCGGTGACGTGTCTTTCGCCAACGTTTACGTATCGGGGAGTGTAGTAGTCAAATCCACAGTCGATGTAGGTGCCATAGGTTTCAATAGCTGATCTGTACTCCGCCATTATATCTGCGTACGCGTGACGGCTGTTAACGTGAGCGAAGAAGGAAGAGGGGGTTGCGCCGGTATCTGTTTCGGTAGACATTACGCCCGCGGACATTCCGAGGTCGTAAGCAAGCTCGGTGAAGGACTTGATTGGCTTTTCGTCCTTATCAAGACCGAGATAACCGTTATGTGTTTTATGTCCTGTAGAGAGTGCGGTACCACCCGCTGCACTATCGGTTACACCGTCGAGCGAAATCGTTCTGGAGTATCCCACATAGGGGAGGTAATAGCCATAGAAGATATCCTCGCCATCACCGTAATCAATATCGTTTGTAATAAATTCGAAGCTACGTGTGTGGAAAACGCCCATTCCGTCGCCGATAAGCATAATGTAATTCTTCGCTTCCTCAACGATAGGTTCGTGGATAGTCACCTCGGTGGGAACATCCGCGCTAAAATCGTTACCCGGAACGTAGGTTTCGATGAAAAAGTATGCTGCTGCAGCAATGATGAAATAATCACCCTCAAGAGCTATGCTCTTGTTATCAGCGAGAATAGCAAACTGGAGACCTTCGGTGTGGGCATCAAGCTGCTCGGAGATCGCTCTGTTAGTATTACCTACAACAATTTCGTATTCGGTCACCGCCTCTGCATCATCCTCAATCAGCTGAAGCTCGTGAGAGGTGCGGGCGAGAATTTGCGTCTTGATATATTCGGCTGCGCGCTTGCTATAATCAAGATCTTCAGCGTTGTAAACTATGGAATACTGCTTAAGCTCCACGTCGTTAAGCTTTGAATTATCCTGTTCCGAAATTTCGTTTTCGACGCTTTTATCATTATCGCTGCTTTGCTTAAAGCAGGAAACGAGCGAGAGCATCATAGAAAGGATCAAAATGATTGAAAGTAGTTTTTTCATATCAATCTCCCAAAATAAGAATTGTAACCATATTATAGCATAATGCAAAAGGAAATTCAAGTATTTGGAAAGGATTTGTATTTTACATACAAACAATCAAGGCAAATGAGAAATGAATAAGAAAATCAAGCCTAATGACAAAGAATGCTCGTTTTTCCTTTAATTTTAGTTGCATTTTTACTCGAAATGTGTTATTATGTAAGTGTAAAGAAAGTTTTTCGACTTGGAGGAATAGAATGCGTAAATTCGATACGAAGGTTCAGCATTTAAAATATAAGGTTTTGCGCGAGGTCGCACGTCTTGCATGGAACGACACACTTTATGAGAATATACTCGATATTCCCAAGATGATTGTTCCCGGCAAAGAACCCACCATGCGCTGCTGCGTTTATAAAGAGCGAGCAATTCTTGGCGAGCGTGTAAAAATAGCCATGGGAGGCGACAAAAACAACCCCAACGTTATTGAGGTTATTGACATTGCCTGTGATGAATGTCCCGTCTGCGGATACGAGGTTACGAATGCCTGCCGCGGTTGTCTTGCCAACAGATGCGAGGACGTGTGCAAATTCGGCGCTATCAGCTTTGACAGAGATCACGTTGCACATATAGATAAATCAAAATGCAAGGAGTGTGGCGCTTGTGCAAAGGCTTGTCCCTTTACTGCGATCGTAAGCAGAAAGCGTCCTTGCCAGAACGCCTGCAAGGTAAAGGCAATTTCCATGAACGAGGACAAATCCGCGCTCATTGATAACAATAAATGCATCCAGTGTGGTGCTTGCGTTTATCAGTGTCCCTTCGGTGCGATAACCGATAAATCCTATATGGTGAATGTTATTGATATTCTTAAAGGCAGCAAGAAGGAAGGCTATAATGTATACGCTGTGGTTGCTCCCTCAATCGCCAGTCAGTTTACCTACGCAAAGCTTGGTCAGGTTGTTTCGGGTCTTCATGCCCTTGGCTTTTATCAGGTAATCGAGGCGGCACTGGGAGCAGATATGGTTGCTCTTGACGAGTCACGCGAGCTTGCCGAGAAGGGCGTTCTTATGAGTTCCTGCTGTCCTGCGTTCGTTCAGTATATAAAATCATCTTTCCCGAATCTTGTGGAGCATATTTCTCACAATATGTCGCCCATGGCAACCCTTGCCAAGTATATCAAGTCTGACGATCCCGATGCAAAGGTGATTTTCATCTCGCCCTGCACGACGAAGAAGGCAGAGGCGCAGCTTGAGGACGTTAAGCCTTACGTTGATTCCGTGCTCACGTTCGAGGAGCTTCAGGCGCTCTTCGATAGCACCGATATTTGGCTCTCCGACCTTGATGAGACACCTCTTGACAATGCATCCTATTTCGGCAGAATATTTGCACGAAGCGGTGGTCTTACTCAGGCTGTTTCCGAGGCGTTGAAGGAGCAGAACATCGACTTTGATCTGAAGCCTGTCGTTTGCGATGGAATTGAGGCCTGTCGAGTAGCTCTCCTGAAGCTTAACAAAGGAGCTCTTGACGGCAACTTCATCGAGGGTATGGCTTGTATCGGTGGCTGTATCGGTGGCTCTGGTTGCCTCACTCACGGAGAGAAAAATAAAATAGAGGTTGACAAATACGGAAAGGAAGCATCTGATAGATCAATAACCGATTCTGTCAAATCCTTTGCTGACAAAAAATAAAACGAAAAAGCCCTCGGTGTGAAACCGAGGGCTCTACTGGAAAAACTATTTATTTGTCATTCCGTGAAGCATCATAAGTAGTTCTTCATTGGATATTTTTTGATTAGATATTAATTGCATATAATACTTACCGTCATTCCAAATATAGACATGTTTTGGGTCTGTATCTCTGTAATAAATCACATAATCTTCTATCTCTTTGATTTGAGAATAGCCACCGTCTTCAATATCAAGGACGAAATTAGTTCCGTTTAAAATGCTCTGCTCAAACCAAATTTGATCACCATTGGTATCACTATCCATAACCAAGTGCACGAATTTCAATGACAAGCATTATAGCACCATCGAGGAATTGCACGAGGATTACAAGACTTTTTGTTATTCGGATTCGGATGTAAACATATATCCCAATGAAATTATGATTACGATTCAGATGGAAGATTTTGTTTTTGTTGTATGTACTGAAAAAGACAAACATGATGTCCAAATCGAAGATGAGTTGTTTATCTATGCGATAAAAGAAACTGATGCGGGGTATGTTTTAGAAGTACCTTTTTGGGGTGAGTCAGCGATTCCGTGTGCTCATGTGCAGTTGAAAGAGGAATATTCATCTTATGACTATCATTATATGGCGTTGCAATATGTAACAGAGGATGATTCGTTGTGCTTTGGCTTTATGTATAAGAAAGCAACTGATACAAGGCAGGTATATTTTGACGGTGTAAAGATGAAGGAAATAGAATGTATTAATCCTTTCACTGGCGAAGAATTTATCTTGTGCTATGCTACATCGAATAAAACTTATAATGTCATAGAATCAATAATGACTCCAAAGGATAAAAGGCACACTTTGGAAATTAAATAAAACATAATCTTTATCTATGCAAACGTCTTAGCCACCACGGGTAACACCGTGGTGGTTTTTCTATACAAACAAAATGCGACCCCTCGATGGAGTCGCATTTTTATTGTTTTCGGGCAATACCTTTTATCACGAAAAAGGCAAAGCCGTTTATCATTTCGGAAAAAGTTCAGAAAATAGAGATTTTACCAAGTTTTCGGGCATAACCCCAAAAAATCGCTATTTTTTGGATAAATTATCCCTGAAATCCCTATTTCAATGCCATTTTGCAAGGTTTTAAGCGTAAAAAAACGACCTCATAGAATTTCTTCTACAAGGTCGTAATTTTATTTTGTTTTGCCTATTGTGTTATAAGGCGGTTTGCCTTTCCACATTTATATTAAATATTAAATTAGTTCTTAAGAGCAGCCTGCCTCGCTATTATATTTGGACGTCGATTTTTATATATAAATATATAATATTTATATATAAATTTCTATTTTTTCGTCTTTCCAGCATGAAAATTTGAAGTGATGAGCACCTGAATTCTGGGATAAAAAAATGATAGCAAATTCGCGATTTATCTTAAATTCAGCTAATTTAATGGGCTCGGTTTTGTCATCATCCTTCGTGATTTCTGTACCGGTTCTTAGATGCCATTCCAAGTGATCTGGGCAAACAATTATTTTGCTAATAAAACACTCAAGCACGCTAGTTTGAATTCGTTTGTTCTTCTCGATCTCTATCGACGAATCTATTAACTCATTCAATTGCTTTAGCTTTTTTGAGAGGTCAACTCGTGAGTTACTATTAGATGAATTTTTAAGAGTAGCAAGCTTTTTGTTGATTTCTCCTTTTTTCTCTTCTAACTCGCTTGTCTTTTTTCGAAAGATTGTTTTATCGATTTCACCATCAGCACGCAACTCAATTAACACGTCAAACCGCTTTTCTATTTTTTGTAGATCGTTTTCTAAAGAACGTATTAAATCTTCTTGCTCTGGGATATCAGGTTTATCGTTTATATGCTGGGCGAGGATTTCTTTTGCTAATTTAGCAATGACGTCTCTTTTTGTAATGTAATTTTCAAAAATATACATCGCCATCATTTCAAGCCTTGCTTCGCTTAGAGTCGGGGACATACAAACGTTATCGATAGGTAAACCTTTCTTTGTTCGTGTTTTTATAGATCCCTCCATTCTTTTCCTGTTGCATATGTAAGTATATACTTGTCGTCTCCCTTTTTGAGAATAATGTTGGCGATTAAAGCTGTGTCCACAGTAACAATGGAGCAGTTTGCTCCAGGGATGCGAGGGGGTATTTACTCCTTGCAATCTTCTTTCTCGTGTTTTATCTTTGATAATTCTGGTTCTTTTACTTAGAATTTCTTGGACTTTATCGTACTCTTCTTTAGTAACTATTGGTTCGTGTTTTCCAATGGTTTGTGTCAGTTCAAGAGTTCCTTTGTTTTTGATTTTCTTTTGAGTTAGGTAGTCGGGAACGTACTCTTTGTGATAGGTCATTACACCATAGTAAAAAGTGTTTTTTAGAACATTTGAAATAACCGTAGCCGCCCATCTTTCTTTGCCTGTGGACGTCTTTATTCCTTTAGCCTCCAGTTCGTGTTTTATTTTCATTATTCCGTAGCCTTGGAGGTATAAATCATAAATCAATCGCACTGTTTTGGCTTGTTCAGGGTCAATAACCATTTCCTTACCGACTCGCTTATATCCAAGTATGTTGCCGTTCCCGTACACAACACCTTTTTCCATTGAGGTTTGTTGACCGCTTTTTACTCTTATTGAGGTCTTGCGGCTCTCATCCTGGGCAAGTGTCGCCATAATGGTAAGTCTTAACTCGCCATCACCGTCAAAGGTTTTTATATTATCATTAAGGAAGAAAACCTCAACTCCAATACGGCGAAGCTCACGAGTATATTGTAGGGTATCTACGGTGTTTCTTGCAAATCTAGAAACCTCTCTTGTGATGATCAGATCGAACTTATGTTCTTTAGCATCAGCAATCATTCTCATAAATTGCTCACGCTTTTCGGCAGACGTTCCGGTAATACCTTCGTCTATGTACGTTCCGACAAGCTCCCATTCAGGGTGGGCATCTAAAATAGGCTTGTACCAATCAATCTGATTCTCAAGGGCAGAGAGCTGTGCTTCGTGTTCAGTTGATACACGTGCATAAATTACGACTTTTCTTTTTGCTCGAAAAAAGTCTTGTGAGTATGAGTACACTTTATTCTCCTTTCTTTTCTGTTTCTTTTATGGTAAATTCGGATATATCAATTTTGTCTGCGTATTCGTTGAGAATGTTTTTGAATATATACGCCGGCAAATAACCATCGTGATTTAATTGTTCTATAAGCTTTAGGGCAGCAAAAAGCTTATTTCTATTTAGTTCCTTCTTTGGCACTTAGCCCTCCTTTCTTCAGTATTTGCACTGACCGGAAGTGCAGTATTTTAACGATCGAACAGCTTCATTGTCAGTTTAGCATTTTAGTATTGTGATAAAAAAGGAACTATTGGGTAATCTTATTGAGCTAATTAACTTTTCCCTCAAAAAAACTCAACAAAAGAAAAAATCATCTTACAAAAAATTGTCAAGGACAATCAAAGTAAGATGTCAGAAAAAAAGATAATGATGTCGGTTAACTTGGAGTTTTCAGTCTTATTTTCTTCGAATACACCCTTGACAATTTGCAGAAGATGATTATAAAAAATATCACCACGGTGATATAAAATCAACAGTTTCTTTCAAAAACATATTGACAAAACTATCACTATAGTGATATAATATCTATAAAGAATGGAGGTATTAACAAATGGAGAAGATAATTACTATATACCATGGATCAGAAAAAATCGTTGAAATTCCCACCTTTGGAGAAGGTAAGAAAAACAACGACTTTGGACTTGGTTTTTATTGTACGGAGAGCGAAGATCTTGCAAAAGAATGGGCGGTATCATCGCTTCGTAACGGTTTTGCAAATAAATATACATTAGATACCGAGTATATGAGAATATTAAATTTGAACAGTCCCGAGTACACTATTCTTAACTGGATTGCAGTCCTTGTTGAGCATCGTCTTTTCTCAATCAAAACCCCCGTAGCAAGAAGGGCAAAGCAATATCTTATTGATAACTTCAGTATAAACGTAAATGCATTTGATATAATTACCGGCTACCGTGCCGACGATTCTTATTTCGATTATGCAGAAAGCTTCCTTAACAACGGAATATCGGTAGAACAGCTTGCAAGGGCTATGAGACTCGGTAAGCTTGGCGAACAGATTGTAATAAAATCGCAGTTTGCATTTTCCCGTCTAAAATTTGAAGGATTTGACGTTGCGGAAAAGGAAGAATTCTATGTGCTTAGAAAATCTCGTGATGATGAAGCAAATAGACTTTATCTTGAAATGCTTGAGGAAGAGGGCGACGGTCTATATATCCAGGATATAATCAGAGGAGGCATTAAAAACGATGATCCACGCATACCAAGAAATATATCTAAATAACGCTCAGGCAGCACTCGGCGAAGCCTTTGATTATGCTATAAACACTTGTAATATTTCTGGCGAGAACTTTGTAAAGATGTTTTTGGTAAGCTCGGTGTCAAAGAAAATGGAGAAGGGCGAACCCAAATATCTTGCAGGTAAAAGCGGCATTGAAATAGCAAGAGAAATCGTTTTTGAAACAGCGAGTAAAAATCTTGAAAACGAGCCATCCGAAAGCTTTGGCAGGTCAAAGGAATATTGGATAGGCTGGGCGCTTGCTTATTATCATTGGTACACTTCAAGAAAGTATAGCGATATCTTCAAGGGCGTTTCCTTTAGCGAGCTTGAACAGATGTATTATACCTTGCATGAAGCGGATATATCAAAGTTCGTAGATGTAATAAACGCACGAATGTCAGAGTACTTTCCCGAAACAAATCTAAAGCGTATTCGTACTGCATACGGCATAACCCAGGCAGAACTTGCAAAGATGGCAGATGTAAGCCTTCGCTCGATTCAAATGTACGAGCAGAGAAACAAGGATATCAACAAAGCAAATGCCGAAACTATTTACCGAATTGCAAAAGTATTAGGTTGTGCTATGGAGGATTTACTTGAAATTTAAAAAAAATAATAAAAAATGAAGAATTATGTCAAATAAACAAGTATAATATATATATACAAAGGTAAGATGACTAGACAAGGAGAGCAATATGGCTAAAAAAAATAGAGGTCGTGCCCCTTCTCCCAAAACGGTTAGTATTCTAATCGCACGAGCGGGTGGTAGATGTCAGTTTGAAAACTGTAATAAAAATGTTTTTTTGGATGAAGTAACATTGGATGATACTAATGACTCCAATGTTGCCCATATAATTGCATCTAGTCCGGACGGTCCAAGGGGAAGTGAAGCTCTGTCATTTGTGATGTCAGATAAAATCGAAAATCTTATGTTGATGTGTTTAGACCATCATCATTTAATAGATGAAAAAGGACGAGAACATATTTATACGGTTGAAAGATTGCGCTCTATGAAGGCATCGCAGGAGGAACGGGTACAAAAGCTAATGGATAATCTTAATGCCGATGTAACCACCATGCTTCATCTTACTTCGCCTATAAAGGGAAAGCATAGCGATTCTTTCTCTGCTAAAAAAGCAACGAAAGCTTTTTTACCTCGTATGAGAGCAGAATCCGAATATGCTATGACGATACCCGTATATCCTACTGGTGAATATAAGACTGCAGAATATTGGCAAAGTGCAGAGTACTGGTTAGAAAATAATTATAAGTATAATGTAGGTGCTAAATTATACAACCAGCCTAATACTCATTTTTCTGTTTTTTCGCTTGCACCAATTCCGTTGATTATGAAACTAGGATTCCTAATGGGCGATAAGGTACGTGCTGATGTTTTTCAAAAAACGAGATATCCAGATACGTGGGAATGGCAAAGTACAGAGCTTACAAACGCTTTTAAGGTTGAAGAAAAAATTTTTGAATCTGGAGATGGAATTGCGATTGTGCTGTCTGTTACTGCTGAAATTGAAATGGAGGCCGTTTTTAAAGTGGCTGCTTTTAAGACGGTATACATTCTGCGTGCAGATCGTCAAGGAGATGAAAGCATTAAAAGCGAGAAAGATCTTTCTGCCTTTTGGCATAAATACAAAGAGCTTTGTGAGAGTTTAAAAGGTGAAGAAGAACTATTTGTATTTCCATCGGTGCCTGTATCTGCGGCTTTTGAAATGGGTAGAAGATATATGGTAGGTGTATATCCTAAGATGGTTATCTATGACAGAGATGGAGATTTCTTTAAAACCTTAACAATAGGAGATTAAGATGATTGAAAAAGAAACTTTATACGAAAGAATAGCAGATGCAATTAATATATCCGAGGATATGTTTGATTATGCGGAGGCAGAGTATAAGAAAATAGCTAAATGGATTGAGGAAAATTCCAAGGATTACGATATCGTGATCTATCCACAGGGTTCGTTCGCTTTAGGAACTGCAGTTAAGCCATATGACAGAGAAGATGAGTACGATGTGGATTTGGTATGCGAGTATCAAAAGGATTATGGCTTTACTGCCAAACGTCTCAAGAAAACTGAGGTGTACTCTATCCTTACTAGATATGCTAGAGCTTATCGTATTAAAGAAAAACGTCGTTGTTGGCAGGTCACATATGAGCACAATAAAAAATTCCATCTTGATGTAATCCCGGCTATACATAGAGAAGGATATATTGATATTACAGAACAACTTTCATCCGATAGATATGAGTATATCGGTAGTAATCCTAAAGGATATGTTTCTTGGTTTCAGTCCAAGCAACGTATTCGTTATAATGCGATTAGAGCGGGCATTGTAGCTAATCAAAAAGGGATTTACACTTATGGTGAAATTAAACCCATTAAAGAGTATAAAATTAGAACTCCGTTGCAAAAGGCGATTCAGATATTAAAGCGCCACAGAGATATTCTCTTTAAGGAAGACACGAACAACCTTGCACCGATCTCGATTTTGATAACAACAATTGCTGCTGACTTGTACAGAAACGAAGATACAATAAGCGAGACTCTTAACTCTATTTTGGGTCGTGCAAAGGAATATGTAGAGGAACATAAGGAAAACGGAAAGTACTATATATACAACCCTAGCCTTCCTGGTGAAAATTTTGCAGATAAATGGGAAGAACATCCTGAACGAGCCGAGGCTTTCTTGAATTGGCTTGATGATGCAAAAAGGGACCTGGTGGAAAATTTCACTATAACGCAATCTGATATTGAAGTAGCGACATTGGTAGAATGTGCCTTAGGAAGAAGTGTAACTAATTTTGTTTTTGCTGGTAAAAATGATGTTATTGATGGGTCAACAAATAACTGCGATGGCATCAGAAAATCCATTATTCCATATAAAATACAAGCTATATTATCGGCACCGCAAAGACAGAAATTAACCAGTTATCCAAAAGGGTACAGGGTTGTTATTGGTGCTATGATCGAAAGACCAGATGGGACAAGATATAGATATACCAATGATGGTGACCCGATTGATAAGAATTGTTCAATTACTTTTACAGCGGGATTTAGTGGGGTTCAAAAGCCTTTCAAACTAAAGTGGCAGGTTGTTAATACGGGTTCTCAAGCAAGATTCCACAATGCACTTCGTGGTGGATTTGTTACAAAAGAAACAAACGAAACGAAACATCAAGAAAGTACTCTTTATGAAGGATCTCACTCAATTCAATGCTTTGTTTTTAAAAAAGGAAAGTGCGTTGCACAAAGCAAAGTTTTTATTGTGAATATAAAATAACATTAGAGCAAGCGATATGTTTTTAACTCTTTGATAGGTAGAATTGCGTAATAAATACAGTAAAAATAAAGGAGTAATTAGTATGTCAGGCGGTACAAAGCAACATTTCAAACAATTTAGTATTGATAGCGTTCAAGATGCGTGTCTTGTTTTAGGATCATTAATATCTGAAGCATCCGTTCATTATGGAAAATATAAGGAATATTCTGATGAGGCAGATGAATTATTAGCTAGCTGCGATACTGAATATATCAACGCAAAAGATTATGACGATATTAATGACAAGCTTTTACACAGACAACACGCAGTTTTGAAATTATTAGCCGATCACCAAAGCAGTTCGTTCTCATATAAAGATTTACGAAACTTGCTTGAAAAGAAAGGTTATTTATCAACGTCTCTTTCAAATGAGATTACAGAGATTCTTAATGAGCTGCTTGATGTTAGGAATTGGACATTTCATAATCCCCAGTCGTTAATGGTTGCTGCAAAAGAAGCCGCAGAAAGAAATGTTCCTCCTGAATTAAAGGGATTTGTCAAAATTGTTCCACAATTGAACCCCGTATTGATTGCAAAAGTAGAGAAATACGAATTGCTTATGCTTGCATCGTTAACAATACATACGAAAAAACGTATAGAACAGTTTCGTGCAGTTCTTGATAGTATGAAGACCGACTATCAAGAAATGTATAATTCCATTAAGGACAAGCCACTATTGATGACCTCCCGAGGATTGTCTAGTGAAGTGCAGTATATTGAAAGATATATTACATCAGAATTGGCCGGTTATCAAAGTGATATTGCCCAAATATCAATGGCAATTCAAAAATCTAAATACGATGGATCGGATGAAGTGTATAAAAAATGGGTTTTGCGTTTTGGAGAATTTCCAACAACAGATGATTAAAGTGGTATTTATGTATTCTCAAAACACGAAAAATAAGATGTCGCCAAATGACGACATCTTATTTTTTCTTTCAAAAACCCCTTGACAGTTTGAAAAAAGAAGAGTATAATATAATTGCTAAATAGAACGAGTGTTCCGTTAAGGAGAACATGTATGAGATATAAAAACGAAGAGATAATAAAACAAATAATTGAGTATATAAATAATAAATATAACTCCTGTGGTGCAGTTCCGTCAATGCAGGAAATCGCAGACCATGTTGGAATGGCTAAGAGCTCGGTGAGTAGGTATATATCCGAAATGGAAAGCAGAAAGCTTCTTACCAAGAATGGCGGATATTACGGTATAGAGACAACGGAAATGAAAAGAATACCTAAAAATCTAGCCGTAATGCCTGTTGTAGGTAGTATAGCTTGTGGAAGTCCTATTCTGGCAGAGGATAATATTGAAAGTTATTTATCCATATCCCCGGAATTCCTCGGTCCCGGCGAGTTCTTCATATTAAGAGCAAAAGGCGAAAGTATGATAAACGCTGGAATTAATGACGGTGATTTAGTAATTATAAGGAAGCAAAGTACTGCAGATGAAGGTCAGATAGTAGTTGCCCTTACCGAGGAAGGGGAGTGTACTCTTAAAAAATACTATCTTGATAAACGCAGAAGAAAAATTCGTCTTCATCCGGAAAATGATGAAATGAAAGATATGTATTTTGATACAATACAGATACAGGGGGTGGCAGTCAAAATTATTCAAGATATAAAGTTGTAAGAAATGGTGTTAGTCTACCTTTTTATAGGTAATAAGGATGTGTAAGGTATCCTGAAAAACATTGTAATTTAGGATAGGTGTCCCCGTGCCTAAATTTCTTTATTACAATTTGTATTAAGACTAAAACGTTACAGGAGGAACGTTTCCCATCCACCATAACAATTAGTCTAAACCTTAACGTGACACAATAGGAGGTTTAGAAAATGAAAAGTTTATCCCAAAATGAGTTAATTATACATTGTTTTAGATGTGGTAAAAAAATAAGAAGTAACATTGAATCAGACGGTATTGCTAAACTACATTGCAAGTGTTGTAAGGTGTTTATGTGCAGTAAACCTATGAATCAAAGGGAATTAAGCATAAGAGTAATTATGCCGCCCCAAAACCATCAATTAAATAATCAACGTTTATAATGAATATTTAGGTCGGGCTGAAATAGTGCCAGTGGTAAAACCGAGGTCACTTCATTATAAATAAGTGTTCGCATAACGCATAAGCGTAAACGCAGGGATATCAAGAAAAGCCTTGGCGAGCAGTTTTCCCATAACCGGGATTACTGTTTGTCAAGGCTTTTTTATTTTCTGAAAATTTGAAAAATTTTTCAAAAAAACTTTTTAACCCTGACAAAAACTGTCAGGGTTAACTGCGATAATGTAGACGTCAGAGGCAAGGAGGTGAGATAAGTGACAGCTTCAGAACGCAGACAAGCTATAATTCGAGTTCTCTGTAAAAGAAAAAGAGAGACTATAGAAAACTTGGCTTTCGAGTTTGACGTAACAATGAGAACGATAATGCGCGATATCGTTGAGCTTAGCTTATCTTACCCGATATACACCCTTCCCGGGAAGTACTATGGTGGTGTGTACATAGCCGAAGATTATTACATAGGAAAGCAGTATCTTTCCGATGAACAGCTTCAAACGATTATCTCCCTCTTAGACAAGGCTGATAAAGATCAGCGTAAAGTCTTAGAAAGTATAATCAAGGATTTCGGTAAAACTAAAGGAGAAAAATGTTAAAGACAAGTCAAATAAGGGCAGACCTTAAGGAAATTCGTTACTACTATAAGATGAAGAAATTATTCGACGATGCAGAGAAACTTGTAAAGCCGGAAATAGTTATCAACAAAGTGGAGCGTTATGGCACAATTATGAAAACAGCTCCAGCAAAATTGTTTGTAATTTTTTATGCTCTCTACGTAGATGGGAAAACTCATCAGAAGTTAGCAGAGGATTGGAATTATTCAAGGGAATATATTACCAGGCTGAATGATGCGCTCGTCGTTTATCTTCAGAAAAACTTGATATGAAAGGAGATATCATGCGAGGCAAGGTTCCAATTAATGAAGCGCCCTGTAGGATAACAAATGTCTATAGGACAGAAAAGTATATCGTATATCAGAGCGTTTGCGTTTGTTACGGTGAGTCCGGAAATATTCTAATGAGCGACGATATTTATCGTCTTCGCACTCCGGAGAGGGATGAGGCTTATTTAAGAATTTATGGTAAGGAATCTCGCAGTAACAGAAGAAAAAGAATGAAGGTATCTAGTTACACTCGTACATACGAGGATTAAAGCCTTCATTAATAATCAAAGCAATAACCGACAAAGAAGAATTAGTTCCCGGGGTTTCTGAATTTTGCAAAGAGGTGGCCACCGTTTGGAAAACGGAACTCCAAACACAATGTTTACATAATGTCGGTATGCACATTAAAACTGAATAGCCGAAAGGCAAAAAATCAAAAACAAAAGGAGGTTTTGTAAATGGCAAAATCCAGTAATGCTTCTAGCAAGTATAATCAGCGCAGATGGGCTGTTCCTACCAAGAGAGCAAAGAACTACGCAGAGGAGCGCAAGTCAAAGGTTCATCAGAGAGGTCCCAAGGAAGGACAGGAACTGACTGATTATGAGGCAGGTATCCGCTCGGGTTATCTTCAGTGCCAGACCGACCACGCAGGTGTCTATAAGTACAAAAAGGCAATTAGCGAGGGAAAATCCAAGGCAGAAGCAAGAGCAATTTCCCAGCAGAAGATGGGAAAGTAATTTTC
Organism: Eubacteriales bacterium; assembly: GCA_045654725.1. Taxonomy (GTDB): domain Bacteria; phylum Bacillota; class Clostridia; order Oscillospirales; family CAG-272; genus UBA1740. The sequence goes on from JAZONX010000001.1 coordinate 56,075, forward strand.
AACACAACACATTTTAATTAAAGAAAGGAAAAATTTTATGGCAAAGAATGACGTAATTATTCTCGTTGAGAGAGAAACTTTTGAGATGGAAGGTAAGGTGTATTATTCTTACTTCATCAAGGGCACTATTCGTGGAAGGGATGTAAGAGCAGCGGTTGTTCCCCCTGACAAGGGCGGTTACGCAGTTCTTGATATCGTATTCGGTAACGCTATGGCGGCAGAGCTTTCTGTAAGACCCTTCGAGATCAAGGGCGAGGACGGCAAGACTATCTCCGGCAATACCTTCGCAGTCGTATCTTACGATGAGAACGGCGAGACATACGAATGTGCAATTAAGCCTCAGAGAGCTTCGGATAAGGCTATTCTTAACATGCTTATCAAGGCACTCAACGCTTAATCTTTTAACAACGGCTTGTGCTCTAAAGTAGGGCACAAGCCCCTATCAAATCAATTTATAAAAGGAGGAATTTTAATTCAAATGAGCAAAGGAAGTATTATAGCAATTATTGCATCGGTACTTTTGGTTATTCTTCTCGTAGGTGGTCTTGCCACTTGGTTCGGCGGTAACGGTGAAAATCCCTTCGAGGATATCTTCACTCCCGATGATCCCGTGGACGAGCCTATCGTATTCCCCGAGACAGAGTATAATCCTACGTTTGGTACTAACTTTAAGGAAGATTTTCCTATCGCTAATCTCACCCTTAGAGATAATATGCAGGTAGCACCTTACGCATACACGGATACCACTCTCTTCGCAGGCAAGAAGATTACCAAGATTGATGCCCCCGTAGGAACAGTTAAGGCTGTTGACGAAAATCAGTATTTTACCCTCTGGGTAGTAAAGTCAGAAGCAGTTAAGGTAGGCGGAGACGTAACAGATTATGCGTACCGTCAGTATAAGATCTATCTTCCCAAGGAAGAGCTTACCGGTACTACCGTTAATAAGTGGATCACTATTGACGTTTCCCACCTTAATATCTACGTAGATGAGGACGAAACTCTTGCATTTATGAAGTCTGACGATCCCGTTATCTGTTGCTATGCAAACGGTCATCTTAACGACTTTGTATATGACCTCGCTAATGCAGGTAAGCTTCAGGCAACACAGAGTATCTACTACGGTATTTATACCGATGAATACGTAGATCTTGAGGGTAAGAAGCTCTCCATTCTCGGAGATAGCATTTCTACCTATTCGGGTTTAAGCAATAATGCATCAACCACAAATAACACTATCGGCTCTAATGCCGTGTATTACCCCAAGGCAGATATTAATGCTGCTGACGAAACATGGTGGAAGCAGACCGCAGATTATACGAATATGGACGTACTCGTAAACAACTCTTGGTCTGGCTCCCGTGTTCTCAATAACAACGGTGCTGCATATATCGACAGATGTGTTCAGCTCCACGACAACACCGGTGAAAATTCCGGTACAAACCCCGATGTAATTGCAGTTTACATCGGTATCAACGATTTCAATGCAGGTCTGAACTGTGGTGAGTTCAACGAGCTTGCAGATATTTATACCGAAGAGAACGGATATATCACTCCTAAGTCTTTTGCTGAAGCGTATGCAATTATGATTCACAAGATGACCGAGAGATACGGAGA
>JAZONX010000002.1:0-42307 GCA_045654725.1 Eubacteriales bacterium
CTGAGGTCGCCTTCGAAGTAGAAAGGTACGGTAGGAGTTACGGTTTCAACTACGCCTTCTGCTACTGTTACAGTGCCGAGTACGCCTGCTGCGGTAACTGCTGCCTGTACGGTTTCGTAAGGTGTAGTACCTACGTATGCCGCAATCTTTGCGATTACGGGGATTTCGGTTCTGGAAATCTCGGTGCCGCAAACAGAGCATTTAACGAGAATGTAGCCGGGAGTGGTGGTGGTTGCATCAACTGTTTCTGTCACCTCGGTGTGACCTGTTGCAGCTACTTCGCTCTGTGCAACGATAACTGCGCCACAAACGTAGCAGTGCTTACCTTCGGTAAGACCGGTTTCAGTACATGTAGGTGCTACTGCCTCATCAATAACCTCGGCGTGAGCTGCAGCACCAATGAGCTTACCTGTTTCATCGAAGTTGTGAGGTCCTGCGTATCCAAGACCATTATGCTTGGTAATCCAGTAATTACCGGTTACAACAATGTTAGAGCTATTGATGTAGTAGTAATGACATCCGATTTGAACAAGACCAAGGTCTCCCTGAATAATGCCGTTATCATAATAACGAATTACGCCCTCTTCTGTATAGAAGCCATGCTTCAATTTGGGAATTTCAACAATTTCTGTTGTCTCATCACAAATCTCACAGCGCTCGTAAGCTTCGTGTCCTGCATCAGTAATTGTGGGAGCCTTCGCAGGTACTTCTATCCAAGTATGAGTTGCGGGTATAGGTTCTTGTGTAGCAATCGTTATACCACATTCAGAACAGTACTTACCGTCCGAAAGACCCGATTCGGTACATGTGGGAGGCACACCGGGAATAACAACTTCAGTATGGGCGGTAGCTGCAAGCAATCTACCCTTTTCGTCGAATTCCTGTGATCCTATGTAGCCAAGACCGTTATCTTTAGTTACCCAGTAATTACCAGTTACAACCTTGCTCGAGCTGTTGATGTAGTAATAGTAACATCCAATCTGAATAAGACCAAGGTTATTCTGCTTAATTCCGTTTACATAATAGTAAATTGCGTCGTCTTCAGTATAGAAGCCGTGCTTCAACTGAGGAATCTCAACAATCTCTGTCGTTTCACCACAAATCTCACAACGCTTATACGATTCGTGACCAGCCTCGCTAATTGTGGGAGCCTTTGCGGGTACCTCTATCCAAGTATGAGTTGCTTCTATTACCTCCTGTGCAACAATTGTTTCGCCGCACTTGGAACAATATTTACCTTCTGTAAGACCAGATTCTGTACATGTGGGTTCAACTGCGGGAAGTAGCACCTCAACATGGGCAGAAGTTACTATCAATCTACCCTTTTCATCGAATTCCTGGAATCCTGTATAGCCAAGACCGTTATCCCTGGTTATCCAATATCTGCCGGTTACTACATGGCCGTAGCTATTGATGTAATAGTAGTAACAACCAACCTGAACAATACCGAAATCTTTTACTATAACTCCGTCAAGGTAGTAGTAAATCACACCGTCCTCAGTATAGAAACCATTCTTGACAGGAGAATCGGGTGTAGGCTCGGGCAATGGAATAGGACCGAGAATCATTCTACCATTTTCATCGAACATCTGCCAGCCTCTATATCCCAGTCCGTTATCCTCTTCTACCCAATAACGACCTGTTACAGCAGTGCAGTTGTAAGTAGTGCTGAAGTAATAGTAATATCCATCCTCTGCAAGCACAAGACCAATTTTCGCGTATCCACCTTCAATGTAATACAACTTATCATTGTAAACATGTAATCCGTCCGCAAGAGGTCCAACGTATACACCATCATCGGTAAACTCATGTCCTTCATAACCTTCATTGGAAAGCTGCATAACAACCTTGCCAGTTACAAGGTAATAATACTTATCAAATAAGTACGTTTTGCCCTGCATAGCAAACCATCCAGAAGGTACGAAAGCACCTGCCCACATAAGCTTGGTTCCATTAGTAGTGGTAACCCACGCACCCTTAACCAGGTTATAATTCTCGAAAACGTATGTGTATCCATCGATAGTCACAGTTCCGTCAACGGCAACATAATTTTCATCGAAATAATACTGCTTAGAATCAATTATTTGCCATCCAGATACTCTAAGACCACTACGTATACCATAGTACTTGCCGTCTTCAACAATCACGCCGGTATACCTGGTCTGACCAATATTAATACCGCTCTCGCCAAAGTCGTAATAGAATCCATCGATCTGATGAATTCCTGTGTATCTTTCGCCATTTTCATAGTATGCAAAGCCATTCGCTTCAATCACCCAACCGCTCTTGTAGGAATTAACAAGAGTGTAGGAATCCACAAACTCTTTGTAAACTGCGCCGAAGGATCCACCCTTTTCAGACTCATCATTGGGGTTAACGAAGGGCTGAAGACCGTAGAGTTCCTGGTTTTCAGGCTTCTGTGCAAAGGAGTAAAGTGCATTTGCACGAAGGAAGATATTGTAGCTGATTTGACCTGAATGAACTGCATTGAGGCGGCTGCTTGCATCCCAGTTTGCATTATCCTTAGGAGTAAGCTTGATACCACTTACAATACAAAGAGGATTAGCTGTTGCGGGATCAATCGCCTGTGTCTGGTCAAGCCAATTGAGCTTTAATGTTAATGTATTAGTTGCTTCATCAAACTCAGTGCTTGTCAGAGTGAAGTATTCGTTCATGATCTTCAGCTCGCTGTAATCCACATCAAAGTTAGGATCGAAGTGAAGAACAGGTGTAACCTCGGTCAAAACGCTGACACGCTCTGCAAGCTGGAGCAGGAAGTTCCATGCAGATGCATTTTCCATATCTGCTCCGGGAAGCATGTAAACAAGGTCATTAAGCTGTGTGGGAATAGGAATCTGAGTCATATCCATCGCGAAGATGTAGGATGTAACCATATCCTTGTTAGTATCGATTGCCAAGTAGTTGATCAAATCCTCTGTGGTCGAATTAGATACTATTCTATCCCAAGCAAGGAGTCTGTCACCACCCATTGCCTTATCAAAGTCAAAGGTGTTTTCACCCTGCTTATAGATGTTTACAGTAACGGTTCCACTTACATCAAGGTTGTCTTTCAATTTAGCCGTAATCTTAACATTCTTGATACCGGAATCTTCGCTTGCTGTGAAGGTATATCCGTCAATTGTTCCGGCTTTGTCATTGTTCATGGAAAGAACGACATCGTTTCCATTCATCGCAACCTTTTTGCCTTCGTACATGGCAGCAACAGGAAGCTCTATTGCCGATCCGTATACAGCATTAAGTGTGGTTTTTTCGAAGTATATGGTATCGGGAACAACAATGTTCATGGTCTTAGAACCAATAATATCATCGCCCAACATTAGATATACTTCTACATATCCATTTTTAAGGCCGGTGAATATACCATCATCGGTAATAGTTGCTATTTCTTCATCAGAAATTGCCCATGTATATCCTTCGGGAAGCTCAGCAAGATTACCTGTCGCGCTGATACCCACGGGAGTGAGCTGAACGGATGATCCGATCGTAGCATAATTGTACTCACTCTCAATATTTGCATGATCGAATGCTGTAGAGCTGGGAGCTGTAGAAACGATCATAAGCGATGTACTTACAGAACGAGAAACACCGTCGGAAGGACTACTAACTACATCGAGAGCTTCTTCTCCGGGAAGCTTTGCAACGAAGGTTGTAGATCCACCACCGTCGAGGTTAACTGCTTGAACGCATCCTGCCTCAAGCATGATCTGTGCGATCTCCTCCATGCTACCACCACAGGAGAAGGGCTCCTGACGTCCGTCGAGAACCATAAATACAACCTTACCGGTTCTTGTAATACCAACTGCTGTTCTTGAAGCACGACTGCTATAATAGCTATCTGTTCTGTTAACAGCTAGCTTGCCGTCCTTAACAAGGGTTGCACCAAATCCTGCGATACCCTCCTTAACGCGGTCCTTGTAAATAGTGTTGTATTCCTCGGTGGTTCCGATTACTGCGGTACCGTCGTCAAGGATACCGAAGAAGCCGTTAGAGTTAATTCCGTGATATTCCTTACCGTTCATTACAAGCAGACCGCCAGGTTCACCGGTGGACATATTAAATCCTGCACCGTTGATACTTGCAACTACGTTATAGTTAGGAATATAGTATTCGCTATCAGGATTACCGTACTTATTCTGCGCAGCGTTTGCCTGATCAAGAACTCTCTGCATTGCCCAACCGGCCGCAGGATCATTATTGTTGTAGTTTGCATATACGTTTACGTCATTACGCGTGATGTCCGCTGTAGCAAGATAGTAAACCATCTGCTTGTTGTCTGCAGATGTAGCAAAGTGTTGCTCATAAGTCACACCAGGAGCAAGTGTCGACATAGAGGAACTGAAGGTCTCGTAATAGGGATTATCAGTAACCACGGTGTAGTCACCGGCGAGCTCACATACGTAATCTGCAAATGCATAGCATACTGCTCTTCTTAGAGTTGCAAGATCCTGAGACTTGAACTCTCTTGTACCCTCAAGAGTAGAGATAACTTTATTGGTAAGATATGCGTTATAAACCGCCTCACGAACCTGAGAACGTGTGCTAACGCCATCGAGTCTGTTTTTAAGGAAGAAATCAGCTCTGTCTACGTTAGTAAGGTCCTCGGTGAAGTAGTTCATAAAGATTTCTGTAAGAAGTCCTGAATAGTACTCCGTATCATAGAGAGTTTCCATAATATAAAGAGCATCAAGGTCACCTTCAAGGTCTTCCTTACTCATACTGGGAGCTCCGGTGATTGTGGGAGTCTTTCCAAGGAGGTTTTTACCGATGTACTCGATCATAGTATCAAGGTCACCGGAAACACCAACCATATCAGCATATTCAAGAAGGTCAACAAGGTCACCTGCCCAACCGGAAACGTCTGCATGGTTTACACTACCGTTATTATGGTAGGTAATATCCATGGAACCAAATACGTGACCGATATCAGCGTGATCGCCGTTAGGAAGATTAAAGTTCGTAATGTTCTTAAGACCGGTTACATTTACGTAGTTACCGTCAGTGATATGGGCATTGGCGGAATCTTCCATTTTCTTGACATAACCTGCAAAATCAGCATCCTCGTAACCTGCCATGATACCCCAAGAACCGGAATTGTAACGATCAACACCAGTACGGATGTACTTAATGATAAGCGCAACAGGATCCTTGGTGGGATTATCCTTAACGTATTCCTTAGCAATGATCTCAAGGAATTCGAGGTTTGAAACTAACTTGTCGTATGTATCGATGTCTTCCTCGCCAATTGCAGGAATTGTAACTATATCGGTAGTTGTACCGCAGGTACGACATCCCTTATATGACTCGTAACCCTCTTCAGTACGTGTGGGACTCTTTGCATCTATGTCAACCCAATCATGGCCAAGAGCTTCCTTGAACACATAACCACAAGTCAAACATACCTGAGCATCCTCACAGGTTGCCTCGGGAGTAGAATTATGTCCGGTTGCATCAACGTAATTAGAAACGTATGTGCTACCGCAAATACAGGTATTAGTTGTGTAGCCGAAAGTTGTACAAGTAGGCTCGGTTACAACAGCCTCATATTTATGTCCGGTTGCACGGATAACCTCCTGCACAACAAGAACTTCGTTACATACGGAGCAGTGCTTACCTTCGGTGAGACCGTTGGTTGTACATGTTACAGCTACTGCCGCATCGATTACTTCGGTATGTCCGGTTGCGGGAATTACTTCCTGTGCTACGAATATTTCTTCACATCTGGAACAGTGAGAACCTTCGGTAAGACCATTAGTTGTACATGTTTCAGATATCGCTGCATCAACAATGGTATTATGACCGAGAGAATCAAGCACTTCCTGTGCTACGAATATTTCTTCGCATCTGGAACAGTGAGAACCTTCAGTAAGACCGGTTGCGGTACAAGTAGGAGCTACTGCTACATCAACAACAGTATTATGACCAAGTTCTGCATTAAGAATCTCATCACAAACCGTACAAATTTGTGCTGTAGTACAGGTTGCTTCATTGCCGGCTGTATGACCGGTAGCATCAATTACTTCCTGAACTACAAATATTTCTTCACATCTTGAACAGTGAGAACCTTCGGTGAGACCAGACTCAGTACAAGTTGCTGCTATTGCCTCATCAACAACCTCAATGTGTCCAAGTGCCGCTGCCTCTGTCTGTGCTATAAGAACTTCGTTACATACAGAACAATGAGAGCCTTCGGTGAGACCGGTTGTGGTACATGTAGGTGCTATCGCCGCGTCAACAACAACCTTATGACCAAGTGCCGCTATTACGTCAATAGTGAAGCTATCACCACAAGAAGAACAAGTGTATGTTGTATATCCTTCTGTGGTACAGGTGGGTGCTGTTACTACGGACTCATAAGAGTGATCAAGTGCATCAACAACAGTCTGTTTAACGAAAACTTCGCCACATACAGAACAGTGCTTACCTTCGGTGAGACCTGTTGTAGTACAAGTAGGAGCTACTGCTGCGTCAATCACTTCGGTATGACCGAGAGCGTCAACAACTGTCTGTGCAACGAGAACTTCGCCACATACAGAACAATGCTTACCTTCGGTGAGACCGGTTGTGGTACAAGTTGCAGCTACTGCTGCATCAACAACTTCGGTATGACCGAGAGCATCAACAACTGTCTGTGCAACGAGAACCTCGTTACATACGGAACAGTGCTTACCTTCGGTGAGACCGGTTGTGGTACACGTTGCAGCTACTGCTGCGTCGATTACTTCGGTGTGACCGAGTGCTGCTACTGTTTCCTGTGCAACGAGAACTTCGTTACATACAGAACAATGCTTACCTTCGGTGAGACCGGTGTTAACGCAATCAGGTGCTACTGCTGCATCAATTACTTCGGTGTGACCGAGAGCGTCAACAACTGTCTGTGCAACGAGAACCTCGTTACATACAGAGCAGTGCTTACCTTCGGTGAGACCGGTTGCAGTACATGTAGGAGCTACTGCTGCGTCAATTACTTCGGTATGACCGAGTGCATCAACAACTGTCTGTGCTACGAATGTTTCGCCGCATACAGAGCAGTGAGAGCCTTCGGTAAGACCGGTTACGGTACACGTGGGTGCAACTGCTGCATCTATTACTTCGGTATGACCGAGTGCATCAGTGTAATCATCAACACGAACGTTACCACAAGTTTCACATGTATATGTTATATAACCTTGTTCCGTACATGTAGAAGATGTAGCAACACCCTTATAGCTATGTCCAAGCTTATTAACGCTATTCTGCTTAACGAGAACCTCATCACATACAGAACAGTGAGAGCCTTCAGTGAGACCGGTTTCGGTACAAGTAGGTGCTTTTGCTGCATCAACAACTTCGGTATGACCGAGTGCTGCTACTGTTTCCTGTGCAACGAGAACTTCGCCACATACAGAACAATGCTTACCTTCGGTGAGACCGGTTGTGGTACAAGTTGCAGCTACTGCTGCATCAATTACTTCGGTATGACCGAGAGCATCAACAACTGTCTGTGCAACGAGAACTTCGCCACATACAGAACAGTGCTTACCTTCGGTGAGACCGGTTGTGGTACAAGTTGCAGCTACTGCTGCGTCAATTACTTCGGTATGACCGAGTGCTGCTACTGTTTCCTGCTTAACGAGAACTTCGTTACATACGGAACAGTGCTTACCTTCGGTGAGACCGGTTTCGGTACAAGTAGGTGCTACTGCTGCGTCGATTGCTTCGGTGTGACCGTTAGCAGGAACAACTGTCTGTGCAACGAGAACTTCGTTACATACAGAACAATGCTTACCTTCGGTGAGACCGGTTTCGGTACAAGTAGGTGCTACTGCTGCGCCGATTACTTCGGTATGACCGTTAGCAGGAACAACTGTCTGTGCTACGAGAACTTCGTTACATACAGAACAATGCTTACCTTCGGTGAGACCGGTTGTGGTACAAGTTGCAGCTACTGCTGCGTCGATTACTTCGGTATGACCGTTAGCAGGAACAACTGTCTGTGCAACGAGAACCTCGTTACATACGGAACAGTGCTTACCTTCGGTGAGACCGGTTTCGGTACAAGTAGGTGCTACTGCTGCGTCAATTACTTCGGTGTGACCATTGGGGTTAATATCCTCATTAGCCGTCCGTGTATTTGCCCAATCGACAGCAAAGGTTGCAGTGTATGTTCTCAAGCCTTTTTCTGTGCAAGTAGCCTCTATTGTTACATCAATTGTTACTTTTGCTTTTACAGTTTCAACATGGCTGCTATCATTGGAGCACACACGCTTAGCGGTGCAATTCATATTGCCATTAGACCATTCATAGGTTGCCTCACCATAATTATGACCCAACGCGGCAATATCGTCTACATCATTTGTCTGAGTTTTTGCCCAAGACTCTGTGAATGTTGCTGTGTATGTTGTTGTACCAACACCTTCACAGGTTGCAGGAGTCTTTACTGCGCCTTCAATTTTTGCAGTTGCTGTTTCAACATGCTTGCTGTCATTGGAGCACACACGTTTAGCAGTGCAGATCCAGACTTTTTTCGTACCATCATATGTCCAATCATAAGTTGCATCAGCAAAGCTATGACCAAGTGCCTCGCCTACAGCAACGGTCGTGTCGTTGCTTACCGCATCACAACGGTTACACTGTACATAGTGTACCGCAGGATCTGTACAAGTAGCCGCAGATGCTACTTTCGTAGAAGGCTTATTGGTGTATTCATGACCCAGTTTGGTGTTTTCTTTTGCAAACTTCTCGGTCGTATGTACGTCTCCGCAGTTTGCACACTTTGCATAGTATACAGCATCTTCCGTACAAGTAGCCGCTGTAGCCACCTTATCAGAAAGTTCCGTATAATCATGACCGGTAGCATCTACTTCGTTCGCCGTGTAGGTGTCGCCGCATGCGCAGGTGTAGGTTGTGTAACCATCTGTGGTACAGGTGGGAGGAGTAACAACAACGGTGTACTCATGTGTATGCGCTTTCGCTGTAATCTCGATAGACTCGGTAACATTCTCAATATTGATATTGACTATCTTACCGCCAAGCTTGGTATTGGGATCGTCTACCAATGTAACGCAGCTCTCGGTGATATCTACACCACCATAGAGAACGGTTACCTGCATAATAAGGGACGGATCGTTAAGCTTAAGGCTCGCAGAGAAGTTTTCGCCCTTTACAACGGTACGAGTGGTACCTTCCATAGCGGTTACGCCGGACATATCTTTGTAGGTAACGTTTATATTATCATTAGAATAGAGATCGCTCTGGTTACGAACAGCAGATTCAAACGCGTTTGCAAGAACATCCATACCCTTGAGATTGGGATGTAACCAGTCTTCCATCAGGTATCTATAGTTATTTTCATCTGCTTCAATACCGGTGTCTTCAATATCAACCAGATTTACACCAAAGTGTTCAACCATCTGTCTGATATCTTCGTTAAACTCAGTAGGCTGATGAATACCCGCTCTGAAGGGAAGAATCGTCATTACATAGATCTCAGAGTTCTGATATCTCTGCTGCATCTTATGGAAGGAGATAGCATAAGCTTCCATGGTGTTCTGGGGCTCTGCATAAGTGAATGTGCCGTCTCCATTATCAATGATCAATGTAGCAAAGTCTACTTCTTCATAGCTTCCAAGCTCCGACTGGTAATACGTTCCATCCTCAAGCTTTGCATAAGTTCCATTGACAAGTTCTGTGTACTTAAAGTCATTGGTACCCATGTAAACAACGATGATATCGGGTTCCTGACCATTGTTTGGACCGGTGTTATCATGAAGCTGAACTACACGGTCCTGCCACATACCGGGCGCGCCGTACTGCCAGAAATGAACAGCACTTCCCGACCAGGAGTTGTTTACAAGGATATTGGCGCCGAGTTGCTCAGCCGCCTTGTAGATCCAGATATGATTTGCCTCGGTAATTTCGCCAGTACCTTTGCCGATGTAATTTCCTTCAGAGTCGTATTCTCTCTCTGTCATCGGGAACCATACTCTACCGCCTGCTAAGGTAGTGTTTGCAGTATTAGCTGCGGTACCGTTTGAATAGTTCTCAAATGCCGTGATACTGTCGCCCAAAACGGAGATATTGATCACGCCGGTAGCGGGCTCAACCTTTGTGTACAGTTCTGCGTTGCACACGGTACAATAGAACGTTCTCTCGCCATCCTTATTATAGAAGGGCGATACTGTAATGATTCCCTCATCGGGAGTATGGGGAGCAGGGTCTACGTCATTCTTTGTCTGAACCTGTTCAGTAGCCCACTCAACGCCAAACGTTGCGGTGTAGGTAGTCCAGCCCGATACAGTACAAGTAGGCACTGTCGTTACTTTATAGCTTACAGCTGCTTCAGCAGTTTCGATATGGCCTTCTTCAGCTTCGGTACAACCGTCTCTCTTACAGATACGTGTTGCTGTACAAATCCATACGTTTCCTTCCTGTGTCCATTCATAGGAAGTCTCTCCGTAGCTGTGACCAAGTGCCGAGATTACTCCTCCGCCCTCTGCTTTGTTACACACGCTACAATGTCTTCCAGCGTGTTCTCCAGGTGTTGTACAAGTAGCAGGAGTTTCGCTCTCACTTACCCAGCTATGAGCCGATTCGATGTACTCGGTTGTTGTTGCTCCACAGCCATCGCATGTAAGTGTTTCTCCACCGCCTACTGTACATTTCCAATCATGGCCTAATGCGGGGAGTTTTCGTGCTTCAACAGTAGTGATGGTTGTTGCTTCTGCATCTGCAAATACAACGGAGCATCTATCGCAGGTCCAATATCCAAGCGTACCTGTTTCTGTACAGGTTGCCGCCTTTGTTGCTATTTCGGTCAAGTTATGGCCCAGCGCTTCAATAGTAAACGCCTGGCTGACTGTGCCGGATTCGGTGTTTATCAGACCCATTACCCAAGACTTTTCAGTGTTGGGAGTAATTGTAGCAATATAGTTTGCGCTTCCGTCAGCAGTACAGGTAGGTGCCTTATATCCTTCTGTCTGCTGTACAGCAATTACAGCCACCTCGTCAGTCACATGACAATTGTCTTCACGGGAACAGCCTGCTACAAAATGATATACATGGTTGCCATTTTCATCAGTAGACCAATAGCACTTACTTGAATCATATGTAAAGAAATGTCCATAAGCCGGAGTTACAACAATATGACATACTGAACATACAGCATCCTCTGTACAAGTAGCATTACCTACCTTATGAGCTCTACTACCATCGCCGCTGTAGTTACATACAGAACATACTTTACAGTTTGCGGTGTAATCATGGTCTGCTTCACTATAAACCGCAGTATATGTCGCGTTAGCGACAGCCTCAACGACTGTACCCCAGCCCGCAAAGGTGTAGTGGTGATCATTGTCAGGAGCCTTTGTAAGCTCGCCGGTCTTGTCTGTGCCGGGAGCTACGGGAATCTTGCCGTATTCCACAGTCGTGGTTGTTGTGGTATTGCCGTTTACCCAAGTGATTGTGAAGGTCTGAACCTTGCCACATTCGCACACACCGACACCGTTAGGGTAGGTATGGCCTGCGGTATGTGATGTATTACAACCGCACAGATAAATCTTAGTATGAGTGCCGTTTTCGTTGATTGTATACTCGTACTTGCCTACATGATTATCCTGTGCCTTATCGCCTTTAATCTCCTTGGTCTGTGTCTTTTCGGAAATCCACTCATCAGTAAATACAGCAGTGTAGGTTGTCACCTGATTTGCTATACATGTTGCTGTCGTGGTAATTTCAGACGTGGAATTCACCGTAACAGTTTCGATGTTTCCACAACTGCACGTATGAGAAGCGGTACACTTTGTGTTATCTGTGTTCCAGCTGAAGGTAACATCACCGTAAGTGATGTGTCCGGTGGCAGGAACTGGGGTATCCTTATAAGTGTCCTTACATACCGAGCAGGTATGGGTTGTATAACCGTCAAGCGTACATGTGGGTGCAGTTACTACAGACTCATAGTTGTGACCGGTAGCATTTACTGTTTCCTGAGCAACAAGAACCTCGTGACATACGGAGCAGTGCTTACCTTCGGTAAGACCAGTTGCAGTACAAGTAGGAGCCTTTGCCGCGTCAATTGCTTCCGTGTGGCCGAGAGCCGCTACTGTTTCCTGAGCAACGAGAACCTCGTTACATACGGAGCAATGCTTACCTTCAGTGAGGCCGGTTTCGGTACAAGTATGTGCTTTTGCTGCGTCAATTACTTCGGTATGACCGAGAGCATCAACAACTGTCTGTGCAACGAGAACCTCGTTACATACAGAGCAGTGCTTACCTTCGGTGAGACCGGTTGTGGTACAAGTTGCAGCTACTGCTGCGTCAATTACTTCGATGTGACCGAGTGCTGCTACTGTTTCCTGCTTAACGAGAACTTCGTTACATACGGAACAGTGCTTACCTTCGGTGAGACCTGTGTTAACGCAATCAGGTGCTACTGCTGCGTCAATTACTTCGGTGTGACCGAGTGCTGCTACTGTTTCCTGTGCAACGAGAACTTCGTTACATACAGAACAGTGCTTACCTTCGGTGAGACCTGTTGTGGTACAAGTTGCAGCCACTGCTGCATCAATTACTTCGGTATGACCGAGAGCGTCAACATAGCTGTCAACATAGCTGTTATCACAACGATCACAGGTATGTGTGGTATATCCCTTAGCGATACAGGTAGGATCTGTTACAACATGCTGGTAGTTGTGTCCGAGCTTGTCAACAGTGATCGTCTCGCGATTAAGCTCTAAGTCACAAACTACACAGTAAATTACATTGTCATAAGAACCATCCTCTGTGCAAGTGGGAAGTTTGTTATTTTCTATAACGATATCGTCATCGGTATGACCGAGAGCGTCAACAACTGTCTGCGCAACGAGAACTTCGTTACATACAGAACAGTGCTTACCTTCGGTGAGACCAGTTTCAGTACAAGTAGGTGCTTTTGCTGCATCAATTACTTCGGTGTGACCTGTTGCAGCTACCTCATCATCTGTGTAGCTCTTGCCACATACAGAACATGTGTATGTTGTGTAACCAACATTTTCGCAAGAAGGAGCGGTTGAAACACCCGTATAGCTATGTCCAAGAGCATCTACTGTTTCCTGCTTAACGAGAACTTCGTTACATACGGAGCAGTGCTTACCTTCGGTGAGACCGGTTGCGGTACATGTAGGAGCTACTGCTGCGTCGATTACTTCAGTATGACCGAGAGCCACTACTGTTTCCTGAGCAACGAGAACTTCGTTACATACGGAGCAGTGCTTACCTTCGGTCAGACCGGTTTCGGTACAAGTAGGTGCTTTTGCTGCATCAATTACTTCGGTGTGACCGAGAGCATCAACAACTGTCTGCGCAAGGAGAACCTCGCCACATACAGAACAGTGCTTACCTTCGGTGAGACCAGTCTCAGTACAAGTAGGTGCTTCTGCTGCATCAATTACTTCAGTGTGACCGAGAGCTGCTACAAGTGTTTCTCCACATACGGTACACTTCTGCGCTTCTGTACAAGTTGCCGCTGCACCTGCGGTATGACCGAGAGCTGCTACTGTTTCCTGCTTAACGAGAACTTCGTTACATACAGAACAGTGCTTACCTTCGGTGAGACCGGTTGCGGTACATGTGGGTGCTACTGCCTCGTCAACCGCTTCAGTATGTCCAAGTGCCGCTACAAGTGTTTCTCCACACACGGTACACTTCTGTGCTTCTGTACAAGTTGCTGCTGCACCTGCGGTGTGACCAAGGGCGTCAACAACTGTCTGCGCAACGAGAACTTCGTTACATACAGAACAGTGCTTACCTTCGGTGAGACCGGTGGTTGTACAAGTTGCAGCTACCGCTGCATCTATTACTTCGGTGTGACCCTTTGCAGGCACTACTTCTTGAGCTTTAATAACAGCATTACATACGGAACATTTAAGGCCTGATGTAAGACCGGATTCTGTACAGGTGGATGGAACCGCTGATACAGTAGTAACTGTATGTCCAAGCTGAGCAATGATTGTCTGTGCAACAATGACTTCGTTACATACAGAACAGTGCTTACCTTCGGTGAGACCGGTGGTTGTACAAGTTGCTGCTACCGCTGCATCTATTACTTCGGTGTGACCGGTAGCAGGAATAACTGTCTGTGATACGAGAACTTCGCCACATACAGAACAATGAGATCCTTCGGTAAGACCGCTGGTTGTACAAGTTGCTGCTACCGCCTTGTCAACTACGGTGGTATGACCAAGTGCCGCTAAGGACTCGGTATATGTATCGCCACAAGCGGAACAAGTAAATGTCTTAACGCCGGTTGTTGTACAGCCAGGTTCTGTTGTAACTGCTCCCAAGTAGGAGTGTCCAAGAGCCGCTATTTCCACGTAGGTTGTGTAATCACATCTGGAACAAGTTACGTAAGCGTTCCAACCGATCGCAGTACAGGTCGCTGCCTGTGCGCTGTGGTGAACCTCATCGTGACCGAGAGCTGCTACTGTTTCGGTGTAAGTGTGTTTACACACAGAACAAGTGAATGTCTTAACACCGGTTGTGGTACATGTAGAAGCTGTTGTTATCACGCCATCATCGTAGGAGTGACCGGTAGCAGGAATTGCTACGTAAGTAGTGTAATCACAATTAGAACAATACTCGTACGCGTTCCAGCCAATTGCGGTACAGGTGGGAGCCTGAGCTTCAACCTGAGTGATAGAGTGACCGTTAGCGGGAACAGTAACGTTTTCTTTATAGTCTACTTGTGCGGAACAAATAGTACAATAATAAGTTTCGTTAGCAAGACCTGTATCGAGACAAGTCGGAGCTTTAGTAATTACTTGCTGGGGAGTACCTGCAATATGACTATCACAAGTCCAAGCATTGGTTGTCGAATCGAAGGTAAAAGTAGCTCCCTCTTCAGCTTTAGCAGTTTCAAGGTAAAGTTCGTTACCGTTTTCCGTGCCCAAGTAAATTTTTGCAGGGGTCATAGTAATTGTAGGATAGGATGAGCTGCTGGGGCTGCTTGCCTGAACTATCTGGGTTGTCGTTGTTTCTTGTCCGGGCGCGCCAACCTTAATCGTACCATTTCCGGTGGAATAAATTTTACCACCGCCTGCAGTAGTGTAAATATAGCCCGCGGAAGCATCCATCGTACCGTTAACAACAATGTTAACGTCTTTTAGGTCGGCATCTGTACGAGTGTATGTCTTTCCTGGTGCGTAAGTAATAGGGACAAACTTCTTATTTCCCGGAGCACAATAGCCTCCCCATTCATTGGCATCGTAGATGATGATTCTTTTTTCCGATGCGAGTGTACAGGTAGCCCCCTCATCAATAACGATTTCAGAACCGGGGAGCATCGCGATATTCTGGTTAATATTAACGTTGGAGCCTGAAACTATCGTCAGACTTATGTTGCTGTTTATGGGAAGATTATACTCCGCGGAATTCATACTAGTTCCGCCAACATCCAACGTAACAGGAGATACCGTCATATCACCGTGGCACTCAACTATGAGACGGTCCTTTGTTCCATCATACCACTTTACAACATATCCGCTAGTCAGGTTAAACATTGCATTTTCAGATGCAATAAACTTAACCGAGGAGAAGAAATCTGAACCGGACATAGTAATCGTGGTATACGCATTTTCACTAGCGCCGGAATAAATAATCAGCGGAACCTCAATATTCTGTACGTAATACTGAGATATAGGAAATACAGGTTTTTCAATCTGAGTTGTCTGGTCGCCTCCACGGAAGTCCATTATCTGGAAGTTCTCATAGACACAACCACCGCTGTTAACTATTACCTGACCGGACTTGATTTGATCTGCGTACGCCTCACCCTGTGCAGGCTTATTGGTAGCGGGACCATAGATAAATCCGTAGGCATACAGAGTTGCTCCGCTATTAACGGTTATCTTACTTCCGTCATGCATATATACAAAGGCAACAGAGCCTGTGGGAGAACCACCGTTCGCTCTAGATCCCTGTGCTGTGGCATGCTTGGCAGAAATGCTCATATCACCGTTAATGATAAGGTTTGCGCCACTCGCCATATACAAGGTACGGTAGGCAGTAGGTTTAGTCCATTCCGAGCCCGCAACAGTCTGTGCGTTTGCCTTATACATAGTGTTTGCGCTATCAAAAGGAATAAGCAAGGTGTATCCGGAAGGAATAGTATAATCACCTGCAGGCAGAGTACCGTCACTCATCAAAACTATGTTTTTCTTGCCCTCTGATTGTGCAATTGCTACTGCCTCATTTAAACCTTGGATTAACCTTGTGCCAACAGCAACGGTGTAATAGTTGTATTTGGTCAATCCCAGGAAACCGCTCGAATCTTGTTTTGTAGTCGAATCACCAACACCGAACCATGGAGTAGAGCTGCTGCTAGCAAATGCAGCTATTACAGTCATATCGCTTCCAGGGATGAAAGCATAACTAGTTCCCGAATTAATAATAGCGCCGGTCGAACCATCGAGCCAACCCAAAAACTTGGCACCGCTCACAGGGGTTGCAACGAGCGTCGTTCCCGAGGATGAAATTTCCACAGTTGCTCCATTGGTTATCGAATTTCCACCAACGGTTACACTACCAAGCGAACCATCAAAATTAAATGTTACTTTAGAAGAAGCTGCAGCCTCAACAAGACTGAAGTTATTCATAACAAGTTTGTTTGTGGTGCTGTTCTTTGCCGTTGTAATCGTGATAGTAATACTTGCACCCGCCTCTAACAATTTGCTAAAGGTTCCGGACGCGCCGCTAGTTGCACCATCAATAATCAACTGATTCACGCTTGTCGCGGTCCAGTTAAACGAAAGAGTCGCTGGCGAAGCGGAACTATTGGTAACGGTAATAGTTGCAGTTTTAGCAGATGCGCCAATGCCGAAGAATCCACTTGAACCAGCGGCAGTAACGGTAACGGCGCCACCTGACATACTATTATCAGTAGCGCCAGAGACGCCAACTGTAACACCGGTTATAGGCGTATGACTTCCGGACGCAGCGTAAAGAGAAATTGACGGATTAAAAATCTCGTTTAACGTTTCGTAAAAATAACCAAAGGTTTCATAGCTATCATGAAGCTTGAGGAAGTAGAGCTCCGCATCGGTCAGAGATTCTGATAAGTCCGACAAAGCGTTGACCTCGTCCCATGCGGCATAAAGAATCTCGTCTTCCATTCCCCATATGGTATCTTCAACATTAATCTGGGGAACCTTTGTATTTCCCAGATACTTTTTCAAAATGGAATCCATCTGCTCCTTAGCTTTACGGAGCTGTGTAGTAGTCCATTCTTCATTCGTTACACTATTTTCGCTGTCACTTTTATCAGTAGTCGAGCTATTGTTAGTGCTCGTGCTTGTGTTCGTGCTAGCACTTTCACTTTCGTGATCGTGAGCTTCTATCTCCGATGCGAACACCTGTACAGGCGTCATCGAGAACAGCATCATCACTACAAGTAACAACGGAAGTATTTTTCTACTTATAATACTTGTCATCATAGTTGTAACTCCTCCTTTTTTAATAACATTTATTTTTTTATATTTATATATATTAATACTAAATAAATTTAATTACCTTATTGATCTTGTATGAACGTCAAACTCAACACCGTCAAGATAGTTAGCATATTCGGTATAGTTTTTTTCTGTGTCTATTAAAATCGCGTGCTTTTTGATTTTTCGCTCATCCTCTGAGGGCGGCGTTAGATAATCGCCGTAAAGAAGCGTGAGCATTTCATCATAATGCACCGATACCGGAAGCGACAGATGCTCGAAACGCATATTCTCGGTTTCGGTTATCCATCGACGAGGGAAAAATCCCTTCGAAAACTTTGACGTTCCACCGAAAAAGGTATGAACCTTCTCGCTCGCCTTCCCTTTCCTATACAAGGCGAATCTGTGAAAAATCTTCGAGGGTAGTAGATATGAGATGCCGATAAACAGCTTTTTCAACCTGCTATTTGTTTCATAGCCACGCTTCCCTAACGCCTTTGCCAAAACAATTCTACTGGCGAAATACTGCGTCTTCAGTAGCAAACCGCTTCTGCGAGCGTTGTCACAAGGAAAGATGTCTATGTATATGCCTTGATGCACCAGCGGATCTTTATTGTGGTACTTTTCAAGACAGGTTGTGCCGTTTTTACGCAGTTTGGAGAAGCACAACGGCCAATGCTCGGTGAACTCCTTTTGCAAGAAATACTTTTCTCCAAGCTCCTTTGGAGCAATTTCGAGGAAGCGATCATACTCGGAGCGTAGCATCATCACGTCAAGATCGTCATCCCACGGGATAAATCCCTGATGTCGCACCGCACCAAGCGCAGACCCGGCGAACAACATATATTTTATATTATGCTCGACGCAAATTCTGTCGAACTCACAAATAAGCTCCAATAATACCGACTGATGGGCCTCGTGACTATTCACATTGTTCACCGTTACACCTCCTATCCTTTTTTGGAATTATATATTTTGGTTCTCTTTTTGATGCTGTATAGCGCATATCTAAAGACTAACCACCCGGCGTGGATAAAGTTGTATCCAACAGCGCGATACGTCCTGTAAAGCATCAAAGCGGATTTTATTCTGTTGCTTGATTTTGAATTGTTACGCAATCTATAAATTAACAACGGCTCATTAACACCGTATGCCACCTTATGTATGCGAAGAATGTTCAACCAGGCAAAATAGTCTTCATGCATTTTATCGCTCGGCATTTTAACTTCCCTGATGATAGAAGATCTAACCATAACCGAGGAGCATGAGAGAAGATTTTTTTGAAGTAACTCTTTGTAGGTAATTTGCTCCTTTGCCTCCATTACGTATTCATACGGCTCACCATCCTCGTTGATAAAGGAGGATGCAGTGTAAAATATCATAACATCCGGGTGCTCTTCAGCTAAAGCTACTTGTTTTTCCAATTTGTCGTTTGTCCACAAATCGTCGCTGTCAAGAAAGGCTACCCATTCGCTGTTTGCTAAAGAAATTGCTCGATTTCGTGTATACGATGCTCCTCTGTTGAAGTCATTTTGCAAAAATCTAATGCGCTCATCTTCTGTAGCAAGTTTAGAAACAATCTCCGCAGTATTATCACGAGAGCCATCATCAATCACAATTAGCTCCCACGCTTCGAATACTTGGTTCATTACAGAACGAATAGATCCCTCAATAAATCTTTCGGAGTTGTACGCGGGCATCACTATTGATACCCTGGGAATCGACGTATTCTGCTTGCCCATTACTTAGCTCCTTCGTGCGAAAAGACTATTTTGACCGTCTTAAACATAATTTTTAAGTCCAGCATCAAAGATCTTCGTTTTATGTAGTCAATATCGTGTACTATTTTTTCTTCCGGTTTCAAATCGTATCCACCTGTAACCTGAGCCAATCCTGTAAGTCCCGGTTTTACTTTTAACCTCTCGCTAAAGCCATGCACATACGTCTCGAACTCATTGTAAAAACACTCGCGCTCGGGTCTGGGTCCTACGATACTAAGATCACCTTTGAAAATACACCAAAATTGCGGAAGTTCATCCAAACGGGAAAGTCTTAATGATCTTCCTAAAGGGAAAATACGTGGGTCATCTGCTCCGGATGACCACTGTGCGCCACCGGCCTCTGCGTCCATACTCATGGTACGGAACTTGATTATCTTAATCTTTTTACCATTGAGACCCAATCGCTCTTGGGAATAAAAAACAGTTCCCTTTGACACACATTTTATTGCAATGGCAATTACCAGCATCGGAATACTTAAAATAATTAGAGCAAATCCTGATGCAACAATATCAAAAGTTCTTTTTACAAAATCAAAAAATGGTTTACGAGGAATCTCTCCAAGGTTTTCAACATAGAATTCTCCTTGTTTCTCAAAAGGAAGAATTACTCCAGAATTTGTCTCTGGAGATTCCGGTGTTGTATCTACGATTTTCTTTTCTTCTAATGAGGTATTCATCTATATTCCTTTTCTTCGCAACAGCTTAATTCCAAAAAATATGTAAAAAAATTCACGTTTTATGTGTTGCATTTTGCTTTCCTTTGGTTGTTTCAAAATAAGGGGATAATTCTACAACATAATTATAGCACGCGCGTATGGGTATGTCAATGTTTTTAATAAAATTTAAGAAAATTGTGTCGAATTGCACAAAAATAGGCCTTGCATTTTTTACAATTTCTTTTTTCTATTGACAAAATGCGACAAAAGGATTATAATACCAGAGACCGAACTCTATCTCGGAGGTTTCTATGAGACTTGCAAAATTTATGTCTTTAATACTGCTTTTGAGTATAATTTGCACGCTTTTCGCTTGTGGCAAAAAAGATGAAGACAGTCCAAATGACGATCAAAATCAAACACTCGATAGTAATGACGAAGAAGAAAAGAAGGTAGTATACGTTTATAGCGTAAATTCGGATTCAATTCATCTTCCAACCTGTCATTTCGCACAGACTATCAAGGAGGACTTTCGCAAAGAAAGCTCCGACGTAATGTCGCTTATTAACAAGGGCTATAAGCTTTGTACCTACTGCTTCCCTCCCGAGAAGGAAGAGGAACCCGAGAAAGAAGAGGAGGAAGAAGAGATTATTCAGAAAATCCCCTTCGAGGAAGCAACCTTTGTTCTCAACTCCAAGACTATGAAAATTCACGAAAAAGATTGTCAGCATCTTGAAAATATGACCTCAAAGAATACCGAAAACACCGATCTATCCTATGAAGAATTGCTTGCCCTCAAGTATGTCCCATGCGGTACTTGTATGCCTGCAGAATACGAGGATTACAAAGAGGAAAACGATATAGAATAATAAATTTACAAAACAAAAACAGCCTATCCGGAATGGTGAAAAACCGTTGGATGGGCTGTTTTTTATTCAGTTTTGACAAGTTTAATTTACATTTTAGTCACAACAGAGTCCTTTAAGGACACAGCTAGTGTTGAAAGCTTTGCTTCATCCTTCGGCACATTATTGCAAAAATCGGCAAAGACCTTACAGATGTTTTTAGCACAATCGTCTATAGATGTCTTGTTAAGAATGAAGCCGTAGAAGTAGGGCTCGTGGATGGGCATCTCGCTGTAATCGATAACGTTCTGCTTACGGCGAGAATTGTATCTGCGCTGATTATCCTCGTTCCAATTATCGGCATAACGTTCTTTAAGTCTTTGTTCCATCACATCGATATCATCGTAAACATATACTCCGCAGGGAGAGATGTCGCCCTTGTTTTTGCAAAGCGACTCCACTCCGTTTATATCAAGAATAAGTAGAGGAATTCTGCCCTCGGATGTAATGCGATCAATCTCTGAACGAGGTGTGCCGTAAAAATTGCCGGCATATTCGGTGTGCTCAAGCACTCCACCAATCTCGATCTGATGACGGAACTCGGCATCGGATATATATATATACTCGTTGTCGAACTTATCTGCTCTGCAAGGACGGGTCGTAACCGAGCGAACGAATTCAAAGCGATCATCAAGTTCAAGCATGCGGTGTGCAACAGTAGTTTTTCCAACAGCAGATGGACCTGCGATAATCAAAATATTCTTCATATTTTATCTTTTGGGAATGATCTTGTCAACTCCGCCCATGTAGGGACGAAGAGCTACGGGAATATTCACACTGCCGTCAGCATTGAGGTTATTCTCAAGGAAAGCAATGAGCATTCTGGGGGGAGCAACAACCGTGTTGTTGAGGGTGTGAGCAAGGTAGGTTCCGGATTCACCTTTAACACGAATCTTCAGACGTCTTGCCTGCGCCTCACCAAGGTTGGAGCAAGAGCCAACTTCAAAATATTTCTGCTGTCTGGGGGACCAAGCCTCAACGTCAATAGACTTAACCTTAAGGTCTGCAAGGTCACCTGAGCAGCACTCGATTGTTCTTACTGGAATATCAAGTGTGCGGAACATATCAACAGTGTTCTTCCAAAGCTTATTGAACCAAGCGGGAGATTCCTCGGGACGACAAACAACAATCATCTCCTGCTTTTCAAACTGATGAATACGATATACGCCGCGCTCCTCAATACCGTGAGCACCCTTCTCTTTGCGGAAGCAAGGAGAGTAGGATGTAAGAGTATAAGGAAGCTCTGCTTCGGGAACGATCTGATCAATGAACTTACCAATCATAGAATGCTCGGATGTACCGATGAGATAGAGGTCCTCGCCCTCAATCTTATACATCATAGCGTCCATCTCGGCGAAAGACATAACGCCGGTAACAACGCCCGCGCGAATCATATAAGGGGGGATACAGTAGGTGAAACCACGGTCGATCATAAAATCACGAGCGTAGGAAATAACCGCGGAGTGAAGTCTTGCGATGTCACCAAGAAGATAGTAGAATCCATTACCCGCAACGCGACGAGCAGAGTCAAGGTCAATACCGCAGAAACGTTCCATAATATCAGTGTGATAAGGAACCTCGAAATCGGGAGTTACAGGCTCGCCAAATCTCTCAACCTCAACATTCTCGGTGTCATCCTTACCAATTGGAACGGTAGGATCGATAATGTTGGGGATAATCATCATTATCTTTTGTACCTTTTCGGAGAGTTCCGCCTCTTTTGCCTCACAAGCTGCAAGTTCAGCTGCCTGCTCTGCTACGAGCTTTTTAGCCTCTTCCGCCTCCTCAAATCTCTTCTGTCCCATAAGCATACCTATGGACTTAGAGATCTTATTTCTGTTTGCGCGGAGATCATCTGCACGTTTTTTGTTCTGTCTAAGCTCCTCGTCAAGAGCAATAACCTCGTCTACAAGAGGAAGCTTGCTATCCTGGAACTTATTTCTGATGTTCTGCTTGACAACCTCGGGGTTCTCGCGAAGAAATCTAATGTCAATCATCTGTTAATTCTCCTCATATGTTAAACACAATTATTTTCGTACCCTTTATTTTACACCAAATTCGCCCAAATTTCAAGGGGTTTAATAAATATTTTCTTTTCATCGCACTTTTTGTCAAATAACTATTGATTTTACCCGAAAATTACTGTATAATATTTACGGCAAATTTATTTATAGGAGATATACAAATGTTAGTTTCTGCAAAGGAAATGCTTGTAAAAGCAAAGGAAGGCCACTACGCAGTCGGCCAGTTCAATATCAACAATTTGGAGTGGGCGAAGGCTATCCTTCTCACCGCACAGGAGATGAATTCTCCCGTTATTCTCGGTGTTTCCGAGGGCGCGGGCAAGTATATGTGCGGTTATAAGACCATCGTTGGCATGGTTGAGGGTATGATCGAGGGACTCGGCATCACCGTTCCCGTTGCGCTCCACCTTGACCACGGCTCTTATGAGCACGCATATAAGTGCATCGAGGCCGGCTTCTCGTCTGTAATGTTTGACGGCTCTCACTACCCCATCGACGAAAACATCGCAAAGACCAAGGAGCTTGTTGCTGTTTGCAACGAGAAGGGAATCTCTCTCGAGGCAGAGGTTGGCTCTATCGGTGGCGAAGAGGACGGTGTTGTCGGCGCAGGTGAGTGTGCAGATCCCGCAGAGTGTAAGATGATCGCCGATCTCGGCGTTACAATGCTCGCAGCAGGTATCGGAAACATTCACGGCAAGTATCCCGCAAACTGGCCCGGTCTTTCTTTCGAGACTCTTGAGGCTATCAGCAAGGAAACAGGCGATATGCCCCTCGTTCTTCACGGCGGAACAGGTATCCCCGCGGATATGATCAAGAAGGCAATCAATCTTGGCGTTTCAAAGATCAACGTTAATACCGAGTGCCAGCTCGCTTTCGCTGCAGCTACCCGTACATATATCGAAGAAGGTAAGGATCTTCAGGGTAAGGGCTTCGACCCCAGAAAGCTTCTTGCTCCCGGCACAGAAGCAATCAAGGCTACTGTAAGAGAGAAGATCGAGCTCTTCGGCTCTGCTAACAAGGCATAAAATAGTAAAAAACAAAGAAAAAAGAGTAAAAAAAGCGAGTTTTCGTGTATTTTTACTCTTTTTTCTTGTTCTTGTGATATTTTTTTCGGCTCACTCATAGTCTTGTATGAAAGTTTTTTTAAGGAGAAGGTTTATGAGTGATAATTCTATTTATTCGGATATTGCAAAAAGGACAGGCGGAGATATTTATATCGGTGTCGTCGGCCCTGTAAGAACGGGAAAGTCTACTTTTATACATAGATTTCTCGATAACGTTGTTATTCCTAACATCGAGGACGAGTACGACAGACAGCGTACTCTCGATGAGATGCCTCAAAGCGCTTCGGGACGAACAATAATGACCACCGAGCCGAAGTTTGTGCCCGATGACTCTGTTCGTGTTGTGCTCGACGAGGACATTGAGTTCAGGGTTAAGATGGTCGACTGTGTCGGTTATCTCGTTGACGGTGCTATCGGCGCAGAGGAGGACGGCGCAAACCGTATGGTTATCACCCCTTGGTCGGAGGAGGCAATGCCCTTCCCCGAGGCGGCGGAGCTTGGAACAAGTAAGGTTATCGGTGAGCACGCTACTATTGCAATGCTTGTGACGACCGACGGTTCTATTGCGGGAATCTCTCGCGAGAGCTACATTCCTGCCGAGGAAAGAGTTGTCAGAGAGCTTCGTGAGTACGGAAAGCCATTTGCGATTATTTTAAATTCGGCAAATCCCGAGGATGATTCGGCACACGCACTTGCACATGAGCTCGAGGAAAAATACGGTGCGCCCGTTGCACTCGTTTGCTGTCCCGAGCTTAACGCCGAAGACATTCGCGAGATACTAGCGCTGGTGCTTTCTGAATTTCCTGTACGAGAAATGAACTTCACTTTACCCGAATGGACCGAGGTTTTGCCCTCCGATCACAAGCTTAAGGAGAGCTTTGTTGAAAGCGTGGCATCCTTCTCCGAAAAAGTGAGTAAGCTAGGGGACATTGAAAAGCATCTCTCGGGATATAATTTTGAGCGTGTATCGGTAAATGCCGGGGACGGTACTGCGATTTTTAACATTCCTGTAGACAATTCGGAGTATTATAAGTATATTAGTGAGCTTACGGGAATCGAAATCAAAGATGATCGTGCACTACTTAAAACCATTGGAGAACTTGCAAAAATCCGAGAAAAATATTCAAAGATCGAGAGCGCGCTCCAGGACGTTGAGGAAAAGGGATACGGCATCGTTATGCCGACCATAAACGACCTTAAACTTGAGGAACCAACTCTCATTAAGCAAGCAAACGGATACGGCGTAAAGGTTACCGCACATGCCGACTCTATCCACATGATAAAGACGGGAATAAAGGCTGACCTTTGCCCCGTCATTGGCTCAGAGGAGCAATCCGAGGAGGTCGTGAAATTCCTCGCAGGCGAGGTGCAGGATAATCCCGAGAAGGTTTGGGAGTACAATATGTTTGGAAGATCGCTTTACGACATGGTCAGCGACGGAATGAATGCAAAGCTCTCACATATGCCCGATGAATCGCGCGAGAAGCTCGGAGAAACCTTGGGCAAAATTATAAACGAAGGCTCGAATGGCTTAATTTGCATACTTTTGTAAGGTTTTATTTACATTTTTTCGAAAAAGGACACTCAAAGTGTCCTTTTTCTTTGCTTGTATAGATTGATCGAAAATTGCTTTTTGTTCATGGAAAAATTATAAAAAAACATTTGTTCAAAATGCATATAAAAAAGAAGTTTTTTTGTGTAATATATCAATTTACAATACGGTATGATTATGTTATAATATACAAGTGTTCAAAAAAAGAAAGGAAGTACACTATGAAAAATCTTAAAATTGTTATGCTGCTTGTGCTTACAATCATGGTAGCTGCTCTTTCCTTCACTTCTTGTGATGTGATTGAAAATCTTACCAGCAAGATTCCCGGCATTGGCGGAAATGAAGAGCACGATCACGTCTTCAGCGACGCGACCTGCACAGCTCCCAAAACATGTGGATGTGGAGCAACAGAGGGTGAGGCACTTGGTCACACAATTGTGATCGATGAGGCTGTAGATCCCACTTGCACAGAAACCGGTCTTACCGCAGGCGAGCATTGCTCGGTATGCGAAGAGGTTCTTGTTGCACAGACCGAGATTGCAGCAAGCGGACACTCCTATAAGTCCATAGTTACTGCTCCTACCTGTACCGAAGCAGGTTACACCACTTACACCTGTACTTGTGGCGACAGTTATGTTGCTGACGAGGTTGCAGCAAGCGGACACTCCTATGATGCAGTAGTTACTGCTCCTACCTGTACCGAAACAGGTTACACCACTTACACTTGTACTTGTGGCGACAGCTATGTTGCTGACGAGGTTGCCGTTATTGATCATACTTTCATAGACAGCAAGTGCGAATGCGGTCTTGAATACGTAGCACCCGTTCTCGAGTGGGTTCTTGTTACAGAGCTTAAGACAGGTGACATCGTTGTTATCGGTAACCCTAAGTATAACAAGCTTCTTTCTGCCAATAAGGTAAGCTCCTCTTCCTACTACAACAAGGGCGTTGATTACACTGCAGACGATTTTTCAAAAGTTACCGATGCTGAGCTTTGGGTTGTTACCGTAAATGAAGACGGCTCATACTACTTCACATCCCTTACCGGTGAAAGACTTGGTTTGGCTGCAAGCTACAGCTCTCTTAACTCCGCAGGACCTAACTTCTCTTGGTCTCTTGTGAGTAAGAGTGATACTACATTCCTTATTAAGAACATCGGTCGTAATACATACCTTGAGTGGTATTCCTCCAAGAACAACTGGAGCACATATACCGCAGGTAATACTGCCGAATACTACCTTTCCTTCTATGCTCTGAAGGGATCAGGCGAGGATCACGTTCACAACCACATTAGCGAGGTTCACGCTACTACCTGTACCGAAGATGGTTATACAAGATACACATGTGAGTGCGGCGACAGCTACGTTGTAGCAGGCGAGGCTGCTTTTGGTCACAACCACAATGTTGTAGTTACTGCTCCTACTTGTACCGAAGCTGGTTACACCACACATACTTGTAATTGCGGCGACACCTACATCACAGATGAGGTTGCAGCAATCGGACACTCCTATGCAGATGGCAAGTGTTCTAATTGCGGAGAAGAAGATCCTGCTTATCACGTACACTCCTATGATGCAGTAGTTACTGCTCCTACCTGTTCTGCTACAGGTTATACAACCTACACTTGCTCATGTGGAGATACATACACCGGTGACGAGACCGAGATTGTTGACCACGTTGACAATAACCTTGATATCACCTGCGATTTTGATGGATGCACCAAGAGAATTCTTCCCGCTGCTGACAGCAAAGTTTCTCTCTACACTGCAAATTGCATGATTATCGTGTCCCTCAGCAGCAGCTATTATGTAGAAGGCGTTGTTACCGAGATTGTTGATGCAGCCAACGGTATTTTCATTATCGAAGACGAGGCTGGTGATACAATTCTTATCAGACTCCCCAAGAATGCTGATGGCGTATCCTACTCTAAATGGACCGACGTTAAGATTGTTGTTGGAGATACCATTAGTGTATATGGTAAACCCTCTAGAAACACCGGTAGTCCCACTACTCAGAAGGCTAAGGTAGAAGGTGGCGTTCTTACAATTATCAACCACACTCACTCTTTCTCTGAGCCCACTTGTACCGAGCCCGCAGCTTGCGATTGTCTTGCTACAAGCGATCCTGCTCTTGGTCACGTAGACGAAGATAAGAGCGGCCTCTGCGATCGTTGTGATTGGAATATGAAGCTTGTTACCACCCACATCACCATTGCTACAGATACTACTATCGCCAACGGTGTGCTTGATGAAAATAAGACTCATTGGACTTGGAGCGGCGATAATTTCGACGTTGAAATTGCAAAGGGTAGCTCTACTTATTCACTCTATACAACCGCAAAGGCATATATGCAGCTTAAGAAGCTTAATACTCTTACTGTTGTAAATAAGAATGGTCTTACTATCAGCTTCATTACAATTTACACAACCAACGCAACTCAGCTTAATAACCTTAAGGGTGCTATCGGTACTGCATATGAATATAGTGTAGATGAGGATGCTCTCTCTGTTACTATTGCACTTAATTCTACCGAGAACTTCGTTCTTACCAACAACGGCAGCGCAACTGCTTATGTTAGTGGTGTAGAGATTGCTTATGAAAAGCCTGCAGTAAAGGCTGACCCAGTTACTGTTGTAATGGCTAACACCATTACTGATACCCAGTCCACCAATATGACCGGTGGCAATGATGCTGCACTTGTAGGTCTTGATGCCAATATCTTCACCGTAACATCCGATAAAGGCAGCTACAGCGCGCATCCGATACTTTACTATAAGGATACTCTTACAATTCCCAATCAGATTCGACTTTACAACCACAGTTCTGCAAATGGTAACTCTATCACCGTTTCTGTTAGCGAGGGATATGAAATCGTTTCTATAAAGATTTCCTTTACCGTTGCAGGTCGTGGTACCGGATATGTTGTTACAGATGCAGCAGGTACCGAAATTTATTCTGTAGCAACCGATGTAACATTCTCTACTCTTGAAGAAGCAGTAGCTACTATTGAAGTAAACAGCAGCTCCTTTACTTTTAAGAATGTTCACACCAATAACAATAAGCAGATTTGGATTGGTACTATCGAGATCGTTTATCAGGAAGTTTAATTCAATATTTATAATAGCAAAAAGCACCCTCTTGGGTGCTTTTTGTATTTTGTCAACAAATTAAGCTCAATAACTTCTGCTTAGTCCGTCTTTTGACGAGAATGTAAACCCGTATTCGAGTGCTGTGCACTCGAGCGAGCTCAACTCCAATGTCGGTCCCACCAATGCAAAAAGCACCCGACGGGGTTTCGCCTAAGGCGAATATTTCCACACTCTTCGCCTGACAAGCAAGCTTGTCGATCTTCGAGTGGGATATGTGAACCCGATTCGAGTGCTGTGCACTCGAGCAGGTTCAACTCCAATGTCGGTTCCACCCATGCCAAAAGGACCCTTGCGGGTGCTTTTTTAATGCATTGGTGGAACCGACCCGTAACTGCTCATTCTCACGAAAAAGACCATATGGATAGAGTCGGTAAAGTGGTTGTAATAGTCGTGATAAAAAGGAAATCCATAAGTGCTTTTTTACTAAGTAGAAGGTGAAAATTAAGTATGGTGAATGATTTGAAAATTTATTTTTTGTGAAAATGGATGGTAGCGAGCAACACCACCATCCATTAGTTATAAAACATTACTTTACTTCTCCCCAAAGACTGCTATCAATAATCTTTACTTTGCCATACAGACCGTTTTCTATTAATAGCTTCTCAACATCTTCCTTCAATCTTGCGTTGCCAAACGGGGACAATGTTATTGTCATTGTTTCCAAACATTCAGGTGTTAACTTTGCATACAAATACTGATTAGAAGGTCTTAAATATCGATCTTTTCTGACATCTTCCAATTGATATTCACGAGATTTCGGCCTTATAGTGACACGCAATCTTGTTTCGCACTCCATATCCCATTCGTGATATTTTATGCGTCCTTGGAAATGTTCAATTTTATCGAATTTCATACCTCTAGGAATATATGCAACATCAACGCAAGAATAATCATATATCCCCCATGTATCAGTAGATACGTTTTTGCTAAAGGTTGAATTTGGGATGGTTTGCTTACACTCCACTAAAGGTATCTCTTGACATTTTTCATCAGGAGAAAAAGATAACTTCTGCAATTGGTTAGTTTGAAAAGAAATCATCACCCCACAAGGTTTGCATTTGCAATAAGTGCTCCAAAAGAAGTAAGATTCATGCTCACGATATGTAAAACAAGAAACATAAACCTTAAATTTCCACAAATCGTGCATATTTTGATTTTCAATCAAATCGTTTAATTCATCAACCCGTGTGAAACGCAAACATTTATTGCCTATAATTTTCTTCAATGCACACAAATCAGTATATTGAGAAATAAAAGCATGTCTTTTAGCGTTTTTAACAGCACTTTCGTAACTATACTTTTCCATTTTTTCTCCTTGCTTTATAGCATTCGGGACAACCTTTTCCTTTAAGCAGGTTTCCGGGGAGAGCACTCCATTCATGGCTACACTTCAAACAATGACATTTAATTTTTTGGGTTGAGACTACATATGTATCTATTAATTTAATATTGGGATTTATTGCCTCTATTTCACGTTCGAAAAAATCGTGAGTTTTTCTTTTTACCCCTTTTTTTAGTTCGCCACATTTTGGACAACCTCGTCCTGCAGTCCTATTATTAATCGCTGTTTTCCACTTGTGCTTGCAGGTACTACAGATCCACCATACGCGAATATTGCTTCCTGGTTTTACCTTATTGGGTTCAGTATGACCGTTTAATTCATAATCCCATTCTTCAACCAGTTTGGGATATAAGGATAATAAATCATTCTCTCCAGCAATAGCCATACGTCCACTGCAATAAGGGCACCCTTTACCTTTGGCACGATTGTGTATGCTTGCTTGCCATTCATGCCCTTTTTGACATTTCCACCAAACAATTCTGCTACTATTTGCAGCAAAATTCTTCGGCTCTAATCCGCCGTTTTTGGTGGGATGCCATTCAGATGCTAATTTTGGATTGATCTGTTCTAAATTTCTGTTATACTCTGATGTTAAATACAAATCAAGGATTTCGCTATTATCTTTTACTAAGTCAATGTTTGGTTTCTCTATGCCCAATAATTGAAAGACAGTTATCAAAGCTTTGCTAGTTGATAGGGGATTTGAAGGGGTCTCAACGGTTACGCATTCGCAGTCATCGTATGTTTTAAGTCCTTTTTCACGAACACGAATTAATCTTATGCCATTGTTTTTACACAATAGATTCTTTCTCTGTTCCCGTTTTAATATAGTACTACATTTATGATAGTATACACCATCGTACTCTATTGCCGTTTTTATTGATGGTATGTATATATCCAACTCCATACCAATCTCCGACATGTTTTTGTTTTCTACATAAGGAAACCACTTTTTTAGATAAAAATAGAGTGCTTGCTCAGGAAAAGATGTTTTTGCTTGATTTGAGCAAATCGGGCAGTTTCTATTTTTGCTTCTGTTACTTATTGATGCTCTCCACTCGTGGCCTTTATGACATTTCCACCATACTATCTTGCCAGATCCAAAAGTTACATTTTCTGGAGTAAGTCCTCGGTTCAATGTAGGGTGCCACTCTTCTGATAATCTTGGGTGCGTAGTTTTTAAGTCATTAAAACCATGCAGAACTTTTTTTCCAGAACAAAAAGGGCATCCAGTTTTATCAGATGTTCGTTTGTTAGGCGTTGTTTTCCATTCATGACCTAATAAGCATTTCCACCAAATGCTAATTCCTACACCGTGTGTAATATCCGTAGGCTTAAGATCACCATTTTTTGTTGGATGCCATTCTTGAGCTAATTTGGGATGCGTAGTTGCCAAATCATTATATCCAATCAGAACTCTTTTATTTGAACAATACGGACATCCTCCGCCTTTTGTTCTTGCGGAAATCACTGTTTCCCACTGGTGCCCCTTTGGGCATTTCCACCATGCTTTTTTATTGGATTGTTGGGCTAGTTGATTTGGATTTAAGCCTAATTCGTCGTTCTTTTCCCAATCCCATTCAGCCATAAGTTGAGAATTATCGCTCACGTATTTCTTTTCTTTTTTATCAGCCATAATGCCCACTCGCTTTCTAGGTTTTTTTGTTTACAAGCTAATTATATCATTAATTGTGTATGAATTCAATGATTCGACTAATATTTTAGGAGTTTTATAATTTTATCACTTAAAGAGTGAGGATAACAATCATAAACTTTTCCAAAACGAATAAAATTACCTAACACGATTAGTAAACACCGAAAAAAGTAAACACCTGCATAGCAACTAAATATTACTATACAGGCGTTTTTTGTAATTTCTCAATTTGCGTGAGAATGAATGGTGGAACCGACGGGAGTTGAACCCGTGTCCGAAAACCTCTTGATATAACCTTCTCCGTGGGCAGTCTTGCCTTTTATAATTTCCCTCTGTGAGCGCCGACAGACAGGCTCTCACTTTGGTAGCCCTTTAATGCTTGACCGATACAAGAGCGAAATCTCGGTTCAAGTTCACTACTAATTTGACGCACGGTGGAAGCCGTAGTCCTCATCCACGGTACGGGCGGCGCTTATGGCCGCGTCACAGCTTACGCTGCAAGAGCAACTTTATTGTTGTCGTTTATTTTTAAGGTTGGACATTATTACGGGATTATCCGGCCCGCCACGCTTATCATACCTCAAAATCCCCGTCGAAACCCTTACGGCCCCATAAGATTTATTGGTGTAATATATTATACCCAAAACAAGCGAAAAAGTCAACAGTTATTTTTTGTCAAAAAAGAGGACGCTCAGGCGCCCTCTTTTAAGTATGTAATTCAAAAGGATATGAGAGAATTATTCTACGATCTCGTATGCAGGAACCTCTACTGTGGTTTTGCCGAGCTTAGAGAAATTGATTGTACAAGTAAAATCGCAATTTACTTCCACTCCATCTTCAGCGACTTCATAGTCCATAACCATTTCTATCTTGACGATTTTACCGTTTTCGAAGCGAATCTCCATATTGATTTCGCCCTCGTCCATTCCCATATAGGAACCATTGGTAACGTAGGTATAAACCTTCTTCTCCTCATCATAGATAAGATCATCATAGGTTATACCTTCTGCAAAGGAATCAAACACCTCGCTAATGGGATCGAAGGAATAATCGTATTCTTCACCGATCCAACCATCTTTGCCCTCGCTGATTTGATAAACCTTATCACCCTTCTTTTGGTAATAACCGATTTCCTCATCTTCTTGGGGGTCAGAACCGGTGTATTCCGACTTGGTAATGTTTTCCTGGTAGCAAGAGTCGGATGTCTGCTCTATAAGAGCATCAGCTGAAACCTTCATGCTCTGCTCCATTTCGCCCATGCTGTAAACCATTTCCATAACCATTTTCATATCGGCGGTGTAGTTCACCTCTTCAAGGTTAGCATCCCACTCATCCTGAGTAATAGTGTAAACTGTTTCTTTTTTGCCACTATCGTCGTCTTTGTCATCGGAATTGCCGAAAAATTCACAAGAAGCAAACGCAAGGCAGAGCGAGAAGCACATAAGTACTGCGAGAATAAGGGATAAAATTCTTTTCATTTTAGTTCTCCTTAATTGATTTTGTTACTTTGTAACAATTATATTTTAGCACTATGTTGAGCAATTGTCAAGTTTTTCTAGCAAAAAGAAAAAATGAGCCGAGATTAGTCGGCTCATTTTGTAAAAAATTAGATAACGTCAGGGTGTTTTTCTTTAATTACGGAAAGTGCGTCTTCATCTGCGCAGACAATAACCTCGCCATCAAAGGTCTGAAGAATTGATGCTTGAACGAGGGGGGTTACAGGGCCGAAAAGCGCTTTTTCAAGTATCTCGGCCTTACCCTTTCCATAGGCAAGGAGAAGGATCTTCTTCGCAGACATAATCTGTCCGATACCCATAGAGATTGCCTTGGTGGGAACGAGATCTCTAGAGGCGAAGAAGCGAGCATTTGCATCAATGGTGCTATCGGTGAGCTCTACGAGAATAGAGGTTTCTGCAAAATGATCGCTCGGCTCATTAAAACCGATGTGACCGTTGTTGCCTATACCGAGGACCTGAATATCAATTCCTCCCATGCTCGCAACAACACCGTCATACCTTTTGCACTCCTCTGCAGGATTGGGAGCAAGACCGTCGGGGAGATTTGTCTTTGCTTTATCAATATCAATGTGGTTAAACAGATTTTCGTTCATAAAGTAAGCGTAGCTCTGATCGTGATCGGGAGCGAGCCCTACGTACTCGTCAAGATTAACGCTTTTCACATCTTTAAAAGATATCTCACCCCGGGAGCACATTCTAATAAGCTCCTTATACATATTCAGCGGAGAAGAACCGGTAGCAAGACCCATCACCGCATCAGGCTTGGACTTGATAACGTCAGCAAGGACACCTGCGGCAAATACACCGGATTCTTTATCAGTTTTTGCACTATAAATCTTAATCATTTTACCTTTCTCCTTAAAAACCGCGCTTTTTGACAATAATTGTTTGCATATCAGGAGGTTAATCAAACAAAAATTACAATATATACTATGAAACACCTCCAAAAAGTGACAACATAATATTAAGATTTTTCAAAAATGATAACGCTCTTTTTTTATTGTGTTATAATATTATACTTTATGCTATTGACAAATTCAATGGAAAATAGTATAATATTTTGTAGAATAGAACAATATTTTGACTTTTTTACAAATTTGGAGTAATTATGAATAAACAGGAGATAGTTTCAGTACTTGCCGAGCTTCATAAGATCACGGGATTCCGCGTTTCTCTTCACGGAGCAAACTACGAAGAAATCGCAGCATACCCCAAAGAGCACATTCCCTTTTGTGTTAAAGTACAGAGCATAGAGGGACAGCGCAGCGAATGTGTAAAATGTGACAGAGAGGCATGCTCCGCCGCCCTTACCAAACAGGACACGCATATATACAAATGCCGTTTTGGTATTACAGAAGCGATAAGCCCCCTCTATAATTTCGGTACATTGACCGGATTTCTTATGATGGGTCAGGTGGCGGCAAGCCCCGAGGATGCCGAGCAAGCTAAACGAATGCTCGAAAAACTGCTTGACAGCACGCCGGAAGAGGAGTGTACCAACATCCCTCTCGTTGATCGAGATTTCGTAGAAGCCTACGTTAATATTATGACTCTGTGCGCGAGATATCTGACTATTTCAAACGCTATACCGCTTGTTAAATCCACGGTCGGCGAGCAGGCAAAGAAATATATCGCCGAAAACATCGACAAAAAGCTCATTATACCCGATATCTGCGAGGCGCTGAAATGCTCAAAGTCAACCCTTCTCACCTCTTTCAAAAAACAATACGGAATTACCGTAAACGCATATATTACCGAGGTAAAGCTCGACATGGCGGTGCATCTTTTAAACGAAAGCAGCCTTACTATCAGCGAGATTGCATCGGAAACAGGATTTTCTGATCAATCCTATTTTTCAAAGGTTTTCTCTGCAAAATTTGGATACCCGCCCAGTGAATACCGTCTTAGATCCAAAGCGGAGAAAGAAAGGATACATATATGAGAATTATACATACATCGGATATACATTTGGACTCTCCTCTTACGTCGCGACTGCCTGCAGATAAGGGACGTGAGCGCCGCAGAGAGCTTCTTTCGGGATTCGGTAGACTCATCGAGGAAGCATCGGCTCTCGGTGCTGCTGCAATACTTATTTCAGGCGATCTTTTCGACAGCGATCGAGTTTCGGGCAAGGCTCTCGATACTGCTCTTGATATTATCGAGATTAACCGTGGGATAACCTTCTTCTACCTTCAAGGCAACCACGAGGGCGATGCGCTTACTTCCTGCGGTCGTACTCTTCCGAAGAATCTGCTGACCTTTGGCGACGATTGGACATACTATACCCTTGACGGTGTGACTATTGCCGGAAGAAACAGAATTTGCGAGGGAATGTTTGATAGTCTCGCTCTGCCTTTTGACACAAAAAATATAATTCTTCTCCATGGCGAGTTGCGTGACAAGAGTGCCGCACCCGAATCCATAGGACTATCAGAGGCGGCGGAGAGAAATATAGATTATATTGCTCTCGGTCATTATCACACCCACTCGGCTCATACGATCGATCACCGCGGCTGCGCGGTTTACTCGGGAACTCCTGAGGGTCGCGGATTTGATGAGGCGGGAGATAAGGGATACGTTATTCTCGACACAGATGGCAAAAACGTCAGATTTTCCTTTAGGGCATTTGCAAAGCGTAAGCTTCATATTGCAGAGGTTGATATTACGGGCGCAACCCGTTCAACAGAAATCGGCGAGCGCGCCGCAAAGGCTCTCTCGGGACTTCCCTCCTGTGATTTGGTTAGGCTTCAAATCTCGGGAAGATACACTCCCGACCTTTGGCGAGATACCGACGCGATTATGCGCGATTTTTCGGGCAAATTCTACTATTTCGAGATCAAAGACAACTCGAGAATGGCGATCAATCCCGCCGACTATAAGTACGACAAATCGCTCAAAGGCGAATTCATTAGAACAGTAACAGCCGATGATACGCTTGACGAGGAAACTAAAGAGAAGATCATTTGCTGCGGCATAAACGCTCTTATGGGCGAAGAATTATTTGATTAGGAGGACGGCATGAAGCTATTAGAATGTTACATTGAAAACTTCGGTAAAATCAACAAGCAAAAATTTAGCTTCAAGGACGGCCTCAACTGTATCAAGGAGGACAATGGAAGCGGAAAAAGCACCCTCGCTGCCTTCATAAAGGTTATGCTTTACGGAATGAGCGAATCCAAAAAGGCGAACCTCGACGAAAACGAAAGAAAGCATTATCTTCCTTGGCAAGGTGGCATTTGCGGTGGTTGGCTCATCTTTTCTACCGATGACAAAACATATCGCGTTGAGCGTAGTTTTGGTGCAAAGGCGTCGGATGATAAATTTGCTCTCTATGATACCGCAACCGGTAGAGAGCTCGGAGATTTTGAGGAGGGCCTCGGTAAGTGGTTGTTCGGAATTGATGCAGATGGTTTTGAGCGCACTGTCTTTCTCTCGGAGAGAGCCCTGACCACAAGGAGCGATAATAAATCCATATCTGCAAAGCTCTCCGACCTGGTTGGCTGTGACGGAGACATAGGCGGAATGGACGATGCAATGGATACCCTCGAGGAACAGAGAAAATTCTACTACAAGAAGGGTGGCTCGGGCGAGATTGCCGATACGAAGGCAAAAATTGACGAAATAAACCGCAAAATCGAGCATCTCGAGCAGACCGAAACAGCCCTGAAAAATACACGCGAGAGCATGACTGCTATTGCAAAAAAAATCGAAAAGACCCAAAAAGAAAGCACCTCATTAATGAAGCAAAGAGAGGAGCTTACTCTACATCTCGCGCAGAACAATCACGAGAGACGTTATGACGAAATCAAGCGTACTCTTGATGAATTGACAAAAAAGCGCGCTTCCATGGGTGAGATTTTCGGTGAACAGGTTCCTTCATTCAGCGAGATTGATGAGGCATCATTCAAGAATAACGAAGCAAAAAGTCTTGCTAGTTCGGTAGATGATATGATTGAAAATCCCGAATTTACCAGACTCGCCAGCAGATTCAAGGATAAAGTCGACGGAGCTATGATAGACCGAGCAAGGGTTTCGCTTGCACGCGCAAAGGAATCTGCCGAGAAGAAGAAGGATCCGAACTATGCTCGCGCACGCAAAGTTTTCAGCGGCAGAATACCCTCCGACGAGGAAATCGACAAAATTGACGAGCTTATTCGTAATGGCAAAAACAAGCTAAACGCGTTTTATATTCTGATGCTCATTGTCGGTATTGCGCTTTGCTTTGTCGGAATTGCAATTTCAATGATTCCGCTCTCGGTTATCGGTATTGGAGTGATGGCTGTTGGAATTGCTATTATGAGCGCAGCCTCGTCAAGACAAAAGAAAAAGAGAAATGATAGAATTTCGCTCTTCTTCAAAGATGTTTCGGACGTTGATATTCGCGACAATAATGAGGCTCTCGCAAGGATTAACGATATGCGCGCGCTTCTGAAATTTGCAATCATCGAGTCCGAAAGCACTAGCTATGGCCTTGACGAGCTTATTTCCTATTTTCCCGAAACTGTTGGGGACCATATCTCAAGAGCTGAACACATTATCCGCGAATACGAGAGATATTGTGAAGTAGCAGCGACCGAGAGATATATTAAGACCGACATTGCATCCAAGACCCAGCGTGCCGAAAGACTTCGTCTTGAAGTTGCAGAATTTCTGGGCAGGTTTGATCTTAAAACTCCAGATCCCTTCTCCGAGCTTCGTGTGGCGCTGAATGAGTACAATCGACTTGGTGCTGAAATTCTAGCTAAACGAGGCGACCTTGAAAGACTTGAGAGTCTTAATGCTATTGGCGAAGGTGCGCAAAAGAAGACCGAGGTCGAGCTCCGCGAGATAGACGCGCGTCGTAAACAGCTTGACGAGGAGCTCGCCACCCTCAGCAGAGAGTATACTCTGGCAGAGCGAGCAAGCAGAAACTATGCTGACGAGCTTGACAGTCGCCACGATTTGCTTATGAAAAAGAGCGAGCTGGAGGAACTTTTAGCGAAGCATACCGATAATTATAATACAATTTTGCTAACCAAACATTACATTACGTTGGCAAAAGACAATATTACCGCAAAATATCTTGGAAAGACTAAAGCAGGATTCCTTAGATATGCGGAAACCATCGGCGGCATTTCTGGCGAGAACTTTGAGATGAATACCGAGTTCGGTATCACCAAGCAGGAGGGCACGTCCTCTAAAACGCCGGATGCATACAGCCGAGGAACTCGTGATTTGTTCAATCTTGCCTCAAGGCTCGCGCTTGTTGATTCGCTTTACGAAAACGAACGTCCTTTCATCATTCTTGACGACCCCTTTACCGCTCTTGATGACAAAAAGGTTGATGCGGCGCTGAAGCTTATCAAGGAATTCTCCAAGGAAAAGCAGATAATCTACTTTACATGCTCGAAATCCAGATGTATTTAATGCTTGACAAACGAATAATTATTTGATATAATACACAATTGACCGAGCGGGGCTGTCGCGCCGTATGTTGGCGAAAGCTATTACGGCGAGGAAAGTCCGGGCATCACAGAGCAGGATAACGGATAACGTCCGCCGGAGGCGACTCCCGGGAAAGTGCAACAGAAATAAACCGCCACGGCTGTTCTTAATAATGTATGAGTTCTGCACCACAAGCGTTTTGGGTGATGCAGAGGAAGGGGTTTTTATGTCGTCAGGCGTAGAAAACTACGTCAAGGCTAAAAACCGCTTCTAAAAATTCATTGGAATTTTGTTCTGCATTATCAAAAACGGTCGTGGTAAGGATGGAAAGGCGAGGTAAGAGCTCACCAGTTCTTATGGTAACATAAGTCCGCTGTAAACCCTATCCGATGCAACACCTTGATCTTCAGCTTGCTGACGGGCTGCTCGCCCGTTTCATGGTGGCAGAGCCGCAAGGCTTGAACTGTGGGGAGATCCACAGTGAAGATAGATGACAGCTGCGTCGCAAGACGTACAGAACCCGGCTTACAAGCTCGATCAATTAACAAAAAATCGACGTTTTCATATATTGGAAGCGTCGGTTTTTCTTTTCTTTTTTATAAACTTTATTCAACCGACTTGACGGCAAGTCAAAAATTATATATAATAAAGGGTGATTTAGTTTATGCTAAAAATACTTCGCGATGGATGTTCGGTTGGATTTTTTGGACTTGGAAGGTCCAACATTTCGCTAATCAATTCCCTGCCTCTTGAAAAATGTAAAATAACTCTGCGATCAGACAAGCCGATCGATTGCAAAAATCTGCCAAACAGTGATCGTGTTTTTGATGGGGATAGGGCCTATGATGATCTTGACGAGAATGTCATTTTCTTCTCTCCGTCGGTGAGAAGAGAGCGAGCTGAACTTCTGTCGGCAAAGGCAAAAGGCATGGTTTTCAGCTCTGATGCAGAGTTGTTTTTTGCGGAAAATCGACGACCCGTTATTGCGATAAGCGGTTCCGACGGCAAAAGCACGACGGCTACTCTGACTAATATGTTGCTCTCTTACGAGGGTGTAAACAGCCGGCTTATCGGTAACATAGGTGAGCCCATGTATGCCGAGCTTGGCAAGACTGACAGATACGTGGCAGAGCTTTCAAGCTTTATGCTCAAATACTGTGCACCCAAGGTTGAGCGCGCATGTGTAACGAACATTACGCCTAATCATCTCGATTGGCACAAGGATTTTGAAGAATACAAGGATACAAAGCTTTCCCTTCTTCGGTCTGCGCGCGAATTTGTCGTGACAGACGAACTGTCTGATATACCGGGAGCATACGGAATAATCAGCAATACGGCCAGCTTCAAATCGCTCCGCAACTTATACAATGCCGAGCTGTATCTGACTTTGGAAGCGGGATGGATTTTCCGCAATGGCGAGAAGGTTATTTCGATTGAAAAGGTGCGCCGTTGCGAGCCGCATAACCTAAAAAATCTTATGATGGCAATCGCTTTATGCGACGGTCTTGTTTCACGGGATGGGATTTTATCGGTCGCAGAGAGCTTTTCGGGTCTTAAGCACAGATGCGAATTGTTTTTCTCGCACGAGGGAGTCGATTATTACGATTCATCTATCGACACAAGCCCTGCGAGGACTAGCGCAACCATGCTTTCTCTCGCACGGCGGGCGGTTGTTATTCTCGGTGGAAAAAGCAAGGGACTTGACTACTCAAAAATGCTTTTCGCTCTTAAAAAATTTGCCACTGCGGTGGTATTATATGGCGAGAACAGATACGAAATATATTCTTCTCTCTCGGGCGAGGTTTCCAGTTATATCGCAGATGATTTTGAATCTGCAGTAAAACTTGGAGATTCGATTGCGCGCGAGGTTGGAGCTTTAATTCTATCTCCCGCATCTGTAAGCTACGACAGCTTCAGCGATTATCGCCAGCGCGGGGAGACTTTTAAACGAATAATTCTTGATTTACATAAAGGTGAATAAATGAAAAGGATCTATCTTGACAATAGCGCAACGACAAAAATATGCGATGCGGCTTTAGAAAAATATATGGAGGTTTCGAGGGAATATTATGGCAATCCCTCATCTCTGCACGCCATGGGCTTTGATGCCGAAAAGATTATCAACGGCGTAAGAGCACAGATATGCGATTCGCTTATGGCGAAGGGATGCTCGGTTATCTTTACAGCATCTGGAACAGAGGCGAACAACCTCGCTATTATCGGTAGAGCCCTATCCAAGGAAAGATACAGACGCGGCTCGAAAATAATCACCACAATGGGTGAGCACGCCTCGGTGAACGGGCCTCTTGATATGCTTGAAAAAATGGGCTTTAATATCGTTCGCATTCCCACACTTGGCGGTGAGATAGATATGTCGGCGCTCGAGCGCGAGATGACACGCGACGTTATTCTCGTCAGCATGATGATGGTTAATAACGAAACGGGTGCACTTTATGACACTGCAGCGGTTTCAAGGCTTATGAAGACAAAATCGCCAGATGCATTGCTTCACATTGACGCTACGCAGAGCTATATGAAAATCCCCTTTACCAAGTCAAAATGCGGTGCAGATATGATCACGATTTCCTCGCATAAGATCGAGGGTCCAAAGGGCGTTGGCGCACTTGTTGTAGATCCTGCGGTTATGAAGGCAAGAGGTCTTTCGGCTATTATTTTCGGTGGCGGTCAGGAAGGCGGAATGAGATCAGGAACAGAAAATGTGCCCGGAATTGCCGGCTTCGGCGAGGCTATCAAAATTGCAACGGCAGAAATTCGCCAGAGATATTCTATAATGAGCGAGCTTAAGGCATATCTTATCAGCTCAATCGAGGACAAGCTCCCCGAGATTTCGGTGACAAAGCCCAAGACGTCGGCTCCGCATATTGTAAACCTAACTCTGCCCGCTATAAAAAGCGAAACTATGCTTCACTATCTTTCCTCACTTGGCATTTTTGTGTCAAGCGGATCTGCCTGCTCGTCTAACGGCGGACATCTTTCCTCTGCTCTAACGGCATTCGGCAGAAGCGAAGCAGAAGCCGATACATCCATAAGAATAAGCCTTTCTCATAGAAATCTAAAGGAAGATATTGACGCGCTTGTTGAAGGTCTCTGTGGTGGACTTACCAAGCTTTCGAGGATAAAATAATGGCTAATATTACGATTATTTCGGTTGGATCTCTCAAGGAGAGCTATCTCAAGGACGGAGTCAACGAATATAAAAAAAGACTCTCGCAGTACGCGAGAGTTGACGAGATAAATATAAAGGAAGAAAAAATCAACAACGAAGACGATAAGAGCGAAATTTCACGCGCGCTTGACTCCGAAGCCGATAAAATTTTAGCGGCAATACCCAAGGGCGCAAGCAAGATTGCACTCTGCGTTGAGGGAAAACAGTATGATTCGGTTGCCCTCGCCGGGTTGATCGGTAGAATGGCAGATGAGAGTGGAAAGATCGCATTGATAATAGGCTCATCCCATGGATTATCCGATAAAGTTAAGCGAGAATGTGAAGTTAGGTTGTCATTTTCCGCACTAACCTTCCCGCACCAGCTAATGAGGGTGTTGCTTTTCGAGGCGCTTTATCGTTCATTTACAATTCTTGCTGGCAAAAGGTATCATAAATAGAACAAAAAACGGTCGGGTATTGAACTGAACCCGTAAAAACGGACATTGAAATAAAAAACCTCTTGTAGTAGAATAGAAATATCTACTGCAGGAGGTTTTTTGTATGGGAAACAAGAAAGGAAGAACGGCATATCCCGAGAATTTCAAAGCATTGGTAAT
>JAZONX010000003.1:0-38648 GCA_045654725.1 Eubacteriales bacterium
TGCTGGGCTGAAGGAATATTTAGTCATGCTTACTCCCGAAAATATAGTCGTATTGCGCGTCTGCGCTTGCTCGGCTTGAACCTAACGACAACGTTCGCAAGGCTCACTAACGAAGTCGCAAAGCGACTCCGCCCATAATCCTCACTTCGTTCGGAGATGGAGCAATGGCATAAAACCAAACAAAAAGAGCCAAAACAAAAAGCAGGTCTTATGACCTGCCCTTTGTTTTGAGTTACCCCAACAATTTTGAACCTTTAATTCCAATGAGAAACCTTATATTTCTTTCCCATAGCTTTCTCATTGAAAGTGATATAAGAACGTTTTCTGCATTTCAAGATCAGTCGT
The DNA here is from genome assembly GCA_045654725.1 of Eubacteriales bacterium. Lineage (GTDB taxonomy): Bacteria > Bacillota > Clostridia > Oscillospirales > CAG-272 > UBA1740. Next base: position 346 of record JAZONX010000003.1, read on the forward strand.
CTGCCGTCCTCTCGATGTGTATAAACAGGCTCAAAGTTGCCGGTTGTGGCTTTCAATTTCTCAGCCAACACCTCTACATATTCTTTCTTTTTACCTATGATCGAAGGGCAAGCAAAAGAAAGCTCATAGTTATAACGTTTGAATATGTTTTTGGAAATCAAGATATAACGAGGATTTTCAATAGGCGAAAGCATTTCTGCCATAGCTGTATTGAAAATATTCTGATCGTGAATTGATGCATTGCGCAAGTGCAATGCGACAACATAGATCTGCTTGTACGCGGTTGTTTCCACCTTTGCCGACGGCGATATCAGCTCACATTCGCATAACGTTTTATAAACTGCAACACCCAATGTTTTTATGGAATGGGCAGGATTAGAGTGTAACACCATCTTCTTTATGCCGTGATACAAAACAACAAACAATCCAACCATTACTGCAATGGTTCCCAATGTCAACGGGACGTTATTGTTTGCAATCAGCCTCATCAGAGGTTGCAATAATGAAATCTCTGTCGCAACAATAATTGAATTCAAGGCGAAATTCCAAAATGTAAACACAGGAATTCTTGCTTCCTTGGGAATTTCGGTCTCTACACCGACCGCAAAGCTTCCGTCTGCCACTTCGCCGCGCCACTTGTTTTTCACTTCGCCGCGTTTTGATGAGAGCTTTAGCATTTCTTTATTGATTTGTTCGATGCCGTTTTTATCATAAGGCGGCTTGATCAAGGTAATTCGCTCAATTCCGCTCTCAATAGTTCCCGTTGTATAATTAGGCCCCATGAAGGAATCAAAACGACGTTTTAATATGTCGTAGTCGTAAGAATGAAGCTCCTTGTAAGCTTCCTTGATGTAAGCGGAAATCCGTTCGGTTGCTTTGTCTTTGAATAAATACTCGGGCTCAACTGTTACGAGATGCCATATATTTGCTGATTTTTCAGGATCGTTTTTGTCTATGCGAATCGCTCGACCACGCATTTGATTGGACAGAACAAAGCTGCCGACAAAGCTTGCCAAAATAAGCGAATTGATGCAAGGGGAATCCCATCCTTCACCGAGAAGCGATTTTGTTCCGATAAGAATTTGGATTTTTCCCTCCTCGAACAGCTTTCCAACGTAATCAACGCCTCGATGGAGCGCACCTGCAAATTCCACTGTACAATAGTCCGTGTTCGCTATGTCTTCTTTTTTATGCTTAACATCAGAAAGATCAATTGCTTTGGGAAGAATAACAAGAGATCCCGAAAGAACTCCGATATTCACATTCAGATTGGCACGACGAATTGTTTCAAAAATGCTAACAATATTGACTGAATTGAATTCTTCTGCAGAAGCAATCTTGGCAAGATTCTCTTTCTTGATATAATCAGTCAGGATAAGCATTCTAAGGCGTTCGCCCATTGCCGAAACTTCATTATCTGCTATGCGTTTGATGCTCTCGAGCTTTCCTACAGAAGAAATCAAAGCTCTTTTCAAACGCTCATTCAGATCAAGCGTGACCTTCTTTTTCTCATAAACAGAATGATCCCTTAAAACAGAAACGATCTCTGCTTTCTGATCTTCGGTAATTAACTCTCCGTTAAGAAGGAACTGTATTGCCGTTTCAGCGTACTGCATTTTGAAGAACGGAAGTCCTCTTTTTGCAGTTAGCTCACGAATTAGTTTTTTATTGATTTCAAAGCCATAATATTTAAGCAACGTTACAAGGGCTATGTACTGCTTAGCATCCGAAAACAATATATCGTAGTCCCGTTCTGCATTTAAGGATTGACTTACTTGAGCAAATAGATCAAGCTTTCCAAGAGCCTCCACAGCAAGCAATGCATGCTCTTTGTGAGTGCGGAAACTCCCTATTTCCGATTCTGTCGGATAGTTGAAATATATGTAATCCTGATGCGGACACAACGTGTTTTGTCCGACAAGCTCAGGAACAAAAATTTCTTCGTCAATCTCACCGCAGATGTTCATATATCTGCTCCATTCCGAGCCTTCCGAATCATACGGAGGTGTTGCCGTAAGAGAAATGATCTTTACATCCTTATCGAGCGCGGAAATGAATTTTTCAAGCGCTTTCTGCCACTCGTTTTTGAGATGATGAGCCTCGTCAAGACATACGGTTTTTATTCCGAATTTTCTCATGGTGGCAAAGATATCAACGTCCGAGCAGTCAATGTCTTCATCTTCGGTTGCAGATATCTTATCTACCGCAGTATATAGGGCTTGATATGTTATCGAATTTACAAGTTTGATGTGATGCAGGTCATTTGAAAAGAGTAACGAAAAATCTTCCGCATTATCAAGAAACAGATCCTTAAATCTTTCTCCCCACTGCTGACGAATTGCTGTTGTGGGGGATAAAATGATACAAGGTGAAGCCAACCGACGAATCAGCTCAAGACCAAGGACGGTCTTTCCACTGCCCGGAGCTGCTACGATATTAATTTTTCCGTCTCTGAGATACTTATCAGCATGATCAAGCACGCGCTGCTGATAGTTGCGGAATGTTCCACGAAACTGTATATTTCTAAAGTGATTCATACAACAACTCCTTTCGATATATTATACCGTACTGCTGTAAAACGAACTTTTGAGTTTCGTTCAAAATCATTATTTGTCCCAATGCAAAATTGGGGCATTTTTTTGATTTTGAACACAGTTTTTTGTAAATTTCACTCAAAAAGGCTGAAAAATGCCCATTTTAGGGTCAAAATCGCTTATTTTCGGAATAGACACACGACAGACTCGACGTGGGTCAAGACGACAAAAGGTATATTTTTAGTCAATCAAACAATTCCTCTGCCGATTTCACTGTCCAACTGAATTTATCTTTAAAGTCATTAAAGCATTCTTTGCAAATCCAATAACGCATATCGTTTGTACAATAAAACTCGCACTCCGTATTTGTCATTGCCTTTTCCCAACAGAAATCGCAGTGTTCGTGCCAAAACAACTGTATTTTTTCACCTTCAAGATATTCCTTTGTATCAGGGAAAGCCTTAACATGGCGTTCAGCATATCTTAAAATACTTTGATAAAATTCGTTTTTACTTGCATACGCTTTATTCCAAAAATCAGGGAAAACAATTTTATAGAGGACTACGTCTTTTAAATATTCCTCTTGACCATTCAGTCTCCAATCTTGCTCCATATTGTAAATTCCTTTCGATATGTTATACCGTACTGCTGTAAAACGAACTTTCGAGCTTTGCTCGAAAATCACTTTTGTCCGTTCATTTTGGATTTAACAGTCGTAATGGAAGCAATCAACATTCTTCTTATCTTGCCGCACTTGTTCCGCAAGGATTTGAAAGTGAGCTCATCAATAATGCCGCTCTTAAACAATACCGAGAGCCAATTTTCCGTTTCATTTGCTTCTTTCTGTGCAATTTCGAGCTTGTGAACAAAATCCGCGTTGCTTTCGGCATATTTTGCTTCGGCTATATTCGCGCTGATTGAAGATGCACTGCGAATAAGTTGCTTTGTGTATTCGGGGCGACCTTTAATTTTAGAGCAAAGCTCCGTGATTTCGACCGCAAATTCGATAGCGAGTTCGTGTGATGTTTTCGCCATAAATACTCCTTTGGGTCCACCTATGGTGGAGTGATATGAACGGCGTTGCCGTCGTGATATAGCGCAACTGCGTCGCGCGTGATATGGAAAGCCGTTGGCTTTCGTGATATACTCGTTTGCTAGCTATGCCGCAAACAAGCGTGATATGCGCACTTTGTGCGCGTGGAACGACAAAGTTCCTTACGTCGCGAATAAAATTCCTCACGGCTCCGCAGAGCCATATCACGACACCGCAGGTGTCTATATCACGCGCCGTAAGGCGTTATATCACGAACGCATAGCGTTCTATATCACGTCGCTTTGTCTTGTCAGACAAACGACACTCTCGACGTGACCTGTCATTGGGAACAGATCGAAGGGTGTTACCTCGCTACCTTCGTAGCCTAGATCCTTTAGGATCACCATATCACGCGCCAGAGTGGCAGGATTACAGGAGATGTAAACGATTTTTCTCGGCGAGAGGGATGCAATGTGATGAAGTAAGCCTTCATCGGAGCCACCTCTTGGCGGGTCGAGAATAACAATGTCGGGTTTGATTTTCTCACCGCGAGCTCTTTCGGCAGGCTCGAGAATATTTTTTGTGTCCTTCGCATCGCCCGCATAGAAGGATGCGTTGAAAATATGATTGATTTCGGCATTAAAGGTCGCACATTCTACTGCGCTTTCGACGATTTCCACACCGATAACCTCTCCCGCCTCGTCCGCCATTGAAAGACCGATAGATCCTGCGCCGCAGTAGAGGTCTAGCAACAGATCCTGTTTTGTAGGTGCGGCAAGTTCCTTTGCCTTTGCATAAAGAAGCTCGGCTGCGGAGTGGTTTACCTGGTAGAATGAGGGCGCGGTGATCTTCAGCGTTACACCGCCAAGCGTGTCGAAAATATAATCTCTGCCATAAAGCGTGATGAAACGCTCGCCGAGAATAATGTTGGTGTCAAGAGTGTTGACGTTGAGCAAAATTCCAACGAGCTCGGTATATTTTGCACTCAAATCGGCAACTAAATCCTTCGAGTGAGGCAGGGTGTCACCATTGATTACAAGAGTGAGAAGCACCTCGCCCGAAACCTCACCGCGACGGAGATAGATATGTCGAAGAAGTCCCTCGCCGGTAGATTCGTCATAAACTGAGACGTTGTGTTTAGCAAAAAACTCACGTAGCGTTTCGATAATTTTGCCAAAAATCTCGGGAGCGAGAGGACAGTCGGCTGCTTCGGTCACTCGGTGGCTCTTCGGTGCGTAAAATCCGATAACGTATGCGCCGTTTTTGTCCTTTGCGATGGGATACTGCGCTTTGTTTCGGTAGCAACGCTCGGTGGGAGAACCAACGAGAGGAAGTATTTTTACGTCAGAAAGACCGCTTTTCTTAAAAATCTGTCTTACCGATTCTTCCTTCAAGTCCTTTTCGTACTCATAGGAGAGGCATTTGTACGCGCAGCTGCGACAGAGGTTGTTTTCGCATCTTCCTTCAACTCTGCGAGGCGAAAGCTTGATGTATTTTTCCACGCGCCCAACCGAGAAGGAGCTACCAATCTTTATCATCTTGATTTCGGCCACATCTCCCGGAACGGCACCGCTGACAAAAATCACCTGTCCGTCAATCTTCGCCACACCAAAACCGAGATTTGTTATATCAATTATTTCTGTCGTAAGACAGTCGTTTTTCTTTAACTTCATATAAAATCCTTTAAGATGTCAACTAAACTTGACAAAATTAGATAAAATCTTCCTTGAAACGGTTTCTGTATTCCTTGGGAGTTACGCCAAAAGCGGTCTTGAAGGTCTTGGCAAAATAGGAGGCATCGGTAAAACCGCACTCCTCGGCAATCTCCGCCGCGTTTTTATCAGACAGTTCGAGCAGTCTTTTCGCCTGCTTCAGACGGTAGGCTATGATGTACTGACGGAGGGTCTGACCCTTGCGGTCCTTCAGCATTTTGCTCACATAGAAGGGGTGGTATCCGAATATAGCACCAATCTCGGTGTTCGAAATCTCGTCGGCAACGTTTTCGCGGATGTAGTTGTCGAGCTCCTCCACCATTCGAGCAGGGAGGGCGTTTTCGTCCGCGGTTTCAAGAATTTTTAGGAACATAAGCTTGAACATAGCCGAGATTTGCGCTTTATAATGACCCTCTGCGGATGTAAAAATATTAGACATACGGATAAAATTATCGCGCTCGCTCTCCATATCAGAAAGGAGAATGTGATGTGCTAGTATCCCCTCAATGCCGTCATTATGGCAAAGTTCGGCGTTGTAATCTGCAACCGCGACGGGGGAGAGACGTTCATTTGGAAGGGGATTTGAGTCAAATGGATCGAAGGTCACCACAACCGCGCGCAGATATTTGCTTTTAAGCTTGTATGGCACACCGGCAGGAATATAGAGAATGTTTCCGGGAGAAAGATGTCCCAGCTTCTCGCCGCCGACGGTGGCAGTCATCTCGCCTGAAATCATATAAATCACTCGCGAGTCATAGCCTACGCACTCATCTGTGCGGTTGATTTTTTCGTAAAGCGAAACCGAGCGAATGACGGGATTAAGCCTTGTGTAGTCCATTTTTTGACCTCCTTGCCTTTTTCGTGTACATTTTTCCATTATAATTGTATCATGATAGAGACGGAAAATCAATAAAAATCCCAAAATTCTCGCACTAAAAAGGTAAAAAATAAAGAAAAAACCTTCAAAACCCCTTCGTTTTCGGAAGAAATAATTTTTTTCAAAAAACTTTTCAAAAACACCTTGACAAATTGACAAAAAGATAGTATAATAGACAAGCTGAATAAAGCAAGGCCCGTTGGTCAAGCGGTTAAGACGTTAGCCTCTCACGCTGAAAACATGGGTTCGATTCCCGTACGGGTCACCACAATATAACCAGTCGAGTATTTCGGCTGGTTATTTTTTTATTGTGGTGACCCGTACGCTCATCAAACCCAGCACCTAGCGCAAAGCGCGACGGTGCTATGGGTTCGCATTTGCCGCGCAGAGCGCGTCAAGCTCGCTTGTAAGCGGCAAGCGAGCAAATATTCGCTTTTAGCGAAATTCCCGTGTCGGAAGCCTTGTATGGCGGAGCAAAGTCCCGTGCGCTCCGCATGACCCGCGCACCGCATTCCCGTACTTGTTTGCCGCTCGCGACAATACAACATCCAATTACGCTTTTCAGAGCTTGTTGCATATTAGATCTGCTCGCCAGGCAATATACCGCTTTCGCGGTATGCACCAAATAAAGTTACATAACAAAGGCACTCCAAAGTGGGTGCTTTTCTTTTTTTCTGTCGGTTGTCGACCCGTACGCTCATCAAACCTAGCACCTGCGCTCTGCGCTAGATGCCAAGCGGTTGACTTTCAAAGTAAATTCTGGTATAATTAATTCACCGATAAATAAGAATTTAGCGAGGTGCTAATTTATGAATAAAGAATGGGCAGAAATGAATAAGACCTTACAGTTGCAAATCAAGAGAAAAGATACTTTTGCAACCGGTATAGATACATTATTAGAACTTCGCAGCTCTCTTATGAAACAAATTATGCAGTTTAGGAATGAACTATCGGTTGATGATTTTTGTGATATGCCTTATATGAATGCTAAAGGTTATCATAACAAAACGATTGCATACTCCTTGTGGCATATCTTTCGTATAGAGGATATTGTAGCACATTCACTAATCGTAGGAGATGAGCAAATCTTTTTCAAAGAAAATTATCAAAAACGTTTAAATTCACCAGTTGTTACAACCGGAAACGAGCTTGCAGGTGAAGAAATTAAATTGTTTTCTCAAAAGCTATCGATTGAGGAGTTGTATAACTACATAATTGATGTTGATGAATCTACAACACGGATTTTAAAGACTCTTACATATAGTGATATGAAAGAAAAAATATCCGATGATAGAAGAAAACAATTGGAGACACTGAATGTAGTAAGTACTGATGAAAACGCATATTGGTTAGTCGATTATTGGTGTAGAAAAGATTTAAGGGGACTGATACAGATGCCGTTTTCAAGGCATTGGATTATGCACATTGAGGCATGTTTAAAGATAAGAGATAAACGGTTATCTAATAGGTAAATTGACTTTAATGTGAGTATTTGATATAATAATTTCAACGATATTTTGAAAGAAAAGTGGCATTATTATGAAATTGGTTAGAGCAAGTGCGAACGATTGCGATAAAATATGGAAAATGCAAATTGAAGCATTTTCCGACCTGCTAAAGAAATATGAAGATTATGAAACAAGTCCAGGCGCTGAAACAAAAGAAAGAATTATGGAAAAGCTGTTGGATCCATTTTCATATTTCTATTTCATCTACATAGATGAAGAGATAGTCGGTGCCGTTAGAGTTGTTGATAAAAAAGACGGTAGCAGAAAAAGAATATCACCTATTTTTATCATGAAAGAATTTCGTGGTAAGGGCTTGGCACAAAAGACATTTAATGAAATTGAAAAGATTCACGGAAAGAATTATTGGAAATTAGACACCATCCTTCAAGAGGAAGGAAACTGTCATTTGTATGAAAAGCTCGGATATACAAGGACAGGAGTAATTGAAAAAATTAACGAAAAAATGGATATCGTATACTACGAAAAGGACTGAAAGGTTTTTATACAAGAAAACATGGAAAATATAGTTATTAGAAAAATCACCCGCGATGAGGTTAAAAGTGCTATGGATTTAGCACTTGAGGTTTTTATGCAGTTTGAAGCTCCCGACTATCACCCTTCGGGAGTCGACACATTCAAAAAAGACATAGTAGAAAATCCCGAATATCTTGAAAATGCAAGGCGTGGGGTATGCCCTATTTATGCCGCATTTGACGGAGATAAAATGGTAGCTTTGATGGGTATGCGAAGCAACAAAAAGCATATAAATCTGGTATTCACTAAGAAAGAATACCATCGAAAAGGAATAGCCAAAGCGATCTTTAACTATTTGCTCGATGATATTTTGACAGAAAATCCTGTGCTTGATGAACTCACATTAAATTCTTCGCCCTATGGATTGCCGTTTTACTTGGCTATAGGTTTTGTTCCTCTGAGCGAAGAGCAAGAAATCAATGGCATAAGATTTACTCCTATGAAATATGTCATAGATAGAAGAATTTGCATTAACGAGGAAAAGAAATGATAGAAATCAGATATGTTAATTCAAACGATGAAGATTTTTGGTATAGCCTTGATAAGCACTTATGAATCCCTCAAAAAAATACCACCCAATTAGTGTGAATACTCCGTTAAGACTATCACGCTAACCGGGTGGTGTTTTTATTTACGTAAGGCTTTCATAAAATTTATAATTTATATATCCGTGAACACCGTTTAAGGCTCCGGGAACAAGCTCCTGTATCATCAAACAGTCGGGATGAGGTAATCCCACGCTTTCATCCGCAAATATACCGTAATCAGCCGAGGTTAGAAAACCTCTAGGGCGATAATTTTGAGGATTTCCTTCAACCATACATAACTTGTAGCCTAAATCCTTCGCCTTTTTCAGACCGTATTCAATTAGATCTTTGGAAATGTGCTGACGTTGTAATTCTGTTTTCACAGATACCGGGGTAAGAATTAGCAGATCATCCTCGTATCTTCCTTCAATGTGAAAGCGTGAAAACAAGGTGTGACCTATAATTTCATCATTTTCATTGACCATTATCAAATCCAGCTCGGGAACATAATATTTTTTTGACCTGATTTCAGCTACTAAATTTCGCACTAATTTTCCGTTTTCTGCGTTCTCTGAATCTGTAAACACCTTTTCAACGAAGTCTAACGTATTATTCATTTCATTAACCGTTACGGTTTTAATAATTCGCTCCATAATAACTACTCCTGTTGTCAATATTTGTGCTTGGGATTTGTCTTTTTTAGCTGCTTCGTTCCTTTGGAAAGAGCTTTATGCCACTCCTTCTTATCGCGAAGAAAACCTTCCTTATCATCCGAATATCTTGCTTCTTTCTTCAAGGCAAGATAACTTTCGAATCGTTCACGGGTAAGCTCTCCGCTTGCTATTGCCGCTTTTATAGCGCATCCGGGTTCGCTTTCGTGGCGACAATCGTTAAATTTACAGCACCCTAAAAAGCGTTCTACATCAGCAAAGGCACTTCCGATTCCCTCGGTAACATCCCACATACCCAGCGAACGCATACCGGGAGTATCAATTATCATTGCTCCGTTCTTTAGCATTATCAGTTCTCTGTGCGTGGTTGTGTGACGACCTTTGCTATCATCCTCACGGATGCCGTTGGTTGTCATTATTTCCTCACCTGCAAGTACGTTTACAAGACTGGACTTTCCAACGCCCGATGAACCGAGAAATACAATAGTTTTTTTCGGGGCTAAATAAACACTAAGTTCGTCAATTCCGTATCCTGTCTTCGAACTTACTGCGTGTACAGGAGCTCCCATTGCATAAAGCTCTGCCATTTTGATTTTGTCGGTAAAATTGTCCAGCAAATCCGTTTTTGTCAATACAACCACGGGCTGTGCGCCGGATTGCCAAGCAAGTGTTAAATATCGCTCAAGTCTTTTGACATTAAAATCGTGGTTAAGCGATTGCATTATAAACACATAGTCAAAATTTGCTGCCACAGCTTGTTCTGCTTTGTTCGGATTAGGGTCTTTTCTCATAAAAACGGTATGTCTTGGCAGGGTCCCCACTATCATACTATCGCCTGCCAGATTGTAATTTATGATAACAAAATCACCCGCAGTAGGGAAATCCTCCATATCAATATAGTATTCTCTCGTCTTTAGCCTACCGTAGCATTCACCGTTTTCGCAAATCAGCTTATATCTTTCCTTATGCACCGCAATTACTCTTGCAGGCATACCATCACCATATTCATAATTTAATTTATTGAAGCCATATTCTTCAAAATGCATTTTTATTGTCCTCCATAAAGTTGTTTGGTTGTCCGTTTTGATACTATACAACTGAAAAAAGGGCATAAAAATAACACACCTGAGTGTGTTTGTTACAAATATCAGGTTTACAAAATGCCGCGACAACAAAGAGGTACTGCTACCCCTTGGTTTTTGTCTTAGCCCTTATTCAGTTTAACTTTCGATTACCTCGCTATAAACAATCATTCCTTCTTCTCCTTTCTTATCTGCTTTTGCAGGTTTCTTTTTTATGATTATATCACGGTCTATTCCTTTTTTCAATAGGTTATGGTGAAAATGTATAGTATTTTTGTACAAAGCTTCACCACACAATCCTCATTTCACATATAATCTTTTGGCAAAATCAGTTGAATAAATTCGTGAATTATGTTATAATACTTACGTGTTATTTTTAAATAGACGGAGATTTTTTATGAACTATGTTTTTGACCTATATGGCACGCTGATTGACGTGTGGACGGATGAGAATAGACCCGAGCTTTGGGAGGGCGTTGCGCTCCTGATAGGTGACGGTGAGGAAAAGGCGGAGTCGGTGAGGGCGGAATATTTATTGCTCTGTCACGAAGCAAAGCGTGGCGAGTATCACGAAATCGACCTGCTTGGAGTATTCGAAAAAATGCTCGCAAAAAGAGGCGTTGACAGCTCGGTCGCACAGTCGCTCGCAAGCGAATTCCGCCGTCTTTCGATGGTGCGTCTTCGTCGATTCAGAGGCGTGAAAACTATGCTTAAAAGACTTCGTGAACAGGGTAGAGTTTATCTACTGTCTAACGCGCAGAGCTGCTTTACTATTGACGAGCTGAAGGCCACCGACCTTTACGATGTGTTTGACGGCATAATCATCTCCTCCGATGTCGGCGCGAAGAAGCCGGGCAGAGAAATATTTGACATCGCCTTTGCTCGTTTCGGTATCAGCGCACAGGACAGCATATACGTCGGAAACGACCTTCGCGATGACATCCTCGGCGCAAGCAGTGTAGGAATGAGAACACTCTACATTGAAACCGAGCAATCGGGCGGTTATCCCGATATGGAGCTTCCAAAACCGACCTTCGTCGTGAAATCTCATCGCGAAATGCAGAAAAAGCTCCTGTCACTTAAGGACTAATTTTTCCGCACTTGACAAAATTCTATTTTGAAGGTATAATATAGAGGTAAAAATACCGAAAGGTAGCCTTCGGGATGTATTCTCAAGGCTGACAATAAAACATGGATAAAGTATTTAATTTTTCAGCAGGACCCTCGATGCTTCCCACGGAGGTGCTTGAGCGTGCTCAGCTTGAGATGATTTCATATCGCGACAGCGGAATGTCGGTTATGGAAATAGAGGTTGGCTCGAAGGAGTTTAAAGAAATTATGGCAGAAACTGAGGATGCTCTCCGTAAGCTGATGAACATCCCCGGGAATTATAAGATTCTATTCCTTCAGGGCGGAGCATCTTCACAGTTCTCTGCCATTCCGATGAATCTGCTCTCCTCCCACAAGTGCGCTGACTACGTGCTCTCGGGACAGTTCTCGAAGCGCGCATACGATGAGGCTAAAAAGTATGGCGATATTCTGATTGCCGCTTCTTCGGGCGGAGCATCGCCTGCCTTTTCTACCGTTCCGTTGACAAAACGTTCGGATTTTCGTCCTGACGCGGACTACGTTCATATCTGCTTTAACAACACCGTATACGGAACAAAATATCACTACATTCCCGATACCGGAAATATTCCTCTTGTGGCGAATATGTCCTCCTGCATCTGCTCCGAGCCCATCGATGTGACTAAATTTGGACTTATCTATGCGAGCGCGCAGAAGAATATCGGTATCGCTGGTCTTACTCTCGTTATAGTGCGTAACGACCTTATCGGTGAGGCGAGAAGTGATACTCCCGTTATGATGGACTATAAGCTTCTCGCGGAGCACAACTCTGTATACAATACACCTCCAATTTACAACATCTATATCACCAAGCTTGTGCTTGAATGGATGCTGTCGGTTGGCGGTCTTGAGGAGATGAAGCGCCGTAACGAGCGCAAGGCGAGCCTGCTTTACGATTACCTCGACGGTCAGTCCTATTACACCGCTCCCGTTGATAAGAAGTGTCGCAGTATGACAAACGTGGTATTCATCACCGGTGACGGCGAGCTGGATAAGAAGTTCGCTCGCGAGGCGGAGGAGTGCGGTCTTCTCAATCTTGCAGGACATCCTTCTATTGGCGGACTTCGTGTTTCTATGTACAACGCGATGCCCTACGAGGGCGTTGAAAAGCTCGTTTCCTTCATGAAGAACTTCGCAAAGAACAATCCAAAATTATAAAAACATTCCCCGGCCTGCCAAAGTTATGTGGGTCGGGGCTATTTTTCGCTTTTATTGCAATAGGCGTATTGACTTTTATTGATTTGGATGTTATAATTAAAATGCAGATATATGGAAATTTTTATAGATAAAGGAAATTTTAATGTACTATATAACACTTGATTTAGAGTGGAATCAGGCCTACGCACAGAAGGCTCTTGCGGTACAAAGAAGGCTGGCTTGTCGCCTACGCGGCGAGGTTATTCAGATTGGCGCGGTGAAGATGGACAGTAAGATGAACATCTGCGGCTCTTATCAGATAATTGTCAAGCCACAGCATTTCAAAAAGCTGCATCGCCACGTGAGTGAGCTTACGGGTATTACCCAGGAGCAGATGGATATGGGAACACCCCTTCCCGAGGCTGCCGAGCGCTTCAAGAAGTGGTGCGGCAAGGACTTTTGCTTCCTCACTTGGGGACCTGATGACATTCCTATGTTGAAGGAAAACTTTAACGTTCACGGTATTCCTTTTGGTTGGCTCGACAGAGTTTACGATCTTCAGGTTATCTTCAATCGCCAGACCGAGGACAGCGCAAAGCAGCGTTCACTGGAATACGCGATGGAATACTTTGGACTCGAGCAGCACCTTCCTGCTCACGACGCTCTGAATGATGCGTATTTTACCGCCCTCGTTGCGAAGGAGCTTAACGTTCCCGAAGGTGTAAAGACCTATTCGAGCTACCGCGGTGAGTTCCTTGAGGACTTCGTTATCGGCGATGCCGATGCCGGTGGTGACGGATACGTTACAATATCCGAAATGATGGATGATGAAATAGTGAAAAATCCCACCTGTCCTATCTGTAAGAAGGAAATGCGTGAGGAGGATAAACTCCTTCACTCCAAGGGACAGAGATATACAAGGCATTTCGTGTGCAAGAAGCATGGCGATATGCTGCTTTCCTTGAAGCTGCATAGAAACTTTAACGAAACCTGGCGCGCAAGACGTACTATTAAGCAGGCGGACGAAGCAGCTCTCGCAGAATATCGAGAGGGAATTGAAAAGGCAACTGTAAAGCGCAGAACTACAAGGCGCAGAAGACATAAGCACATTCGCCGCATCGTCTCCGAAACAAAATAAAGTAAAAAGAACCGCACCCGACCCGAGTTTTTGTGAGTCGAAAATGCGGTTCTTTTTTGTTGGTATTTTATACAGCTTTTTCGGTGTGAACACCGAGGATGTTTTTTACAGTCTTGTGGCGGAGCATCAGGAAGGATGCGGCAAGGCAGATGATAAGATCAACGCCAAGATATGCGCCGTTGTAGAGGAAGGAATAGAGAGCTGCGCTCATTCCCTCTGCCCACTGACCCCAGATTGCCACACCCGTGATGTAGTGACATACGAAGCGCAGAACCACGGAGAGTGTGAGCCCAAGGTAGCAGGCAAGCTCTGTATTTTTCGGGAGCTTAAGATCCTTGAAAAGTCCTGCAAGACCGAGGATGGTGAAGGGAAGAACGTAGTCGAAAAGCACACAGAGAATAAGAATTCCGGTGGTTTCGCAGTAAGGAAAGACGTCACCTTCAATGATAGCCTGAGCGAGCTGTGTCATCGAGTAAACAAATCCCGTGCCAAGTCCGATAAAGCTGCCGTGCTTAATCGAAATAAGCATAATCGGGAGCATGCTTGCGAGAGTTACCGAGCCGCCGAGAGGCATCTGGAAAAGCTTGATGCAGCTTAACGCAAACGCGAGAGCGACCATTATGGCACATTCGCAAAGTGTTTTGACTTTTGTGTTTCTCATAAGAAACCTCCAACAAATAAAAATACCGCGCAGGATATATCATCCGCGCGGTAGATAGAGTCTAAAATACCCAAAAATCCATTCTCCCTACGTCGGCATTATCCGTATCAGGTTAAAGGGTTTGACCTCTCGGTCATCTCAGCTTCCACGCAAATCGTGTCAGCACCCCCGATGTATATTCTGTTCGGTTCGATAGTATTATAGCACTTTATTTTGATGTTGTCAATAGAAATTTGAGTTTATCCCAAATCGAGCATCGAGTCAATCGCCTTCATTACACCGAGCTTACCATATTCGTAGGTAAGACCGCCCTGCATATAAGCGGTGTAAGGCTCTACGATAGGTCCGTCGCAGGAGAGCTCGTTGGTCGCACCCGTGATGAAGGTACCTGCAGCCATAATCTCGGGATGAGGATAGCCGGGCATATCACCGGGCTCGGGAATACAGTATGCCTCAACGGGTGATCCCATCTGAATACCCTTGCAGAATTTGATGAGCTTGTCTGCAGAGTGGAGATTTACCGTCTGCACGATGTCGGTGCGCTTTTCGTCGTATTTGGGATCAACCTCGTCAAAGCCCGCGAGCTCAAGCATTCTTGCCGCGAATACCATGGATTTCATAGTGGATGCTACGCAGGCGGGAGCCATGAAGAAGCCTTTGTAAAAGGATGCGAGCTGGTTGAAGTTCGCACCGAGATCCTTGCCGATGCAGGGGGCTGTGAGTCTTTCTGCAATGTCCTCAATGACGTCGCGTCTACCGACACAGTAAGCACCCGAAACGGCAAATCCTGCACCGAGATTTTTCATCATCGAGCCAACGAATACGTCCGCGCCAACGTCGGTGGGCTCTCTATCCTCGGTAAATTCGCCGTAGCAGTTGTCAACCATGATGATGGTCTCGGGAGAAACCTCCTTAATCGCTTTAACGGCTCTCTCAATCTGGTCAATGGTAAGGCTCTTTCTCTGCGCGTAACCGCGGCTACGCTGAATAGCCGCAACCTTTACAAAGGATTCGGAGAGTCTTTTCTTTATCGCCTCGAGGTCAAAATCATTTCCCAGAAGGTCAACCTCGTCATATTTTACACCGTAAGCCATAAGCGAATTGCGGCTCTCACCGGCTGTACCGATAACCGTCTGCAGGGTGTCGTAGGGAGTACCGGTAACGTAGAGCAGGGTGTCACCGGGCTTACAAAGACCACCGAGAGTCACCGCGAGAGCATGTGTGCCCGACATAAGCTGCGGACGAACGAGAGCATCCTCTGCACCGAACACCTTTGCGTAGATTTTTTCCAGCTTATCTCTGCCCGAGTCGGTGAATCCGTAGCCTGTGACCTCAATAAAGTCTGCGGTAGATACCATACATTCCTGGAATGCCGAGAGTACCTTCGCCGAGCAAATCAGGGCGTTTTCCTCTATTTTTGCAAATATTTCTTTACAATCCGCCTCCGCACGGTGGGCGAGATTAGCAGTATAGTCGCTTATTTTGTAACCGTAATACATAGTTTTTCCTCTTTTTATTTTATACTGTCGAGCAGGGGTATAAGCTCGGATAGCTCTGTTATTTTGTAGTCGGGTGTGATGTCACCGTAGGACGTGTCGCAGCGGTCATAGTGACAGGTCAGAATACCTGCGTTAATTCCGCCCTTGATGTCGGAGGTAAGGCTGTCGCCAACGATAATACATTCGCGTGGGTTGAAGTCTTCAATTCTTTCAAAGCATCTGTCGAAAAATTCCTTCTTCGGTTTTCCAACTCCAAAGTCGTAGGAGATGAAAATATCATCAAAATATCCTCTGATGCCCGAGTCCTTTATTCTCGGCCACTGAACCTCGGGGATGCCGTTTGTCGCCATATAGAGTCTGCATTTTCCGGATTTTTTAAGTTCATCGAGGAGCTCCTTCGCCCCAGGAAGAAAATCGTGTTGCTTCGCGAGAAATTCTTGATATACATCCTGCGCTACACTTGGCGAAAGGCTTATATTCATCTCGCTAAAAAGCATCTCGAAGCGACCGATAAGCACCTGCGCTACAGTCATCTCTCCGCGCTCAAGCGCTCTCCAGCAAGCGAGATTTATCTCAATATATCGCTCTATCGTTCTGTCGTCATAAGGTAATCCAAAATGAACAAAAGTTTCGCGTATTGCCACTCGCTCACCCTTCTGAAAATCCAGAATGGTGTCATCAAGGTCGAGAAAAACAGTCCTGATCATATTTCCTCCAAAGTATTCAAACACTTTATTTTATCATATATTTTAGAATAAATCAAGAGCTTTAAAAAAAGTCCGCTGAAAAGCGGACTTTTTGTCGACAAATATTCTGTTAGTGGAGCTTGCTCTCGTCGAGGAGCTCAATGCCTGCGTCGGTGAGAATTTTATCGGTTTCTTCGGTGTCACCGGTACGCATTACCGAGTATGCCTTGCCACTTTCGGTGGTGATGAGCGCGTACATATATTCGATATTCACGCCCTTACCCTCGAGAAGGCTGAGAACCTTTGCGAGTCCACCGGGCTGATCGGGAACTGCAAATGCGTTTACAAGGCGAATGTTTGCTGCCTGGCCGTCATGGTCGAGAAGCTCCTTTGCCGCCTCGGGGTCGTCAGCGATAATACGAACGATTCCGTAGTTCGAGGTGTCGGCAACACACATAGAGCGAAGATTTATATTTGCCTTTGCAAGGGCGTCTGTGATGTCATGGAGAGAGCCCTGCTTGTTTTCTACAAAAACGGATAACTGTCTGATAGCCATTGTATTTTCTCCTTAATCATGAAGATTTCTTTCGTCAATTACACGCTTCGCCTTGCCTTCGCTTCTCGCGATAGTCTTGGGCGGAACGAGATGTACGGACGGGCCTATACCGATCATATTACGCATAGCGTTAGAGAGGGATTTTTCCATTGCCGTGATGTTCTTTACCGAGTCATCAAACTGCTCGGGACGAAGCTCGACGTAAACGTCGAAGGTATCGCTATTGTTTGCTCTGCCAAGCTTTATCAGGTGATTTTCGCTGAATCCTTCTGCAAGAAGCACAGCCTCGATCTGCGAGGGGAATACGTTTACGCCACGGATAATCATCATATCGTCGCTTCTACCCATGGGCTTTGCCATACGAATGTGTGTTCTGCCGCAGGGGCAGGGCTCTCGGGTGAGAACGCAAATATCTCTCGTTCTGTAACGGAGCAGGGGAAATGCCTCCTTGTCGAGGCAGGTGAATACAAGCTCTCCCTTTGTTCCCTCGGGAAGGGGCTCGCCCGTTTCGGGGTTGATTATCTCTGCCAGGAAGTGGTCCTCGTTAATATGCATACCATTCTGCGCCGAGCACTCGAAGGAAACGCCGGGTCCGGAGATCTCGGTAAGACCATAAATATCGTATGCTTTTATGCCGAGTGTATTTTCAATACCGCGACGCATCTCTTGTGTCCAGGGCTCTGCACCAAAAATTCCCGCCTTAAGAGGAATCTGGTCGGGAGTATATCCTTGTTCCTTCAGGCTTTCACCGAGATATGCGGCGTATGAGGGAGTACAACAGAGGACGGTCGCCTTCATATCGAGCATAAACTGAAGCTGACGCTCGGTGTTGCCCGACGACATAGGGAGAGTGAGAGATCCAACTTTATGGGAGCCACCGTTAAGACCGGGGCCACCTGTGAAAAGTCCGTAACCGTAGCTGACCTGAACAACGTCATCGCGGTCTGCGCCTGCTGCAATGATAGCTCTCGCGCAGCATTCTTCCCAGAGGTCGATATCCTTCTGGGTGTAGTACGCGATCACACGTCTGCCGGTAGTTCCGGAGGTAGACTGAATACGAACGCAATCGGCGAGAGGAACTGCAAGCATACCGTAGGGATATGTTTCTCGAAGGTCGCTCTTCTCGATGAAGGGCAGCTTGTGAAGATCCTGGGTTCCGTGGATGTCATCGGGCTTAACCCCCTTTGCATCCATAAGATCGCGGTAATAGGGAACATTCGCATAAACGTGCTTTACCTGCTTAACCAGCTTTTCGGATTGGAGCTTTTTTATCTCTTCCACAGGCATGGTTTCGATTTCTTCCTGATAATATTTTCTCTTTTCCATTGTAGTGTACTTCCTGGTTTGTCTAAATTTACTTTCGTCCGAGGTTGAACGCCTTAAGGTTCATTTCTGTGAATTTGGGAGCAACGCTCTTTTTTATGGCTTCGATCCATTTTTCCTCGGGAATGTCCATATACTTAGAGAGTCTACCCATAAGGACAATGTTAGTCGCCTTCGGGCTTCCTGCCTCCGTGGCGGGGGTTAGAGCATCCAGCGCATCAACCGTAAGACCGAGACATTTGAGTTTCTCAAGTGCATCCGAAGGGTATTTTGCGGCGCCTGTAATGACGGGCATAGGGTCTATTTCTTGGGTGTTTACGATAAGTTTGCCATCGCACTTCAGGTAGGAGGCATATCTCGCCGCCTCGATCTTCTCAAATGCAACGATGTAATCTGCCTCGCCCTTGTCAATGATGGGGGAGTATACCTTTTCGCCAAATCTTACGTAGGTAACAACACTTCCGCCTCGCTGACTCATACCGTGAACCTCGGATACCTTAACGTCGTATCCCTCGTCTACAAGAAGATTTCCAAGGAGCTTGCTGGCAAACAGTGAGCCCTGACCTCCAACGCCCACTATCATAATATTGGTGGTTTTCATCATTTTTCACCTCCGATAGCGTCACATGAGCAGAGCTGATTACATAGCTCGCAGCCCACACAGAGTGTGGCGTCAATTTTAGCTTTGCCGTCCTTCATACTAATGGCAGGACAGCCTATCTTCATACACATCTTGCAGCCGCGACATTTTTCTTCGTCAACCTTAAGTGCGGGCTTTGACTTAACGTATTTCAGCAGCGCACATGGACGGCGAGAGATAATTACAGAAGGCTCGTTTGCCGAGATTTCCTCCATTACAGCCTCCTCGGTTGCCTTGAGGTCGTAGGGGTCGACAACTCTCACACGGTTTATTCCGAGCGCGTGGCAGAGAGCCTCGAGGTCGATTTTTGTAGCGGGATCGCCCTTGATGTTGTAGCCGGTTGTGGGGTTTTGCTGATGTCCGGTCATACCTGTGATAGAGTTATCTACGATAATAACGGTTGAGTTCGTTCCGTTGTAGGCGATATTTGCCAGTCCGGTCATACCCGAGTGCATAAACGTGGATTCGCCGATAACCGCAACGGTTTTGTTTTCTGCTTCAGCACCGAGCGCCTTGTTAAATCCGTGAACGCCCGAAACCGATGCGCCCATACAGATAACCGAGTCGATGGCCGATAGGGGTGCTGCAGTGCCGAGAGTGTAGCATCCAATATCACCGAGAACGGTGATTTTTTTCTTTGAGAGCACGTAGAACAGACCTCTGTGAGGACAGCCTGCGCACATTACGGGAGGACGCACGGGCATTGACTCGGAGTTGACAAAATCAGCCTTGTCTTTGCCAAGCTTCTCTGCGATGAGGCTCTGACTGAACTCGCCGCAGATCGGGAAAATATTTTTTCCATCGGGATTAAGCCCTATGGATTTACAGTAATTTTCAATGTAAGGATCGAGCTCCTCAATAACCACAAGGCGGTCTACCGATTTTGCAAACTCAAGGATGAGATTTTTCGGCAGAGGATTTACCATGCCGAGCTTCAGCACCGAAACCGAGTCACCGAAGGCCTCCTTAACGTATTGATAACAGGTACCGCTTGTGATAATACCGAGCGACTTGTCGGAGGCATACTCTGCGCGGTTGAGAGCGCAGCTCTCGGAGTATTCGGCGAGCTTCTGCTGTCTTGCCTCAACTACCGGATGTCTGCCTATGGCGTTTGCAGGAGCCATTATGTATTTTCTGGGATTTTTCTCGTATTTTTTCAGGGGAAGGCTATTGCGGTCAAGAAGCTCAACCGAGCTCTGCGAATGAGAAATCCTCGTGCACATACGAAGGAGAACAGGAGTGTCATACTCCTCGGAAAGCGAGAGAGCCAGCTTGGTAAATTCCTTCGACTCATGGGAATTTGAGGGCTCAAGCATAGGAAGCTTTGCTGCCTCGGCATAGTGACGCGAGTCCTGCTCATTCTGGGATGAGTGCATGCCGGGATCGTCTGCCACGCAGATAACAAGACCACCATTCACACCCGTGTAGGACATTGTAAAAAGAGGATCTGCAGCCACGTTAAGACCAACGTGCTTCATACAACACGCCGCCCTCGCACCTGCAAGAGATGCGCCGAAGGCAACTTCGAGAGCAACCTTTTCGTTAGGTGCCCACTCGCAGTAGATTTCGTCGTATTTTGCTGCATATTCGGTTATTTCTGTTGAGGGGGTTCCGGGATAGCTGGAAACCACACGGCAACCGCCCTCGTATAGACCTCTGGCAACCGCCTCGTTGCCAAGCATAAGTTTTTTCATATTTTTCTCCTTGAGGGATGTCATATTTGGTAAGACCGAAAAAGACCGATGATAAAAAAGAAAGCATCAAAACTATATACAAATTTGCAACCGAGATAACACAAGGTTGAAATCCTGCGGATTTCTTCGATTTTGATAGTCTTTTTCTACTGTCGTTTGCTTGACTCTCGCAGTATATTAACACAGCTTCGGCTGCAAACAACGCTTCCTCCTCAAATCTGCCAATCCCTTTTTATGGTGGTTTAACTACTTATCTGCGCCTCTACAAGACTTCCGCCACAGTATCTCTCACGAAGCGCGGGCTTTTCGATCTTGCCGGTCGGATTTCTCGGCACATCTGCGAAGATGATAACTCTCGGTCTTTTGTATTTAGGAAGGCTGAGGCAGAATTCATTCACCTCGTCCTCGGTGAGAGTCGCGGTCGGCTTAAGCTCAATGATAGCTGCACTTATCTCGCCAAGACGCTTGTCGGGAAGACCGATTACAGCCACGTCCTTGATGGACTCGTGCATTCTGAGGTGATCCTCGATCTGTACCGGGTAAATGTTCTCACCACCGCTTATGATTACATCCTTCTTACGGTCAACGAGGTAGATAAATCCATCGTTGTCCACCTTCGCCATATCTCCGGTGAGGAGCCAGCCATCCTTCAAAATATCTGCGGTTGCCTCGGAATTTTTGTAGTAGCATTTCATAACGCCGTCGCCCTTTACTGCGAGCTCGCCTACGCGATCCTTACCAACAGGATTTCCATTCTCGTCAACGATTTTTGTTTGCCAGCCGTAGCCTGCCTTACCTATCGCACCAACCTTGTGAATATTTTCAAGCCCAAGATGAACACAGCCGGGACCAATGGACTCCGAAAGACCGTAGTTTGTGTCGTAATCGTGGGTAGGAAAACGTTTTTTCCAACGCTTGATGAGAGATGGGGGAACAGGCTGTGCGCCAACGTGCATAAGTCTCCATGTGTCGAGGGTGTGCTCGGAGAGATCAATACTTCCGTCGTCGATTGCATCAAGAATATCCTGCGCCCAAGGAACAAGAAGCCATACAATAGTCGCCTTCTCATCGGACACAGTCTGCAATACCCACTCTGGATTTACGCCACGAAGAAGGACCGAGCGTGCACCTACGAGAAGCGAGCCGAACCAATGCATCTTTGCACCGGTGTGATAGAGTGGAGGTATGCAGAGAAAGACATCATCCTTCGTCTGTCCGTGGTGGTTTTGCTCGGTGTAGCAAGAGGAAACGAGCGCTTTATGTCTGTGAAGAATTGCCTTCGGGAAGCCTGTCGTACCTGAGGAGAAATAGATAGCTCCGTCATCCTCGTCAGAGATCTCTACGGGAGGTACGGTGGAGGAGCAATAGTAAACCATCTCGGCATAATTATCAGCGAATGAGGGAGTTTCACTCTGTTTTCCAACAAAGAAAAGATTGTCGATAAGAGGCATCTTGCCCTCAAGAGCGCTGATACGCTCTACAAACTCCGGTCCGAAAACAAGCATTCTCACGTCTGCGAGCTCAAGGCAGTACTTGATTTCCTCTGTAGAATAACGGTAGTTCA
Organism: Eubacteriales bacterium; assembly: GCA_045654725.1. GTDB lineage: Bacteria > Bacillota > Clostridia > Oscillospirales > CAG-272 > UBA1740. Next base: position 22,850 of record JAZONX010000003.1, read on the forward strand.
TGGGAACCACTACGGCTCCTGTTTTGAGAATACCGAAATATATGGGAAGCCATTCAAGGCAGTTCATAAGCAAAATCGCGATTTTGTCGCCCTTCTTTACGCCTCTGGTAAAGAGAAGGTTGGCAAATCTGTTCGCCTTAATGTCGAAATCGCGCCAGGTTATTTCTCGTCGGTACTTGTCCGATTCTGCGGCGGTTTCAATAAGATTGTATTCACGCCAGGTGAGATTTTTGTCGGGCTGTTTTTCGGGATTTATCTCCACCAGAGCTACGTCATTGGGATAAATCTTGGCGTTTCGTTCGAGGAAGTCTGTAATGGGCATGGAGTTCTCCTTTGGGATTTTTGCTAAAAAGAAAGCCCCTGCATCCAAAAAGGACGCAGGGACGTAAAAATACGTGGTACCACTCTGCTTTTACCAACGCCTTGCGGAATTGGCCTTAGGGGGCTAAGCCCCTGCGATGTAACGGTCGCACCCGGTATCGCCTACACAGTAAACCTTCAGCGAACGGCTAACGGAGTGAATTCACATAGGCTGGGCGACCGTTTTTCACCAAACAACGGCTCTCTGCACGCTCATACGAATGATACTACTCTCCGATCAAACGCTTTTAAAAAAATAAAATATACAACTATTTTAGCAGATGCAGATATGAATGTCAAGTGTTTTTGTCAATTTCCGTCGCCTAATTTGATGTTAATTCCACCGTCAGAGCTGTTTGAGGAAGGAAGATAGGGTGTCATTCTTTCGCACATCTTGGCGATAGGCATCGACTGTATGTAAACTTTGCCTGGGCCGGTTACCTTGGTGTGAAAAAGACCTTCACCGCCGAAGAAAATGTTTTTCGCACCTTTTACCATCTGAATTTCCATTGTACAGCTCTCGCTCATAGCCGCAACGTATCCGGTGTCAATTATCATACTCTCGCCGGGAGCCAGATCATATTCCTTGCAGTAGCCGTCGATTTCAACGAAAACCATACCGTAACCGGTAATCTTCTGCATAATGAATCCCTCACCGCCAAAGAAGCCGGTTCTGAGTCTTTTTTGTAAATATAGTGACAGCTCAAGACCCTTTTCCATAGCGAGGAAGCCACGCTTCTGTACAATAATGCCGTTTCCGGGTGTAACCTGGAAGGGAATAATGCTACCCGGGAAGCATGATGCAAAGGCGATCATGCCCGAGCAACCAACAGCGGTATATTCGTTTAGGAAGATAGATTCACCGGAGAACATTCTGCCGAAAACCTTTCTCACACCGCCACCTGTATTGGTCTGCATAATCATATTCGGGCTCATCCAGCTCATAGCACCACTTTCGGTCACAAGAGTTTCGCCCGCCTCTGGGTAGCAAATAACAATAGGCAAAGTTCCGCCTTCAATTTCATATTTAATCATGGCATTTACCTCCATTTTTTCTCATTATAGCACAAATATGGAAAAAGTGCAATACTTTATTTTATAGAAAAAGGCTGCCCCAAGGCATAGCTTGAGACAACCTCTTTCGTTATGTAGTAGCTTATGTCGGACTGCAAGAATTAATCGCAGCAGGGATCATTCTTTTTTGGAGGGATGTCGTCGGGGGCAGACTTTGTTACGTCGCCAAGTCCGGATGTCTCGGAGAAGAGAACGTTAGACTTTGTCATTTCAACGGCGTCTGTGGGAATTATGATCTTAGAAGCCTTGCCGTTGGACATGGCTACGAGAGCCTCGTACTTCTTAATTTCAAGAACTGCAGAGTCAACACCGGCTTCCTTCAGGGCACGAAGACCGTCTGCCTCTGCTTTCTTTGCAAGATATATAGCCTGTGCTTCACCTTCTGCCAGGGCAATTCTGGCGTCACGTTCACCCTCTGCGGCGAGAATCATAGCCTGCTTGTCACCCTCTGCGCGTGTGATAGCAGCAGCCTTGTGACCTTCTGCCTGGAGTAAGGTTTCTCTACGGTCACGCTCTGCCTTCATCTGCTTTTCCATGGCGTTCTGAATTTCCGAGGGAGGAATAATGTTCTTTAATTCCACACGGTTAACCTTGATACCCCATTTGTCGGTGGCTTCGTCAAGAATCTCGGTCATCTTGGCATTGATGGTATCGCGGGAGGTAAGTGTGCCGTCAAGCTCAAGCTCACCTACAAGGTTACGAAGAGTGGTTGCTGCAAGGTTAGCAAGGGCAGAAATGGGATTAACTGCACCGTAAGCATAAAGCTTTGCGTCATAAATCGAATAGAAAATAACGGTATCTATCTGCATAGTAACGTTATCCTTGGTAATAACAGGCTGGGGAGGAGAGTCGATCACCTGCTCCATTACGGTGACCTTGTTAGCGATCCTCTCAAGGAGAGGAATTTTAAAGTGAAGACCTGCCTTCCAGGTATTTTTGTACTTGCCGAGGAACTCGATAACATACTCGTAGGTCTGGGGAACTATCTTAATGCACGAGATTAGAATGGCAATGATGACAAGTGCTATTAAAGCAATAACGTAAAGCATATTTTTTCTCCTTTATAAAATAATTAAATTTTAATCCCTGTACAATACAGTTCATCTATCTTCAGTATAGCATAAAACCGACGAAAGTGCAATACCCTCGTCGGTTTTATATAATCATTTTTGTTTTATACTTCGGGTTTCATGGTCGGGAAGAGAAGAACATCTCTAATCGACGCGCTATCGGTAAGCAACATTACAAGTCTGTCAATGCCGAAGCCGAGACCGCCTGTGGGAGGCATACCGTACTCAAGTGCGGTTACGTAATCGTAGTCAACCTCTGCGGGAGAGTCGGGATCTTCTGCCTTCTTCTTCGCAACCTGGCTCTCAAATCTCTCGCGCTGGTCGATAGGATCGTTAAGCTCAGAGAATGCATTACCCATCTCGGTGCAGTTGATGAAATACTCGAAACGCTCGGTGAAAGCGGGATCCTGGGGCTTTCTCTTTGCGAGAGGAGAGTTCTCAACGGGATAGTCGTAGATGAATGTGGGCTGAACAAGCTTATCCTCAACGAATGCATCGAAGAATTCTACGAGAACAGTACCCTTGGTAGCGTCCGCGGGAACCTCAACGTGGTGCTTCTTTGCATCAGCTCTTGCATCCTCGTCAGACTTCCAATCGTTATAGTCAACGCCAGAATACTTCTTAACAGCGTCAACCATGGTAAGTCTTTCCCAATAGCCGAGGTCAATCTCGGTGCCCTGGTAGGTAATCTTTGTATCACCGCAAACCTCTTTTGCAAGAAGCTTATAAAGCTCCTCAACAAGGTCCATCATGCCGTAGTAATCGGTGAATGCCTCGTAGAGCTCGATGGTGGTGAACTCGGGGTTATGCTTGGGGTCCATACCCTCGTTTCTAAAGATACGGCCAACCTCGTAAACCTTGTGCATACCGCCGACGATAAGACGCTTGAGGTAAAGCTCGGTCTCAATACGAAGGTACATGGGAATATCCAGGGTGTTGTGGTGAGTCTTAAAGGAACGGGCGGATGCGCCGATCTCGATGGGGAGAAGAATAGGAGTGTCAACCTCAAGATAGCCCTTAGAATCAAGGTATCTTCTGATAATCGAGAGAATCTTGGAACGCTTTACGAAGGTATCCTTAACCTCGGGATTAACAATAAGGTCAACGTATCTCTGTCTGTATCTTGTCTCAAGGTCGGTAAGACCGTGGAACTTCTCGGGGAGGGGAAGGAGCGACTTTGCAAGAAGAGTGATAGATGTAGCGTGAATGGAGATCTCACCTGTTCTTGTGCGGAAGAGATGACCCTTAACGCCAATAATATCGCCAACGTCCCACTTTTTGAAGGAAGCGTAAACCTCCTCGCCAACTCCGTCGCGTGCAACATAGAGCTGAATCTTGCCCTGATCGTCGAGCATATGTGCGAAAGAAGCCTTACCCATGATACGTCTGCTCACAAGTCTACCTGCAAGAGATACGTTGATAACCTCGCCCTCTGCGAGAGTTGCTTCCTTTTCCTCGTAGAGCGCGATAGCATCGCGGCTCTCGTGAGTTCTGTCGTACTTTGTTATTTCGAAGGGGTTGTTGCCGGATTCATAGAGAGCGTTGAGTTTCTCGCGGCGAACAGCAAGTTCATTGGTGCTGTTAATGGGCTGATTTGCGTTTTCGTTTGCCATTTTTGAACATCCTTTCTTGTCTAAACTCGGTGGGAAATCAGTTATCCTTTGCTCTGGAAACGTGGAGAACCTTGAGGTGCTGTTCTCTAACGCCTGCAACTACAACCTCGTCACCCTCTCTCGCGCCGATAAGTGCGATTCCAACAGGGGAGGAGTCGGAAATCTTTCCTACCTTGGGGTCGGTCTCATAAGAGCCAACGATGTGATATGTGATCTCCATGCCGCGCTCCTGGTTGTAAACCTTGGTGATAGAGCCGATGCTGATAACCTTCTCGTCGATCTGGCTCTCGTCAACGATCTTTGCGTTTGCGATCATCTCGCGAAGCTCGTCGATACGAGCATGGATCTTGCCCTGCTCCTGCTTTGCCTCATCGTACTCGGAGTTCTCCGAGAGGTCACCGAATGCACGTGCTGTGGATATATCTTTCTTGTTTTCTTCAACTCTTACGTTAATGAGGTAATCGAGCTCATCCTGAAGAGCCTTGAAGCCTGCCTGTGTGTAATTCTTCTGTACTGACATTTTGAGTTGTCTCCTAAATTTCTGTATATTTTAATGGTGTTTGTAAACTTTACTTGTCATCTATCAACTTTTGGAGCTCCAAATAAGCGGTGCTGAGCTGGAGATCCTCGTTATTGGTGTTCTCAACTATCACGTCGGGAGTAACTCCGATGCCATGATAATTCACTCCGCAAGGAGGGTTGTAGTATGCTATCGTGAAGGTCATAGATGAGCCGTCTTCATCATAATAGAAGGGGCTTTGCATAACACCCTTTTTGTAGGTTGTTGTACCGACGATAGTAGCCCTTAGCATTTTGTCCTGACGGTAATCTCTGATTGCAGCCGTGAAAATCTCGCCTGCCGAAGCGGTGCGCTCGTTACAGATAACAACGAAGGGGAGGTTAACCTGATGGTCACCGTCCTCGTCATCTGTCGATTTCATGGTAATCGTGGGCTGATTTTTGTATTGATAGGTTAAAATTGTCTTGCCGGTGGGGATAAGATAGGAAATTACGTCAACAACGCTTGTAACGTAACCTCCCGGATTGTCTCGCAGGTCAAAGATTATACCCTTCGCGCCGAGGCTCTCAAGCTCGTCGATGCATTTTTTGAACTGCTCGAAGGTGTTGCCCTTGAACTGAACGATGTGAACGTATCCGATTTTGCTCTCGCTGTCAAACTCGTAGTATGCGTTTGTTTCCACGATAATTTTGCGAAGCATGGTGCAGGTTACATACTCACCGTTGCGGATAAGTGTAAGCGTAATCGGAGTATCAGCTTCGCCTCTGACGTAGTTGATTGAGTTGGAGAAACCGAGCTCATCGAGAGTTTTTCCGTCGATGGCGTATATAAAATCACCTGCCATAACTCCCGCGCCCTCAGCCGGAGAGTCGGGCATAACGGTGGTGATCAATATGGTTTTATCTACCGAATTTTGCTCAACCATTACGCCGATACCGCCAAAGCTGCCTGACATATCGGTGTTGAAATTCTCTGCCTCTGTGGGTGGACGATATATCGCATAGGGATCATCAAGCGCCGCAACGTAGCATGTGAGCAGAGCATCGGTCACCGCGGTTTCATCATCGCGATTGATACTGTCGTAATAGTGATCTAAAAACAGTCTTGCCGTTTTGGCTGCATGAGTGAGCTTCTTGGGCAGACCATCGCTGTAGTTATAGTAGATTTCGAAATACTGCTCGAAGTATATGAATTTTGACGTGTCGAACAGTGGCAATCTCCAGGACTGGAGGTAGCTCGATACATAGAGCTTAATATCTCCGCGACTTTCGGATTTTGAGATGTAATCCTCAATTTCGCCCTTACTGCTTGCCACGCGTCGGAACAATCCGCAGGAGAGAAAGGACGAGCAGAGAATAGTAATGGTAAGAATCAGCACAAGTGCTTTAATTCCTACCTTCTTAATTATATTAATATTCAAAAAAATTACCTCGCCGGATGATTTTACATATTTCGGGGTTGTCTGCGTCGTAACGCGGCAACCCCATGTAGTTTATTTTCTCACCGCAGAGCCAAAAAATACTATATTAGTACTTTGTAGGCTTGTTGGAAAGGTACTTTTTAACCATAAGTGCAACCTTGAAGGTTACAGCGTGGTCGAACTCGCGAAGATCAAGTCCGGAGAGCTTTCTGATCTTCTCAAGACGGTAAACGAGAGTGTTACGGTGAACGAAGAGCTTTCTGGATGTCTCCGAAACGTTGAGGTTGTTTTCGAAGAAGCTCTGTACTGTCATGAGCGTCTCTCTGTCGAGCGACTCAAGGGATCCCTTCTTGAACACCTCGGAGAGGAACATCTCGCAAAGTGTAGTGGGAAGCTGATAAATAAGTCTGCCGATGCCGAGGTTTTCGTAGGAAATAACAGGCTTCTCGATGTCGAATACCTTACCAACCTCAAAGGCAATTCTTGCTTCCTTGTATGCGCGAGCCAGGTCCTTAAGATTGTCAACAACAGAGGAGATGCCAACCATAGCCTTCAGACCATACTTGTGCTGAATGGTATCGATAAGCTCCTTTGCATAAACCTCCATATTCTTGCTGTCGGTTTCGCGGGAAACCTCACGAACAATAACAACGTCAAGCTCGCTGATATTGATAACGTAGTCCTTCTCGCTTCCTGCAACCATCTCCTGAATGATCTCATAGGGGGGGATAGAGGAGGAGCCCTGGAACTTAACTACTAATACGATACGATTCTCGTCGTTAGAGAAATGAAGCTCGTTAGATTTTATGTAAATGTCGCTGGGTAATATGTTATCAAGAAGAATACTCTTGATGAAGGAGCCCTTGTCATATTTTTCGTCGTAGAGGCTCTTCATATTTCCGAGGAAGATAGAAAGCAGCTCTGTCATATTTCCCGCATGGCTGTCTCCTCCCTCAACGAAGCAGATGCAATCATTCTTTTCGGCTGTGCGAATGAATCGATAGGTATAGCCTTCGTAGATTACCGCGTCTGTGGAAAGCGAAAGCTCTTCTCTTATTCTCTGTCTCGCTTCTCCGATTTTGGAAAGCTCACTACATGCGATGATGATACCGTTTTCATCAATAATGCCGATGGTACGACCAACAACATCCTTCATCTGGTGAAGCAGGGTTTGATACAAGCGGTTTGACATATTTATTATCCTTTCTTTTTCACTTACATCCTAAAAACAAAAATTACCGTCAAAGGACTTAATAAAAGGCTTTCGAAGGTAGTTTTTGTGTATACTGTACTATATTCTAACTCATTTTTGCACAATTTTCAATAGTTTTTTGAAAAAAAAGTTGAAAAAATTCACAAAAAAGTTCACTTTTCTTTGTAGGAATTAACGATAAAAGGGAAATTACCCCAATTCGAATTCATAAGAGAGGGCAGAAAGGGCAAAAAGAGGAGCGGTTTCGCAACGTAGAATTCGATTTCCCAGCGAAACGGATTTGCATCCTGACGCCAAAGCCTGCTCCACCTCCTCGGCAGAGAAGCCTCCCTCCGAGCCGACAATTATTGCAACAGAGCCTGGATGTTCGGCATTTTTAAGAGCAGATTTGATGGTTAGACCGTCTTCGTTTTCATAGCAGATCATAGGAAGCTCGGTGCTTGAAATAGTATTGAGCATCTCGCTGAAACTGTGAGGATGAGCAACCTCGGGAATTCTCGCTCTGCCACACTGCTTCGCTGCCTCCTCGGCAATTCGCATAAGCCTTGCGGTCTGCTTGTCAGCCTTATCTGCCTTCGGACGCTTGATACAGCGCGAGGATTCGAAGGGAATTATTCTGGTCACGCCAAGCTCCACAGCCTTCTGAATAACCGTCTCAAGCTTATCGCCCTTTGGGTATGCCATACAGAGGGTGATGTCAATACTCGGTTCGCTACCGGAGTCAATACTTTCGATAATCTCCGCTTGGCAAAGCTCGTCGCGAATACGCGCCAGCGAGCATCTGTACTCCGCGCCTTCACCGTCGCAAACGGTTATCTCGTCACCCTCTGCCATACGAAGCGATCTTGCGATGTGGTGCGCGTCTGCACCGTCTATGTTAATGATATTTTCTTCAATTTTGTCCTTTGTAACAAAAAATCTCGGCATAATTGCCTCCTCAAAATGTGGAGTTTATGTTTTCGGTCGAAATTATACTCTTACGAGCATTCCGATCCAGTCGTTTTCCTCGATTTCCTTCTCAACAGTAAACCCGTTGCGCACAACCTCGCGGCGAACTTCCTCGGCGCGCTGACCGATGATGCCCGAGAGAATTAGAGGAGCACCCGCCTTAAGGTAATCCTTGATGTCGGGAAGCATACGAATGATGATGTCGGCTACAATATTTGCCACGCAGAAATCATATTTACCCTGCGAGAGGTCTACACCGCGAAGGAGGTCGGACACACCTACGGTGATGTTGCTGCAACCGTCTGCTTCGGCATTATCTCTTGCAACCTTGACAGCCACAGGGTCGATGTCATAGGCGTTGCAATGTCCGGCGCCAAGTTTTGAGGCACATATAGAGAGAATACCCGAGCCTGTGCCGACGTCAAGAAGTCGCTCTCCGCCGCGAAGCTCGTCCTGCATAAGACGAATAACGAGTCTTGTAGTTTCGTGTGTTCCCGTGCCGAACGCCATACCGGGATCCATTCGCACGATAACCTCGCCATCCTTCGCCTCATACTTTTCCCAAGCCGGAACAACGGTGATTTTGCCCAGGTGAACAGGCTTGTAATACTGCTTCCAGCTCTCCGCCCAATCGTCCTCGCAAAGACCCTCGAGGCTGATCTCACCCTCGATGCCGAGGGCAGGGAGCCTTGTTTCGAGAAATTCCTTGTATTCGAGAGGATTTCTCTCCTCGGGAACGAAGAGCGAAACACGTACCGTGTCACGGTCAGCATTGAGAATAGAATCGTCAACAAGCTCTCCGTACATTCCGTTGAGCGAAAAATCGCTGTAATCCTCTATCATAAGGCCGTTGTCAAGCATACTCATAACGGCCACGATATCATCAAGTTTTTTTGTCTTTCCTGTAACGGTTATTTTAGTCCAAGTTCCTGCCATGCTATATCTCCATTTTCGTTAATTACTACATTTTTGTCAACTTTTATTTGCATAATTAGCTCCTCAGGCGAGGAGAAGGTTCTTTCCTCGCGAATAAAGTCGAGCAAAAATACTCGAAGCTCTCTGTCGTAAAGATCGCCATCAAAGTCGATTATATGCGCTTCGAGGTGAATCTGTCTTTCGTTAAAGGTTGGACAGGAGCCCACGTTGGTCACTGCGCGATAGATTTTGCCGTCGATCGGCACGGCGGTCGAATAAACGCCCGGACGCGGTATTATTTTTTGTTCACCGATGGCGATATTCACGGTGGGGAAGCCTATCGTACGGCCAACCCTTCTTCCGTGTGAAACTCTACCTTTTATATAATAAGGAGAGCCGAGATTTTTGTTTGCTTTTTTGATCTCGCCTGAAAGGATAAGACCTCTTATCAGGGTAGCTGATAGTGTAACGTCGCCTTCACCCTTTATCTCGTCGCAGATGATTGCTTCGCTGCCTGCCTCTGCCATGAGATTTTTAAGTTCTCTTGCGCCCGCCATTGCGCCCTTGCTGAATCTGAAGTTAAAGCCGGCAACACATACTCTGCAGGAGAGGTCGCGAACGAGCATATCCTTTACGAATTCCTCTGCCGATGCTCCTGAAATTGCCGAGAAATCAGCAAAAACGGTGAAATCTGCACCGAGCGACTTAAAGATTTCCGCCTTCTCATCGTCATCATAAAGCCTTTGTGCGCGGAGCTTGATTCCGCCCTTTGAGGCAAATGTGAAAACTCCAAGCTTGAGTCCGCGCTCTTCGGCAATGCATCTTGCTTTCGCAATAAGGTCGCGGTGGGCAATATGAACTCCGTCAAAGAAGCCGAGAGCCAATACGCACTCGGGAATATTCAGTTTTTCTTCGAATGGGTAGTGGTAAATAACCATCAGCCTCTCCTCGTTTACATAATAATTTCGTATAATTCCAAGAGCTCTTCCTCAATTTCAGCCTTACGTTGCTCGATTTCGGCTGCTCTTACGTAGTCGCTTGCCGCCTCGCCGAAAAGCTCGTCGTCAAGAGAAACCAGCTCACCTTCGAGCTCTTTTATCTTTGCTTCAGCTCGCTCGCGCTTTTTTTCTTCGCTTCTAGCACGAGCCTTTTCGCGCTTTCTCGCCTCGTAGTCAATCTTGGAATCGCTTGTAGTATCGATAGTTTTTGCCGCCGCCAGCATAAGATTTCTACTCTCGCGGAGTCGCATATACTCGGTGAAAGCGTCGTCATAGCTCTCAAGTGGATAGTCTATCATACCGTTATCCCTCTCGGGCGCGAGCTCGATAATTCTTGATGCGATACGATTGATGAAATATCTGTCGTGCGATACAGCCACGATTGTACCTTCGAATGCCATAAGAGCATTTTCGAGAGCCTCACATGAGCCGATGTCAAGATGGTTTGTAGGCTCGTCCATCACGAGCAGGTTTACCTTTTTAAGTATAAGCTTTGCCAAAGTTAGTCTTGCTCTCTCTCCGCCTGACAGGGTGGAAACTGTCCTCTGTATGTCATCTGCATCAAAGAGGAAGAGCGCAAGTGTGGAGCGAAGCTCAAGGTCGGTTTTGTCGGGATACTCATTGCGGAGCTCACCAAATACGGTGTTTGTGTCAGAGAGTCCGCGGTTTTCCTGGTCGTAGTATCCGATTTTGATGTTGTATCCCAGCGTGATCTTTCCCGCCTTCGGTGTCAGGGCGGAGTTGATAAGCTTCATAAGGGTGGATTTGCCCGTGCCGTTTGCCCCGAGGAACATAACTCTTTCGCCACACCTGATGAGGAATGAGAGATTTTTGATAAGCTGCTTGTCGCCGTAACCGAAATCAACACAACTTGCCTCAATAACGTTACCTGCGGATTCCTCCTCGGTGGCAAATCGCAGACGTATATTCTTCTCGTCCTTGGGAGCGAGCTCTATTTTCTCCATTCTGGCGAGCTGCTTTTCCTTCGCCCTTATGGTCACGTAGTTGTGCTCCTGGTTGCATCTGCGTTGGAACTCAATATTCGCCTGAATTCTGGCGATAACCTTTTGCTGTTCCTTGTATCTCTTCTCGAGAGAAGCCGCCTCTGCCTCGCTCTGCGCCTTGCAGACAGAGTAGCTACCGTTGTAGAGTCTTGCCTTGCCGTATCTTAACCAAAGCGTTTTGTTGGTGGTTCTGTCGAGGAAATATCTGTCGTGGGAGATGATAATTACGGTCTTTTTATATCCCGCGAGGAAGCTCTCAAGCCAGGCGAGAGCATCAATGTCAAGGTGGTTGGTAGGCTCGTCGAGCATAAGGATATCGGGCTCGGTTGCGAGTAGTCTTGCGAGAGCAAGTCTTGTGTACTGACCACCCGAGAGCGTGCGTATTTTTTGACCGATAAGAGCCTCATCGAAGCCGAGTCGCATCAGCATACCGCGACATCTTGATCTGAACTGCAGACCGCCTTCTGCCTCAAAGCGAGAGTTCTGTTCGTTCAGTCGGTTGGTGAGAGCTATGGTTTCTGCAGATCCTCCTGCTGCCGCCTCCGAGAGGGCAGTTTCGGTTTTCGCAATTTCTCTCTCGAGCTCAAGAAGGGTAGGGTAGGCGGTGTACATATACTCGATGCAGGACATATCTCCGGGAAGTGCGCTGAGGTCAGCATTCTGCTCGAGAATACCGACGGTGTGCCCCTTTTGTACGTATATTGCGCCCGAGTCGGGAGTATATTCGCCTGTGATTATTTTGAAAAGAGAGGTTTTTCCCGCGCCGTTCACACCAATAACGCCAAGTCGGTCGCCATCGTTGATTGCGAAGGAAATATCCTTTAATATTATATCCGTCCCGAAGGAGAGATTTATTTCGGATGCCGATAAAGCTATCATTTTTATTTATATCCCGCCCGGGAACTCCTTTTAGAATTTTGGTTGCGGTAAAAATACCGCAAATTTTCACAATACTATTTTACCACAAATCAAAAGAAAAAGCAATATGATGTATAAATGAATAAATATGCAGAATAAAACCTGCATATTCACAAGATTATATGAAAATTTTGAAAAAGATCGAATAAAAATTCAAAAAATACGAATTTTTTTGCAAAAACCTATTGACAAACAAAAATTTAGGGTGTATAATAGCGACGTTGAATTTGGTCGGGGGCACCCGGCACTCAGAAAGAAGGAAAGAACAATGAAAAAGATTATTACACTTATTCTCGCAATCACTATGATTCTCAGTATGACACTCGGCCTCGCTTCCTGTAATAAGGGCAATGACAGCGAAGGCTCCGACCTGGTAAAGATTATTGACGTTAAGCTCACAGATGAGCAGTATGCATTCGTTTGCAAAAAGGGTAACACCGCACTGGTAAACGACTTCAACGCATTCCTTGAAGAGATCAAGGGTAACGGTACATTCGACACTCTCGTAGCAAAATACTTCGAGGGTAAGGGCGAAAAGGTTGGCTACAACGTAACCACATCCGACGTTGCTAACACAGAGTCTAACCTTGTTGTTGTTACAAACTGCCCCTTCGAGCCCTTCGAGTACATTGGTGACGATGGCAAGATATACGGCCTTGATATAGAGATCGCTGCAGCGTATGCAGAATCCAAGGGCTTGACTCTCGTAATTAAGAACATCGGTTTCGATGACATCTTCACTCAGGTTGAGGCAGGTTATGCAGACATCGGTATGGCAGGTATCACCGTAAGCGAGGACCGTGCAGCTATCTATGATTTCACCAGCACCTATTACGCAGCTTCTCAGAAGATTATCGTTGCGGCAGACAACACTGATTTCGACGCTTGCAAAACTGCAGCTGAGGTTGAGGCAGTTCTCGCAGCTCTTGAGGGCAAGAAGATCGGTTACCAGACCGGTACCACCGGCGGTATGTACATCAACGGTGATGCAGACTGGGGTTATGACGGCTTTGCTAACATTGAGGGCAAGGGCTACGCTACCGCTCAGGATGCTCTTCAGGATCTCATCAACGGTAACATCTACGCAGTAGTTGTTGACGAGGCTCCCGGTGCAGCGCTTGTAAAGGCAGTAAACAATTAAAATAGATATAAAGACACCCACGGGGAAACCCGTGGCGTGTTTTTGCGTAATGAGATAAATTTTCAAAGATAAAAATACATACAAAATAAGAAAAAGTTAGGAGAAAAATAATGAACTGGGGAGTTAAAATAGAAAAATTCCTCTCTACAATGCAAAGTGAATATTTCAGGCAACTGCTTTTGGATGGTTTGGTAAATACCATTAAGGTCGCGGTAATGGGTCTTATTATAGGTATTTTGATCGGTACGGTTATTGCTATATTTAAGGTTGCTCCGAAGTACAAGCGCATTGTAAGAATTCTTGATAAAATTTGTTCTGTATACGTTGCTATATTCAGAGGTACGCCTATGGTTGTTCAGCTTTTGCTTGCCTACTACGTATTTCTTCCATCACTTGGCGTAAAGGATGTAAATTCGCTTATGGTAGGTATAGCAGTCTTTGGTATGAATAGCGGCGCTTACGTGTCTGAGATAATGAGAGGTGGCTTAAACTCTGTTGATAAGGGACAGATGGAGGCAGGCAGAGCTCTTGGACTTAGCTATCCTGTAACTATGCTTAAGGTTGTTATACCTCAGGCACTTAAGAATATCCTCCCCACCTTGGGTAATGAGTTTATTACTCTTATTAAGGAAACCTCAGTCCTTAGCTTTATTACCGTATACGACTTGTATACAGCTCTCAGCACTATAGGAAGCAAGAATTATGAGAAAATGGTTCCTTATATCGTAATGGCATTTATCTATATTATCTTAGTTCTTTTGATAACTTTACTTGTCAAAGTACTCGAAAATGCATTTGCTAAGAGCGATAGAAATAGAGCGGGCATGAACAAAAATACAAAGAAATGTGGAAAGGAGAAGGCGTAAATGAGCGAAAAAAACGTTATTAGCGTTCAGGGACTTGAAAAGGTTTTTGAGGACGGTAACGCAGTGTTACGTGGTATTAACCTTGATATAAAGCAGGGCGAAAAGGTTGTTATTCTTGGTGCATCGGGCTCGGGTAAGTCCACTCTCCTTCGTTGTCTTAACTGTATGGAGGATCCAACCGGAGGTTCCATTTACTTTGACGGTGATGATATTGCTGATATGAGCATTGATATCAATAAACACCGTGAAAACATCGGTATGGTGTTCCAGCAGTTTAATCTTTTCAACAACAAGACTGTTATAGAGAATATAATGATGGCACCTGTGTATCTTGAAATTAAAAAGCTTCGTATGAAAAAGCTTTTGAATATCGTTACCAAGCTGTTGAATGTTTTCAGAAAAGAAAAAAAAGAGCTTGATGTAATTGATACCACAGAGGCTGAGATTAAGGAAAAGGCTAAAGAGAATGCGATGAAGCTTCTCTCGAAAATCGGACTTGAAGAAAAGGCTAACGTTTACCCCTCAACCTTGTCCGGCGGACAGAAGCAGAGAATTGCTATCGTAAGAGCACTTGCTATGGATCCGGAGGTTATGCTCTTTGACGAGCCCACCTCAGCGCTTGATCCCGAAATGGTTGGTGAGGTTCTTGACCTTATAAAGACTCTTGCAAATGAGGGTATGACGATGGTTATCGTTACACACGAGATGGGATTTGCTCGTGAGGTTGCGGACAGAGTTATCTTTGTTGACGAAGGTAAAATCAAAGAAGAGGGAACTCCCGACGAGATCTTCAATCATCCTAAAAACCCGAGACTTCAGGAATTTCTTTCTAAGGTCCTCTAAATAAAAATGACACGGTGTACTACTAAAAGGGCACACCGTGTCTTTTTTTATATTTTTTCTTTTATCATCTCGTTGATCCTCTCGCGGATCGCAAGCATAACATCATCTGTTTTTGCGCAGGTATAGAATGTTAGTGTCTGACCGAAAATCTTCTCAATCTCACTGATTACCTCTTCCTTAGAGTAGAGGCTCTCGCAGAGCTTCATCGCTCTCATATCCTGGAGCGCGTCGTGGAATACTGCGAGTCTGAGTGATTCGAGAGCAGTTCCTTTGAAGCCTGGGTATACCGACAGGGTATCTCCGGATGGCACCCAACTGTCACCGCTTCCGTTGGTATAGGGATCGACTGTATCCGACGAGCCTTGATTTGAGTAGAAGTTAAATCCCCATTGCAGGAATCCTACGATGCCGTATTTATAGAGCTGCATACCGATGGAACGGTTGCGACAAGAGGGCATAGCGATAAGCCTGTTTGATACTTTTGAGCACTCACCGCAGCAGTAGTATGCCCAAAGATCAGGGATATCCTTGTTCACGAACGCGGAGATACTGTTGAGATTGCTGATGGGGGTGGTAACTATTCCTTGCTCAAAGAATGAGTAATCCGAGAGCGCGTCCATAGTTACGTAGCCATCGAGCAGATCGGAAATAGATGCTTTTGCCTTGCAGTAGGATTCGATCTGCTCCTTTGTGGGCTCGTCGGATATGTGGAAGAAGCAACGCTTATCGTTGCCGTTTTTCTTCATATGGGAGAGGAATTCACTGAGGAATTGACGAAAGAAGCTCACGTACTCGTCTGCTTGCGCATCTGTCTCCCAACCAAAGATTTTCTTGTACTCACCGTCAACGGTAGCCATGATCTTAGGGGCGTGCTTAGCACCCCACTGAGTGAAGAA
>JAZONX010000004.1:0-51524 GCA_045654725.1 Eubacteriales bacterium
GCACTACTCCCAAGACTTGTTCCGTATGTAAGGCAACCGAAGGCGAAGCTCTCGGTCACGACTACGAAGCAGTTGTAACAGCTCCCACTTGTACCGAAGAGGGTTACACAACCTATACATGTCACTGTGGCGACAGCTACGTTGCTGACGAGGTTCCCGCTAACGGTCACACTTGGACCGATGCTAACTGCACTACTCCCAAGACTTGTTCCGTATGTAAGGCAACCGAAGGCGAAGCTCTCGGTCACGACTACGAAGCAGTTGTAACAGCTCCCACTTGTACCGAAGAGGGTTACACAACCTATACATGTCACTGTGGCGACACTTACACAGATGATAAGGTTGCAGCTCTCGGTCACAACATCGTAATTGATGCAGCAGTAGCTCCTACATGTACTGAAAGTGGTCTTACCGAGGGTAAGCATTGCACAAGATGTAATGAAGCAACCGTTCAGCAGGATGTAGTATTTGCTCTTGGTCACTCTTATGACACAGGCGTTGTAACAGCACCTACTTGTACCACAGACGGTTACACAACCTACACTTGTTCCGCATGTGGCGACAGCTATACCGCTGACACAGTTTCTGCTCTTGGTCACAAAATGGTAACCGACGCAGCAGTAGCTCCTACATGTACTGAAAGTGGTCTTACCGAGGGTAAGCATTGTACAAGATGTAATGAAGTAACTGTTCAGCAGGATGTAGTATTTGCTCTCGGCCACGAAGCCGGCGCAGAAGCAACCTGTGAAACAGCTCAGACTTGTATCAGATGCGATCACGTATTTGTTCCTGCTCTTGGTCACTCCTACGGTGAAGGCGTAGTAACAACCGCTCCCACAACATCTAGCGCAGGTGTTATGACATTTACTTGTCAGTCTTGTGGTCACGAAAAGACCGAGGAAATTCCTATGCTCACATATGAACTCGGTGACGTGAACGGTAAGGATAACGTAAATGCAGTCGATGCTATCCACCTTCTTATGTACACCTTCTTCCCTGAGGATTACCCCCTCAACCAGAGTGGTGACTTTGACTATAACAACTGTGTAGATGCAAGAGACGCGATTTACCTTCTCATGTACACCTTCTACCCCGAAACATATCCCCTTACTCAGCAAGCAGCTATGCCTGTTGGTAACACTTCTTCGACACGAAAGGAAGATGAAGAATGAAAACAAAAAAGATAATATTATTATTGTTAACAACGATTTTACTGGCTTCCATATTCGTGGTTACAGTAGCCGCCGCAGATAATGCGGTGGCTACCACCGACGGCAAGGATTGCGTGAGGGGAGAAACTGTTACCCTTGATGTAAACGTTTCCGACGTTTCTAACGTTTATTCCGGCGCCGTCGTGGTAGAATATGACTCAACCGTATTAGAGTTTGTTAGTGCAGCTTGGAATACCGATGACGTTCTTGAATATGCATTGCTGAAAAACTATGATGCAGAAAAGAATAAAGGTGCATTTTCATTTGCCACTGAGCAGAGTATCAGCGGAAAGATCTTTTCCATAACCTTCAAGGTGCTGGATGGTGCCGCTTTGGGTCAATCCGAAGTAAAATGCAACATACAGTTAAAATCAACCGAGGAAGTTATCTCGGTAACTAACACCGCAGGTTATGTTAACGTGCTCTGCAATCACAGCCTCGATATGCATAACAACTCCGAGGAACACTGGCATGAGTGCTCTATTTGTGGAGAAAAGCTTAATGCCGAGGCGCATGAATGGGTTGATGGTAAATGCGTTGACTGTAACGCCGAGCAGCCCGATCCTCCTCAGATTGAAGATCCCGAGGAACCCAAGGATGAAGGCTCGGATACACCCAAGGATGAAGGCGGAGGATTTAAATTCTCTCTTTCCGATCCTAAAATAATTTTATTGCTCATAGCTCTTCTAATAATTACCAGCCTCTTGGCGATAACTATTAAGGATGAGTTCTATTAAGCATAATTTACGTTTAATTTAATGAGGTCGCACCTACGGGTGCGACCTCTCTTTTTTATTCTCCTACTAAAGTGAAAATAATGCAAAATACACTATTGATAAAAATATTTTAATATGATATAATGTAGAAAGAGCGTTTATTTTTATCTTAAAAGAGGAGAATAAAATGAAAATAAGATTATCCATAATCATCGCAATGCTTATGCTTGCACTGTTAACCATTACGGCAAGTGCAGCAGACCTGACGGCAACCACAGATAGCAAATCTTGCGCCGTTGGAAGCACGGTGACTATAAACGTATCAATTTCAGAATCCGTCAGCGCAATGTCGGGTGCCGTTGAGGTCATTTACGACAATACAAAGCTGCAGCTCATAGAAGCAAAATGGAATACCGATGGCTCGCTTAAGGACGTTATGTTAAAGACCTTTGATTTTAGCACCAACATGGGTGGTTTCTCATTTGCAGGCGAAACCAATATAAGCAAGGGCAAAATATTCTCTGCAACCTTTAAAGTGCTTTCAGGTGCGCCTGTCGGCGATACACCGATCGAGTGCATTCTTCAGCTAAAGCATGAAGATAACCAATTAATCTCAATTTCAAATACTCCGGGTAATATCAACATAACCTGCAACCACAGCTTCACATCTCAGACCAACGCACATCCCGCAGGCCCCGCAACCTGTACAAAGCCCGCGTCCTATTACTACTCCTGTTCAATCTGCGGAGCAAGAGGAAACAAAACATATACCGCAGGATCCACATTGCCACATACATACAACAAAAGAGTTTCTGCCGAAAAATATCTCGTGAATTCCGTAGATTGCGTTGACGCCGCAGAATTTTATTACAGCTGCGAATGCGGAGCGATTGGTGAAGAAATATTTACGGGTGACGCCTCTTGGACTCATAGCTTTGGTGCTGATTGGTTTGTAGGAACGTCGGGACATTGGTATGCTTGTACCGACTGTGGCGCAAGAAAGGATTACTCAAATCACAGCATATCCAACGGCGTTTGCAACGTATGCTTCTTCGTTATAGAAAACGATGCTGACCACACACATTCGCATGGTATTGTATATAAAACCGACGATACAGCACATTGGTATGAATGTTATTGCGGCGACAAGAAGGACTATTCCCTGCACTCCTATGATAACGGCAGAGTGACAAAAGAGTCTACCGAAACAGAAAAAGGTGAAGTGACCTTTGTTTGCACAGAGTGTTATCACACCAAAACAGAAGAGCTCCCCCTTCTTGAAGCGGAAAAGGATAATCCCCAACCTGTTGATAAGCAAGAAAAGAAGACTATGAAGCCCATTGCTATCATCCTAATCACCGCCGGCTCAATTATTGGCGTTGAAGCTATAGCCTTCGTGGTATTTATAATCTTGAAAAAAAGAAACGAGTTTTGATGTATGCGGATAAAAACAGGCAAAACTCCCCACCGACACAAACTCGATTTTTAAAAAATAAAAACACCAACTGAAAAGTTGGTGTTTTTTTGGCCTAACGGTTTTCAAGACTTCCCCCGTCTGCTTTTGTGTCGCATTTGAGGGGTATTCACCTAGGGTGAAGATACCTATGCTCTACGCCTCGCAAACAAGCTTGCGGATCTCCGAGCCAGGTATGCGAACCCCTGCTCTGCACCTCTACGAGTCGCAGAGGTGGGTTCGAATCATCTCATCTAAACCAAAACAAAAGGACACCCACGAGGAGTGTCCTTTTAAGTGGGGTATTCGTCTTTGACGAAGATTTTTCGCTTCGCCACTGGTGAGCGAGCTCCCCGATGGCTTTCGCTCAAATGCGAACCCCATTCTGCGACTCTGCGAGTCACAGAGGGGCGTTAGAATCCTCTCGTACCTAAGGCAAAAAATAAAGGACACCCACGAGGAGTGTCCTTATTTTTTGGCGCAGGAAGAGGGATTCGAACCCCCGTGGCTTTTGGCCTAACGGTTTTCAAGACCGCCTCGTTGTGACCGCTTCGATATTCCTGCATATCATAATGCACGCCGTCGCATTATGATATGCAGTCCTATTTCGAAGTGGCTCGTGAAACGAGTTTCACGAATCCGCTTCGCATACCCCACGCAGCCGTGTCAAGCTTGCTTGTAAGCGGCAAGTGAGGGTATATTCGCCTAGGACGAAATAATCCTATCATAATGCATGTTGTGCTATTAATCTATTAATAAAATGTGCAACTGCTACATATAATATACCGTAGCCACAAATTACTTTGTATATCATACCACAAAAAACAAGCCTTGTCAATATTATTTTGGAAAAAAACAAAAAAGGTCTTGACAATTGAAAGGACAGATGATATAATATAATGGCGATTAGGAAATCCAAGGTCGTTGTATGCCGGAATGGCGGAATTGGCAGACGCCCGGGACTTAAAATCCCGTGAGATTAATTTCTCGTACCGGTTCGACCCCGGCTTCCGGCACCACTATATCGCGGAGTGGAGCAGTCTGGTAGCTCGTCGGGCTCATAACCCGAAGGTCATGAGGTTCAAATCCCATCTCCGCAACCAAACGCAACCTAAGTTGAACACCCGTTTGACTTAGGTTTTTTTATTTCTCTTTGCCCTTTCAGAAGGGCTTTTTTCTTTTTCTGCTATGTCCTTCGGGAGTGCCATATACTTTCATATATCAAAACATCAAAATCTCGCCAAAGACGTTTTATGCCGCGAAAGCCACTTGACACGAGTAGGAGTGTGTTAGGCTGTTCTGCCAAAAGGCAACAAACAAGCCCCTACGGGCTGTTGTGTTGGCTCTTTTATGCCTTTTACAACACACTCCGTAGAGGCTCGTGTCAAGTGGAACGTGGAATAAATCGCTTCTTATCAAATGTAAATTTCTATTTTCATTACATCCAAATCGGGATTAGGATCTCTTAAAGTTACATAGGGCATTCTTGCTACTTTCGTATAAAGTAAAAAGCCCTGACTTTCGTCAGGACTCTTTAATATGGGGCTATTAAATTGTATTTCTATTTTATCATCATAAAGCCTTATTTCCTTTACAAGATAGCTTATCATCATTTTAGCTTCAAGTTTTATCGCTTGGATGAAAAATTCACGTATATCCTTTTCACTTGCTTTTACTGATACCTTACTCTTTTCTAATATGAGCTTTCTTTCAATTTCTTCAATTTTATGCTCAAGCTCTTTCATTCGTTTGTTGGTGGTGTTATTGATAATACCTTGTTCAACGGCTGTCATAATATTATCTAATGCCGTTTCACATTGGCGTTTTTCTTTTTCAAGATAACTCAATGCTATATTCTCGCTAAAAAGCTTATCTTGATATTTCATCAAATATGTAACGATAGAATTCATTTCAGATTTACTCGTTAGATATGAAATTATTGCATCTATTACAAATTCTTCTAAAAATTCTTTACGGTGCATTGATTTTGTGCAACCGTTATGATGTTTTCTGCCAATACATTTGTAATAACGCCTTTTCTCACCTGAACGGCTTGTGCCTGTTTCAGCGGTGATTGAGCTTCCACAATATCCGCATTTAATCTTATTACGAAGCAAATATACAACCTCGGTGCTTTGCTTTCCGTATTTGTTACGTTCAATCTTATTTCTTACGATTTCAAACGTAGATGTGGGTACAATTTGAGGATAGATGTTATCAAAAATCTGATCATTGTATCTGTAAATACCTGCGTACTTTTCATTTTTCAGTATGTTATAGATGGTATTTCTCGCAAAAGGCTTTCCTCTGTTAAGTATTCCTTTTGCGTTCAGATGAGCGATAATGTCTTTAACATAAACGCCAACTGAATATTGGTCATAGATGTATCTAATAACATCTGCTTTTTCTTCATCAATAACGACTTTTTTATTTACAATTTTGTAGCCGTAAAGAATATAGCCGCCTGTAAAATTACCTTTAAGTCGGGATTCATTCATACCACGCTTAACCTTTTGGGATAATTCCATTGAATAGTATTGGCTCATTGCTTCAAGTAGCGATTCAAGTATTATTCCTTCGGGTGAGTCGGGTATGTTTTCCATAGCTGAAATGACTTTAACACCATTGTCTTTCAGCTTTTTCTTGTGCATAGTGGTTTGATACTTATCTCTTGAAAAGCGGTCAAACTTATATACAAGAACGTAGTCCCATTGCTTTTTATCGCTGTCCATTAACATTCGCTGAAAGTCGGGGCGATTGTCGGTTGTTCCCGACATAGCTCTGTCGATGTAGGTGTCAACGATAAGTATGTCATTGAATTTTGCGTATTGTTCGCAAACTCTGAGCTGTCCTTCGATAGACTGCTCTGTTTGGTTATCACTCGAATATCGAGCATATACAACTGCTGTTTTAAATTGTTTTTCCATTTTGTTTTACTCCTTTTCATTTATTTAATTTGTCTTTCGACAGGAGCAACCAAAACGGAACTGCCCGAAGCAGACAAGGATTAAGAAAGAAAATTTCGTTGATGTTGTTCTCCTTTAGGTTGTAAGAAAATTTATTTCCCTTGACGGCTCGGGTAGTTTCGTTTACGCTCCGCCGGGCGAAAGATAAATTATACTTAATTTACCTTTCTCATTTTTGATATAGTTTCAGGGCTGACTTGCCCCATATAACACCCCTCGTTCCAACACGAGAAGTCGTCGAATAGTACTAATTTTACGTAATCATCGTCTCCCATGGTGCATGCTACATCTTCATTTAAAATATCAGATACAAAATACGTAGGCGTGTTTTTGGAATACACTATTCGTTCACCAGATTTTTCAAGATATTTCATAAGATACCTTGCAGCTTGCCTTAAAACATGAGGATCACTCCTATCAATCGGCTTAAAATCGCTTCGTCCAAAACGCTGGTTAAAATAAGTGTTTTGCAACGTGATCTGCCGCTTATGAGAGTTGAAGCTGTAGTCGTTTATCTCTATAAATTCGCCAACCATAGACTCCTCGGGTATATAAAATATGCCGTGAAAATGCAAGCGTTCATTCTTTGGCGAACGCTCCCAAACGCCAATATAAATCCAACCTTTTCTATAACTTAATTTCTTAAAACAATCCTTTAATTTTCTTTTGAAGCTGTCCTCATTATGTAATTTATCGTTATATGTAAACGTGCAAAAATAATTCCAATTGCCAATATATATTTTCCGCACTAATCGTTTTCTACGTTCAATAAGATTTCTGAGCTGTTTATTCATATACTCTTTTGAATATTCCATAGCTAATTTTTCGTTCTCAACCTTTTTAGTAATTTCCTCAAGCAGTTTTTTTGCCTTATATTTTTTGCCTTTTCCTTTACTTTCATTAAATACTTTGTTTGCAATTTCTTTTAATTCAATCTCTTTTTCAGTTTCAATTTTTTCTTTTCTCTTTTGCTGTGGTCGGGTGGTATGCGGAATCGCAATGTAATGCCCACCGTCAAAATACACCTTTGTGTTTTCGTATGCCATAGATCATACCTCCTCTCTTTCTTTTTTCTCTTTGTAAAGCTCAAGGATACGAGTTAGCAAAGTGATGTAAAAATTTCTTTGTTCGCTTTCGCTAAGTTCGAAAATATCGGGATGACCTATAGCGACAAGCTCAAGTTCTTTTTGTTCTTTCATTGGTATTACCTCCTTTTTCTGAATTTTTCAGAGAAAAAGGCACGAAAAAAGCGCAATACGCTTTTTTGTCATAAAAACGTATTACGCTTACGGTTAAGTGCAACCAATCCGATTTTACCCTCGGGTCCACAGGCTCGTGCCTCTTCGGCAACACCACTTCTCTAGGCTTGTCACTTCGAATACAAACTATCTAATCTAATTTGATGACTATATTCCTTTTTCTATGAAATTGTAATTTGATTATAGCATAAATTTTCCAAAAAAACAAGAGGACAAATGTGCACATTTGGGTACTTTAGGGTAATAATATAGTGCTTTTCCAAAACTTTAGGAAAACTTAGGTGCTACAAAGATAGAATAACACCTAAAAAACCAAAAGTCAACTGACAGAATTATTCTTTTTTGTCAGTTACTGTACACAAATAGTTCTCACTATTACAGGATTATTCTTTATGCTTTACGGATTGAATTATAAAATCTAACCTGTTCACCTTTTGAACACATTAAAAATATTTTTGCAAAAAATCAAAAAGCGGAAAACTCACACCGACGTTCACGATATAAGGCGTTTCTAAAATCGCGTTATAAATTAAAAAAGAGTCGCAGAAGAATTCGCGGATGTTTGCCCCAGCGGTCTAGCGGGCAACTCCGCGTTCTGCGACCTTTAATTTTAGCGATTTAGTCTTTTGTCAGATGACGTTCGGTTGATTTTTCGTTTTTAATTTTTATATGTTTTCTTGTGTTCTTTTTGTTAGTGGCGTGTGCTTGTCTCGGCGAGGCGTAGCCGAGCCGACTTGTATCAAGACAAGCACACGCCATGGTGCCAAATTGGTTTTGCTATTGTTATTCATCTTCAAAATTCGTGTATTGAACAACATACTGGACATCGATTATATCAAGCCAATTTATCAAGCGTATTAAATAATGGCCGTTAGGAGTTGTTTCTCCAGATTCCCACTTTTGATAGGTTCTTACTGTGGTGTCAATGGCTAATGCTACATCTTCTTGACTATATCCTAATTTTTTGCGTCTTTCTCGTAAAACGGTGTGATCAAAGCGCATAGTCATAGGTCCAGCATATACTTGATACCATTCATCAGTGGTGTCATCATCATTGTTATAAAAGTTCAAAACGTGGATAACTGTCTTTGGAGATATTTCAAAAGACAAATAGCCTTGTTTGGATTTTTCGCACGAACAACAAAATTTCTTAACATCTGTAGCTTTTATGCCGATCCATTTCATTATAGGCTTTCCGTCTTTATCACACGGAAATCGCCCCTCAAATTTTATACTTCTACCATTACGCATAAATGGTTCGTAAAAACCTGTCTCGGTTATTTCATATATGATCGGATCTAAGCCTGATTCTTCTAACATTTCATTATACGAGGTGATGAACCTTTCAGGGAAATAATCTGATTGTCCATGTTTCTCACATAAATGCAAGTAGTGACACCATTGGAAAAATCCGTCACCAGATACAACACCGAATTGGTTGATCCAATAACTGAAAATCCGATTTAATGGTAAATTCATATGGTAAAAGGCATATTCCAGATTAGAGTATATGGTTTCTATATCCCTTTTCTCAGAGCTTGCTGAAAATATGTAATGCAACGTTCCCATATTATCGAGATCCATAGATTCCACATCTTTTGCATAAAAATAAAATGGTATGCGTTTTACGAAATTGGATACAGGCAACGGTATATATCCGTCTTCATCGTCTAACCAGGTGGAATAAGTGGGGCGATCTTTACGAAATGCACGTTTATCACAATAGGAAAATATTTCGTTCCCAACAATATCATGCATATTGAGATATTTGATAAGTTTCTCTTGGTCGTAATAAGTGGAATCAACATACTTTAAAATAAACTGTTTTTCTTCTTTGGTAATCATATTTTGCACCATCCTTTCGTGATTTTATTATATCACGAACATTTTGGGTAGTCAAGTCGTCATTTTGTTCGTTAATTCATATAAAGGTTAAGGGAATACACCGATTTGTCCCCATATAATTCGTAAAAATGATAATTTGCTACGCCTTTTATTTCGTGTATTATGTTAGTCAACGAAAAAGGGCGGGAGGCGGTTTCCCTCAAAAAATGTTGGATAAACAAACAATGAATTTTATGGTAATGCGTAATCGCTCTACAAGATCGGTCTTGATAAATCATCTCTTATATCCATACAAGCACACGCCACGTGATAAATTAATAAAATACTCATTTAATAATACTTGCAATCTTTCTAGAATTGTGATATAATAATCGTGCGACACAGTTTAATATTCGTTTGAAGTTTACGTTTGGTAAAAGCGTAGGCTTTGCTTGTCATATCTTCAAACGATGTGAACTGTGTCGCAACAGAAGCGAGACTGCGTTTTTCGGTGCGTGGCTTCGGCTACGCACTTTTTGTTTTTATCAGAAAGGTGGTATTCAAAAATGGATACAATATTATTGATTGAACCCACTAAAAAATATGCTGATGAAATATGGGCGTTTCGCCAAGAGATTCTAAATTTTGATGCAGATAACGAAGATCAATTTGCCGGATGTCTCTCGCTTGATACAAGCAGTTCTGCTGAGGAATGGATACAAATTTGCAACCTTAGGAAAAGCATAAAAACTTGTGAGCAAGTTGGGACTCCCGTTCCTTCGAATATGTATTTAGCCGTGCGGACGGATGATGATAGAGTTGTAGGAATAATTGATTTGCGACACCACATTAATCATCCAATTCTTGGAACTTGGGGCGGTCATATGGGATATTCTGTACGCCCTTCTGAACGAGGCAAGGGGTATGCCAAGGAAATGCTCCGTTTGAATATACAAAATGCAAAGGCGATGGGAATAGATAAGCTTCTCGTCACTTGCAACGACAAAAATTTGGCTAGTGAAAAAACCATACTTGCAAACGGTGGTGTTTACGAGAACACAATAGACGTTGGCGATAGCAAAATGAAAAGATATTGGATAACAGTATAAGGAGTTGATTTTATGTGTCATTCTTACGTTATGGGAATGGATGATTCTATATACGAACTTGAAAAATACGGATTTGTAATTGAAAAAGAATGGGATAATTATAAAGTATCATTTGCAGATAATCAGGCGCATATATGGGAAGATTTCGTTTCTCGTCATCTCGGGTTGGGATATTGGAACGAATATATAACAGACGGCGGCATAGTCGTATTTATGTTTCATCTAGAGGATGGCATCAGAAGATACGTTGTTTATTTTTACGATAACAACGAGGTTTTGTCTTTGTGCGAAAAACTGTGCGAATGTAAATTTGAATCTATTTATGCTATGTTAAAGGGAAATCATTTTTACAGCCAATTTATATAAGGCTTTGGGGAGAATAAGAAATGCGATACATAAAATCTTGTGGGTTTGTTGCCTATAAACGAATAGAAAATATAAATCATTACTTAATCATCCAAAGCTTGAATGGTGATGTGGGTTTTCCAAAAGGACATATGGAGTCAGGAGAAAGCGAACTTGAAACGGCTATTCGTGAATTAAAAGAAGAAACGGGTGTTGATGTCAAAGTCATCCAAGGCTTTAGGCGACAAATCGAATATGAGTTACGTAGAGTACCTGATACAATAAAGCAATCGGTATATTTTCTTGGCGAATGTACATCAGATAAAATAATTTGTCAAGAGTCGGAGGTTGCAGAAGCAAGTTTTGTTTCTTACCAAGATGCATTAAAGATATTAACTTTTGAAGAAACAAAAAACATTTTGAAGGATGCAGAGATATTTATTTGTTCCAATTAAGGAGTAATTATGGACTTTATTGACCTTTTAAAAATAGAAAACGAAAGTGAACGTGTAAACAGAACATATGACATATTCAACGAGGACAGCCGACTTAATCATTCTAAAGCTGCAAGAGTTGAATTTTTGACCACTGTTCACTACATAGAAAAATACTTGAAAGAGGGCGACAAGATACTTGATATCGGTGCAGGTGCAGGTGAATATAGCCTATATTTTGCACGCAAGGGTTATGAGGTGTCTGCCCTTGAGCTTGCCGATGCCAATATTGAGGCGTTTCGTAAAAAACTCACTCCCGCGGATAAGATCGACCTTGTTCAAGGTAATGCTCTTGATTTGTCTCGCTATGCAGATAAGTCTTTTGACATAGTGCTTTTGTTCGGTCCTCTTTACCATTTAAAGAACGATACCGATAAGCAAAAATGCATCAGCGAGGCAAAGCGTGTCTGTAAGGATGATGGCAAGATCTTCTTTGCCTTTATATCCAACGACTTTGTTTTTCTTACCGAGTTTGGTTATGATTCAAGCTACTTTAGTAGTGGCGATTACGATAAGGAAACATTCAAAATGAATGATTTTCCCTTCGTGTTCCATACAGTAGATGCCGCAAGAAAGCTCCTTGCCGACGGTGGCATTAACGTATTACGCGAGGTAGCATCTGACGGAGCAAGTGAACTTTTAGCGGCGAGAATAAATGAAATGCCCGATGAGGATTACGCTCAATATCTCCGCTATCATTTCTACATCTGCGAAAAGCCGGAGCTGCTTGGTATGACAAACCATTTGTTGTTTGTGGGTGAGAAAAAGTAAAACTATTCAAAACACAGAAAAGGCGAGCTTTACGGCTCGCCTTTTGCTTTCTTATATTATTTTCATTGTCAAAAGCATTACTTTCAATCTCCAAAACCCAAAATTATGAAGATTTTTTATAAAAATAAAAATATTTTTGAAAAATTTGAAGAAATTTGTCAAAAAAATGGGTATATATATTATAGGGAAAATAAAAATTCCCCAAAAAATCTTGGAGGTATAATATGGCAGCATTAAGAGAACAAAGTCAATTGTATAGAACACTTGACGATATGTATAAAAACAATAATTCTCAGGAGATTACTGAGGATTTCTTTAAGGAATGTATCGTGGTCGCATCAAAATTTAGCAAACGAGAAATTCAATTTGTGTTGTTTAAATTAAGACTTTTGAATGAAAATGTTGATTCTGGTGTAGAGGAGGTTAATAACATACTAAATAGTTTACAAAAAGTTTTAGATGTTCTCACAGGAAAAAATCTAAAAAAAGCACTTATTACAAATGTATTAGAAATTGTTTTAAGCGAAAAATAAAAATTAATAATCTTCATCCATTTTAAGTGAGATTAACAGTTCATCTTGCTCATTAATTAAAATTAATGGTACATACAATTTTTGTCAAGTAATATGATTGCTCTTCATGAATAAAATTCAGGAAATTGCATGTTATTGACATATTGTAATAATAATGTTATTATATATTTGTAAAGTATTATCAAGTAGGAGGACTACATGGAAAAACACAATCAATCAACTATAGAGATAACACACGTATCACAATTTATTGATAAAGTACGTGAACTCATAGATTCGCATTCATATAAAAAAGTTCACTTTTTATATCGCGGAGAATGTAAAAAATATAGTAATTATTGTAGACCTAATATATTTCGAAAAAATGTTCTTTCAACTAATCCGCTATATGAAAAAAGTTTGTTCAACACAATGAGGCAGAATAAGTTGTCTAACAACGATAGTTATCTTGAAAATGCTATCGACGCTCAACACGGAGAGTTCCCAAGTAGATTGTTAGATGTCTCCTATAATTGTTTGACTGCTTTGTATTTCGCTGTAACACCATATTACCACAATGATATAGATGCATACGACTCTGAAGATGGTATGGTTTATGTTTTCTATGTTGACGAAATATTTAGCCCGAGTGCTCAAAATACCAATGATAATTATAATGCTATAATTGATAAAGAATGCACGTGGTTTAATAACCATGCAATCTTTCAAAAGAATCATAAGTTTATCGACCATACAAAACTAAACAATCGTATTGTCGCACAGCAAGGAGCATTTATCCTTTTCCAAGGTAACGATGACGAGAAAATTCCCTCATATATGTTGAGCGGCATTGTCATTCCAAGCTCAGCTAAACCAACAATCCGAAAAGAGTTGTCGTTAATGTTCGGTATAAATACTGGATCAATTTATCCTGAGATTGTTAACGTTGCCGAAGATTTGGTAAATAAAAGTAAGAGTTTAGTGACAGAGCCGTTCTGTTGGAAGAATGAAATTAAATACGTATTAAACACTCTACGAAAAGAATTATCGTACTACACTGAACAACTTTTGTATCGAAAAAACAATAAAGATAGTGAATATTACGATATGATCCAAACTGTTGAGATGATTATTAACAGCTATCGGATTGGTCTTGTGGATTTTTTGCAAGATTTTGAAAGCTGCGACTACAAAAGCGACACAAAGAGTATAAAGGAAGAGAAAGATAAAATTGTTGTTAGATTTAACACAATTGTGAAAGAAACAATAGATATTTTGAATTCAGATTGTGATACACAATTATCTCCGGATTTAACAATTTAACGAAAAGGAGCGAGAATGATAATGAAAAAACTAGATAAGTATATTAACTATATCGAAAACATTTTAATAAACAAGAACATCGATAATGAAGATACAGAATGGAAACAAAACGATGAACTTGCAGGATTGTTGAACACGTCAGAAAGTATCTACGTTACCGATTCGCTGTCCTTGGGGATGAATGCCGACGAATTTCTCTTGCTTATTAAAATAAACTCAGACACAGTGAGCGAAGACATTATAATCAACATCAAAAAGAAAATTGAAACAAGGATAAAAAATCTGGCAAGTCAAATGCAAGACAATATTTCCAAAGATATTTTCAAAACTATTAACCTTCTCTTCTTTGTGTCTACTATTCAAATGAGACTGGCACTCAAAAATTCTTTTTCATCAAAAGAATCCCTGGAGTTGATTAAAAAGATAAGAAAAAATACGAATGCAAGAAATGCCAAGTTCAACCCCATATTTTATTTAGATAAAGACATATCTACAGACGAAATCAAATTGCCTAACATAAAACGTTATGAAATGGTCACCTTGCCACCATTCGATGTCGATATTGAGGTCCCGAAGGATAGCAAAAAATCCGCATTAAAAGGATATGTATTTACGGCTAACCTATTTGATCTTGTGGCATTGTATAATACTATAGGAGATCAACTTTTCAAGAAGAATGTCCGATTGGGTATAGATGACAAATTAGATGTCGATAAATCAATTAAAGAAACTCTAATGGACAAGCCCGAAGCGTTTTGGTTTAGAAACAATGGTGTGACTATACTTGTAGAAGCAGCAGAAATGAAGCTTGATAGAGTCGGAGAAATTGTATTAAAAGAAGCAGAGAATGCGGAAATCAAGTTTTCTGTCATCAATGGCGCACAAACCATAACGGCTGCATCTGAGTATTTTTATTCTCTTTCTGACAAAGAACAGACCACAAAAGCTTCTATGGCTAAGGTTATTGTTAAAATAATACATATTAGAGATGACGATTCTGAAAGTGCTCGAAAAGAAGCAAAAAAAATCAGCATTTCTCTAAATCGTCAAAAGCCTATTAAATCTGAAGATATTGCTTT
This sequence comes from Eubacteriales bacterium, assembly GCA_045654725.1. Taxonomy (GTDB): domain Bacteria; phylum Bacillota; class Clostridia; order Oscillospirales; family CAG-272; genus UBA1740. Next base: position 15,063 of record JAZONX010000004.1, read on the forward strand.
CACTAACGAGTTCGTTGAAATAATGAATGATTATCTTGAATCATCTAAAGCACAGTATATTTTGGTAAGACGTGGAGAGGAATTTTCCTCTAATAAAGCGTATAGCTTAATTAATTTTGCCAAAGCAAGAAAGGCTTGTTCGGGTGATCCGGGACCAGCGCGTAGTAACGCAACGGCAACATTGTTGAGAATTAACCCTGAAACTTCTCAATTCCACGATAAGGAAATATTTAAACAAGAGTGGTATACTGCTACAGAAATCGAAAAGAAAGATTACTACAAGAGATTTTACGCTCCTGTTTTGTTTGCAATGAATATGGCAGCATCATGCCAATCAATTGCTAAAAAGGCAAAACTTGATGGTGCAGAAGGAAATGTAATTAAAAACGGAATGTGGTATTTCGTTGCATATGTAGTGTATTTATTGAATGATGGGGATGATAGTGATTACTCTCATTTTACATACTCTTTTGAGAAAATTTCTCCCGATGCCTTGAAACTTTTGTTTGAAGATTTTGCTGATTTCTATTGTAAGAAACTTAAGGCTACGGAATCAGATACCAATTCCAACGCTTTCAAAACGTCTGATAACTACAGAAAACTGAAAAAATGTCGGTATAAAGGAACTTCTTTCTATCGAAATATGTGTGATCTGTTCCATAAGAAAGAGACGGTTTCATATGACGAAATAACGGGAAGGACCGCATTAAACACTATTAGATCATCTTCTCTTCCAAGTTATGGTATGCAAGTAATTTTTAATGGTGTTACTCATAATGTTTCAAACAAAACCGAGGCTTTTGTATATACAGTTCAACAATGTTTGGAAAAAGCTTCAATTGATAGATATTTAATTGCTCTGGAAACTCTTCCGTTTTTATCGAGAAACGATTCTTTAGGAACGGGGAACTTTAGGCAGAAAGTACCCGTAACAGTGAAACACGAAACAATATATATTGGTAAACATAGTAATAGTGCTGAAAAAATCAAACAAATAACAAGATTGTGTGATGTGCTTCATATAAAGCCTCAAACAATTTTATGGAGGAATGAAGATACTATAATTTTCGAATTTTAATTTTTTGCACTTAATGTCGAATTGTGTTGAAAAATAACATACCAATATTATTAATATCTATGGCGAAACATAATCTATACGTAAGATTATCATAGAAAAAATAATGTACTAAACTATTTCAGATTAATATCGTTTTACGTTTCACTCGCTCAACCAAAAGAACTCAATTACCCATTCGGGTAGTTGAGTTCTTTCCTTTTTGGTTGCCGAGATTGATGGGAGTTGAACCTCACGAGCTACGCTCTATGAGCGCGTCCCTTCGGGATTCGGGCGAATAACTTGCGACCCAAGTTAAAACAACTGAGTGTTGTTTTAACGACGGTTGACACCGCCGAGTGCGAGTATGACGAGCCGAGTGTAAGCGAAGCGTCGAGGTGACGGCAGACGACACACGAATGGTGCGGACGGTCATGACACGGATCTGCCGTGCTTCAAATCCCATCTCCTAAACAAAAAAATATCTTACCGATAAATTAAAAGCCGTAATTTCTCTTGATTTACACGATATTTTATGCTATACTAATATAGTCATTTAAAAATCAAGCTGGAAGGAGGCAGGTCTATGACGATTGGATACGGAATTACTTTAGCTATATCAGTAGGCTTGCTCGCCTTGTATTTCATTGTGGTTAAGAAGAAGGAGCTGTGGCTTGGCCTACTGTTCGTTTGCGTAACGGTGGTAAACCTCGGATATTTTCTTATGTCCATGGCAAATACTGTAGAATTCGCTATTTTCGCCAACGATATTTCGTATCTTGGCAGCGTATTTCTTTCTACCTGTATGCTTATGACGATAGTAAAGCTTTGCGGATTCGAGATTAAGAAAAGCTATTTTATCACCTGCGTTACTCTTGGTGCAGTGATGTTCGGTATTGTTGCAACGTCGGGATTTTTGCCTTTATATTATAAAGAGGTGTGGATCGAGATGATAGACGGCTCGGCAAAGTTGGTTAAGGAATACGGCCCTCTGCATAATCTTTACCTCGTTTATATACTTGGATATTTTGTCGCTATGATAGTGACGATAATTCATTCTTTGAGGCTGAAAAAGATAGCCTCGCACAAATTTTCGGGACTTATCGCAGGTGTTGTTTGCGGCAATATTCTCGTTTGGCTGTTTGAGAAGTTTATTCACTGGGATTTTGAATTCCTTTCGGTTACATATATCACCTCGGAAATACTGCTTCTTCTCCTTTATTGGATGATGCAAGACTACGTTCACGTAAGCGACCTTCCGAAGTTTACTCCTGCGGAAAAAATGCAGATTGGTATAGATATTCTTACCATGCCAATGGATATCAAGATCAGCAAGGTTCTCTCCTATGTAAAGGATGGCGAGCAGCTGGCACATAGAGAACGAGAAGTGCTTGAGATGATACTTGACAACAAAAAGCGTAAGGAAATTGCAGCAGAGCTTCATCTTTCGGAAAATACAGTAAAGACCTACACAAGAACGCTTTATCTTAAGCTTGGCGTAACCTGCCGCGAGGAGCTTTACGCTCTGTTGCTCAAAAAATAACAAAAAGTAAATAATTATTTACAAAGGATGGATAAATCATTTTCCGTCCTTTTCTTTTTGCACTTTTCACCCCTTTTTCACCCCTAAAACATTGGATTTTCACCCTTTCGGGGTGTACCAAATATTGAGATATTTGTAGTAAAATATAAGCAAGATAGGACAAACCTCTGTCTAATTGATCTACACAGGAGGTGGCAAAATGTGACCAAGAAACGAATTCTATTCGGTAAGTTTGAGTTCCCCAGAATTCACGGACTGGAATATCTACTGGATGAGGAAAAGCCCATCACCGATTATTTGTTCGTAAACGAATCGAACGAACGGTTTTCGATGTACTTTGAAGAAGGCTTTCCAAGATTCACAGTTCCCGAGCATTCGGACAGAGAGTATTGCTTGTTTGAGGTGAAGCGAAAAGACAGAAGGATCAGATTCTTCTGTCCCGAAAGACACAAGAACCTCAAATCGGTGGTATGGTATTTCTACGTGGAGCTGTTTGACGAGAACGGCAGAGTACATGAGCTGCCCGGACAGGTTAGAGTAGATAGCAACGATCCCTGCATCCGTTTGATGGGTGGAAAACCGCGATTTATCGAGGTTTTGGAAAATATCACCTTGAACACGACGGCTGTTACAGCCTGAACACATTCTCAAAATGAAAAAGGAGAAAAATGAAAATGAAAAAGTTAATTTTATGTATGCTGATGACGATATTGATATTATCAATGCTCATCGGAGTGATGCCGACCTCGGTGTTTGCGTATTATGAAGTGCCCTTTCTTGATGGGGACTCTGTTGATGTATGCACCGAGGGAAAGACATACAGCCTTTACACCGAGGATAATTTGGAGCAACAGAACGGAACAACCTTTCTTTACGTTGTAAAGAGCGGCGACCGTTATTACACTCTCGGCAATCCGCGCTACACCGAATTTAAAGAGGTTAATTCTGTGTATGCCGTTGATATTACCGAGTACTACAATGCACAAACCAACACCTTCTCCGGTATTTCTAATAACGTAAACGTTGGTGCTATGCAGTATCAGATGAACTCGGGTTCCTATATGTACGTTAACGGTGATATGCTCTTTGCATTGAGCGTTCCCTTCGAGTCTGAAGGAAACGAGTGGTTTGATGGCGGTATTCGTTATTACAGCCCCGAGGAGACTTACAGCTATAGCCGTCCTTTGTGGCACGCAAACGGTGATGGGACCGGCTACTTCTATGATAGCTACATAGATTGGATGAGTGATTCGGATGTATGGGTGTACGGCGTGCTTGATTTGAAATATACAGGCACAAATTATGTGTTTGCTTTGCGCGACAAATCTGCCGAATACACCGAGGCGAAAAATGCCGATCCCGATAACTATGATATAGGCGTAAACGTGACTGCATATCTCTACGCAGCACCTTGTGGACATGAGCAAAACGTTCACGGCAATGCCGATTCCCCCACATGTATGGAAAAAGGTTGCCAGGAATATTGGTACTGCCGTCTTTGCGACACCTACTTTTCCAACGAAGAAATGACTGTGGCTTATGAAGGTTTCCCTGAAATTTCCGCACTCGGTCACGATTGGAACGGAGAAAAGTGTAACAACTGCAACCGTCCTGTTCCCGTATACAGCAAGGTAACGAATAAAACCGATTTCTTCGCACTTGCGGACGATACCATGTACGTTCTCGTAGCGGAATACGAGGGCAGGTATTACACGCCTGATAGCAGCATTCTTTATTCCTATGTTTTCGACCTTGACGGCGATGGCTACGCAGACATATACAACGTTGATGAAAACGATAACGGAACTCCCGATGTTGCTGAAATCGACTATGATGAAAACGGCGTGTTCGATCTTTGGGACTATCCGACCGAGGAAGAACGCCGCGAATATTTCGACTCTATATGCCACGGTTATCTTACTGACATGATCTACGGTCAAACGGTAGGAATTCCTGTAAAAGAAATCACTCTCAATTCTGACGGAACTATCTCTCACGATGCAGTAAAAGACGCTCTTGAGTTTGAGATGGTCAGCGTGAACCCCCCGGAGGTTATCGAGGAGTACATCGCGGAAGGCATAATGGACGAGGAGGATCGCTGGTTCTACGAGTGCGTCATGCAGTTCGTTATCCCCAACACCTTTATCAACTCGCCTGCTTTTATCCCTGAGGACAGACCATACGATAAGCTGTACCCCGATGAGGGCGACACCTATTACTGGGGTGTACTGTTCTACAACGACAGAGACAGCTACTACACCTACGATTGGGAGCTTGATGAGTACGTTAGCGGCTTGCCCTTCCTTGATATATGCAAAGAAGGTAGCATCGCACTCAGTAAGTCTAATTCGAGCTTCTCACCTGAGTGGGGAAGTCAGTTGGAGTGTCTGCGTCTCCGCGACTATAACAGCAAATTGAGCTTTGTTGTAGGCAATGATTACGATCTTGAAGGCAGCGAATATGTAGACGATGCAAATGGCGGTTACTGGGACACTCACGATACGCAGGCGTGCGTATATCTCTATGCCTCCGAGCAGTATGATTCTCACACCTGTGATTTCGGTAATTGGACTGACAACGGTGACGGCACCCATATCCGCTCCTGTAAGGACGCTACCTGTGGTGAAACCGAAAACAAGCCTCACGGTTTTGACGGTGGTGTAGAGACTAAGGCTCCTACCTGCACCGAGTCGGGTATTACTACATACACCTGTACTGATTGTAATTATAAAAAGACCGAGAATATAAATACTACCGACCACGAATTTGGTGATTGGACACCCGTGGATGAGAATTCTCACAAGCACTCCTGTACTGATTGTAGCGCGTCAGAGACGGATACTCACAGCTTTGACGAGGGTGTTGTAACAAAAGCACCCACAATCAATGAGGAAGGAAGCCGTACATACACCTGCGGCGTTTGCAATTACAAGAAAACGGAGAGTATTGATAAGGTTGACCACACTCACAACTGGACTGATTGGGCTGAGGATGGCGACAATCATACTCATGTCTGTAAAAACAGCGATTGCGGCATCAGAGAATCTCTGCCCCATGAATGGACCGGCGGTACACAGACCAAGGATCCTACCTGCACCGAGCCCGGTGAGATGACTTACACCTGTAAGGACTGTGACGCAAAGAAGACCGAGCCTGTTGAATCCCAGGGACATACCTGGACGGACTGGGAGCCTGACGGCGACGTAAATCATAGTCGCTACTGTATGAGCGAGATCTGTGATGCAAAGGAAAGCGATCCTCACATTCTTGACAGCGGAGAAGTAACCAAAGAGCCTACCGAAACAGCGGAGGGCGTTAAGACATACAGCTGTCAGACTTGCTGGTATACCAAGGAAGAGTCTATTCCAAAAATAGTTACAATTGTTGAAAACCTTGAAGCAGGCGTTACTCTTGACGTTATAGAGAACAGCAATGTATTCATTCCTGCAGGAACGGTAATTGACGTTGTTGAAAAGCCTACCGAGGAAATTCCTGATGAAGTTCTCGGTGAGATTGCCGTAACTGCTGATGGTGCAGCAAAGCCTCTTGGAATTTACGATCTCTCGCTCCTTCTCGACGGCGCTGAAATTCAGCCCGGTGGTACGGTTATTGTGACCCTTCCCGCACCCGATCTTGCGGCAGAATATGACAGCGTTATAGTAGTATACATCGCTCCAGACGGAAGCTACGAGGAATGCAAAACCACCGTCAACGAGGACGGTACGATCAGCTTCGAGACCGATCACTTCTCAACCTATGCGATAATCGGAATTGACAAGAGCGCGGTCAAGGGCGGTCTTCCCACCGGTGCGATAGTTGGTATCGTAATTGGCGCCGTTATCCTTCTTTCTGTGGGTGTATTTGCGATTGTCTGGTTTGCGATTAAGAAAAAGAGCTTTGCCGACCTTATTGCAGGTGTAAATAATAAGAAAAACAGCTCTTCCAACTAGGAAACGCAGGATTCTAACCGATGATCAGATTGAAGAATCATTACATTATGCTTTAAATAGCGGTAAGGCTGGCAAAAAACTGTCAGCCTTACTAAATGTATCCACGATTTTTGAGAATACTGTGGTTTAAATAAAAAGCAGTCCCTTGTGGGCTGCTTTTTTGCTACTGCTTATTGGTGAGATTGGCAGAAAAATCTTCGATAAAAAATTGTCAAACCTATTGAAAAAAACGAAGGTTTATGATATAATTATCAAGATTTGTCGATTTGACAGAATTTCTTAAGGGCTTCCTGCCTTTATTTGATAAATATATTCGCAAAAATAAGGAGCAAAAATCAGTACCTATGAATCAAATTAAAAAAATTGCAATTTTAACTGCCGGCGGTGACTGCCCCGGCTTGAATCCTGTAATTCGCGCGGTTGTAAAGACCGCAATCACCAAGTATGGCCTTGAGGTTATGGGCGTTCGACACGGTTACTTCGGCCTCTATCACGGTGACTTTATCAGACTCGGCCTTGAGGACGTTGAGGAGATTATCACAAAGGGCGGAACAATCCTTCATAGCTCCAACAAGGACAACCTCTTCCAGTATCCCGTTCGTGACGAGCACGGAAACTTCCTTCGCGATGAGAACGGCAAGCTTATCTACGAGGACGCCTCTGATATTGCGGTTGAGAATTTGAAGGAGGCAGGCATTGACGCGCTCTTCATTCTCGGTGGCGACGGCTCACTCACATCCGCAAGAGATTTCTCTCGCAAGGGCGTAAACGTTATCGGTATTCCCAAAACTATCGACAACGACCTTGCACACACCGACTATACATTCGGCTTTGACACAGCAATTTCGGTTGCTACCGACGGCCTTGACAGAGTTCGTACAACCGGTATGTCACACCACAGAATCATGGTTGTTGAAATCATGGGTAGAGGTGCGGGCTGGATGGCTCTTCACGCAGGTATCGCAGGCGCGGCTGACGCAATTCTTATTCCCGAGATTCCCTTCGACATCAATAAGGTTGCCGAGAAAATCAGCAGCGATAAGGCAAACGGTAAGGACTTCTCCATCGTTGCGGTTTCCGAGGGCGCAAAGGCTCTCGACGGTAAGCAGGTTGTAGCAAAGGTTATCGAGGATAGCGCAGACTCTATTCGTTTTGGCGGTATCGGTGCGGTAATTGCAGACCAGCTTGAGAGATTGACAGGCTCCGAAGCGAGATCGACTACACTCGGTCACATTCAGCGCGGTGGATCTCCCACAGCCTATGACAGAGTTCTTTCCTCCCGTTATGGCTATGCGGCGGTTGAGCTTTGCATGAAGGGTGACTTCGGCAGAATGGTTGCTCTGCAGGGCGACAAGGTTACCGACGTTTCTCTTGAGGACGTAATCGGTCAGAAGACCAAGAACGTTGAGCCCAACGGTGAGCTTGTAACACTTGCGAAGGCTATGGGCATCTGCTTCGGCGACTAATCAAAAAGTAAATATTATTGAATTCGGAGCGTCAGGTGACGCTCCGTTTTTTTGCTCTACCAATATTATGAGGTCTTGAAAATCTTCACAAGCTATGATATAATATATAAATAAACACGCTCCCACGAGAAAAAATGTTTTACATAATAGCAATTTTCAAGAAGATTCAGTAAAGGAGATCCGTTAAGGGTGAGCATTCCTATGAAATACGATTATCTTATAGTTGGCGCCGGACTTTTTGGCGCAGTTTTCGCCCGACAGGCTAAGGATGCGGGACGTAGCGTTCTTGTGATAGACAAGCGCTCTTCCGTTGGCGGAAATATATACACCGAGGAAATCGAAGGTATTCAGGTACATAAATACGGCGCACATATCTTCCACACAAACGATAAAAAAGCGTGGGAGTACGTAAACCGTTTTGCAGAGTTCAACCGCTACACCAACTCACCTATGGCAAACTATCGCGGTGAGCTATACTCCCTGCCCTTCAATATGCTGACCTTTAACAAAATGTGGGGTGTGATCACCCCCGCCGAGGCTGAGGCAAGAATTGCAAAGCAGAGAGATGAAAGCGGAATAACCGAGCCTAAAAATCTTGAGGAGCAGGCAATAAGCCTTGTGGGTAGGGATATTTACGAAAAGCTCGTCAAGGGCTATACACAAAAGCAGTGGGGTAGACCTTGCAGTGAGCTTCCCGCATTTATCATCAAGCGTTTGCCCGTGCGGTTTACCTACGACAACAACTATTTTAACGCCCTCTACCAGGGAATTCCCACCGAGGGATACACCGCTATGGTAGAAAAAATGCTGGACGGCATTGAGGTTTTGTTAGAAACCGACTATTTTGCCGAAAAAGAGAGGCTGGATTCTCTAGCAGATAAGATCGTCTATACCGGCCCGATCGACGCCTATTTTGACTACTGCTACGGCCCGCTGAATTATCGAAGCATCAGATTTGAGAGCGAGATACTCGATATGGAAAACTACCAGGGCAACGCGGTGATAAACTACACCGATGCAGAAACCCCATACACCAGAATAATCGAGCATAAGCATTTTGTTTTCGGCAAGCAGCCGAAGACGGTTATATCAAGAGAATACAGCTGCGAGTGGACTCCAGAAATTGAGCCGTATTACCCAATAAACGACGATACCAACAACGCCCTGTACGAGAAATATCGCGCTCTCGCCCACAGCGAGAGGAGGGTTATCTTCGGCGGAAGACTGGGAGAATACCGTTACTACGATATGGACGCAGTTATTTTAGCGGCTCTTCGCGCCGCGGAAAGCGAGCTTGAAAAATGAAGGATAAGCTTTTGACGGTCACCGTCCCCTGCTATAATTCGCAGGATTATATGCGCGGCTGCCTTGACAGTCTACTGCCGGGCGGTGAACGCGTTGAGATAATCATAATCGACGACGGCTCTATCGACAGCACGGGAGCTATCGCCGACGAATACGCCGAAAAATATCCGAGCATGGTCAGAGTTATCCACCAGGAAAACGGTGGACACGGCGAGGGTATCAATCAGGGTGTTCTCCACGCGACGGGCAAATACTTCAAGGTGGTTGACAGCGATGATAAAATGAGCGAGGACTTCCCTGCTTTTCTCGACGCACTTGAGAGATGCGAGGGCGCGGGCGGAATCGACCTTGCAGTGACAAATTATTACTACGTACACACCGACGGCGTGGGCGATCGCTCTATCGACTACTCCAATGCCCTGCCCAAAGAACGTATATTCGGCTGGGAGGATACAAAGCGCTTCCGCCTCCATCAAATGCTAACCATCCACTCCTGTACCTTCCGCACAGAGCTTCTGAAAAAATGGGGCGAGCCCCTGCCCAAAAAGGTGTTCTACGAGGACAACCTTATGATTTGCAAGGCTCTGCCGCGCGTGAGGAGAATGTATTACTTCCCTGCCGACCTATATCGCTATTGGATAGGCAGACCGGATCAGTCGGTTCAAGAGAGCATGATAAAAAAGAGATACACCCATCAGCTCTTGGTGGCAGAAAAAAGCTTTATCGCCTGCGATCTCGAAAATATAGACTCTCCAAGGCTCAAAAAATACCTCATCCACGAGCTTTTCGTGATGTTCGGAATTGCGATAATGTTCTCGCGCCTTAACAAGAGCGACGAGGCAGATGCGAATCTTGAAAAAATGTGGGCTGGCTGCAAGTCCCACAACCTTAAATGGGGCAGACATTTCAGAAATCGTACGCCTCTCGCCATAATCTGTATCAGAGGTAAGCTTGGAAGATTTCTCTCGAACTTCTTCTACCGAATTGCAAACAAGATCGTCCGCTTTAACTAATAATCAATCGGCTTTAATCCGTAAAAAACGACAGCCGGTTTCTAAAAGGCAAACGCGAGCGCGGGTTTTATGAGAGGACAAAAGCAAAATTGCTCTTGATTTTGCGCATGGTATATGATATAATACTATGCGAAAATTGGTTTTTAAAAACGGGAGGATGTATGATGATTTTAACCATTGACATCGGTAACAGCAATATAAATTTCGGTGTTTTCGAAGGCAAGGAAATAAAGTTTGTTGCCCGAATTGCGACCGATGCCGCGAAGACCGAGTTTGAGTACGCGGCAACGCTGGATGACACTCTCTCGATTTACGGACTCACAAGAGGTGACGTGGGCGGTGCGATAATTTCATCGGTTGTTCCTCAGCTTAATTTGGTGATGAAAGCTGCGGTCAAGCTGCTCTACGGTATAGAGGCAATTTTGGTTGGTCCCGGAGTGAAGACAGGCATAAATATCCATTGCGACAACCCATCCTCTGTCGGTGCGGACATTATATGTGCCTGCGTAGCAGCTCATTGTCTCTACGGCAGCCCCTCGCTCATCGTGGATATGGGAACTGCAACAAAAATGATGGTTATGAATGACAAGGGCGCGTTCATCGGTGTTTCGATTATCCCCGGCGTACTGGTCAGTCTTGATGCTCTCGCAAGTCGCACGGCGCAGCTCCCCATGATCAGCCTCGAAGCACCTAAAAACGTTGTTGGAAAGAACACAGCCGACTGTATGAGAAGCGGTATTGTGTTCGGTAACGCAAGTATGGTTGACGGTATGATCGACCGCATTTGCGACGAGGTTGGCACTTCCCTTCCCGTCTATGCGACGGGTGGTTTAGCATCCGTAATCACACCACATTGTAAACACAACATTACATATGATGAGCATTTAGTGCTAAAAGGACTGAATATCATCTATCAGAAGAATTCATAATTTGATTTTTTTGTGTTTTATCCCTTCGGGGTAGAATAAATATTTTTTGATGCGTTGCACCCTTTATGGGGCGACAGCAAGGAGGATTTTATGACAAAAGCAAGTCGAATTATCCCGTCCACCAGGACGATGGTTTCGGCGGCAATACTGACTGCGCTCGTAGTAGTGCTTCAGTTCATGGGACAGTTCATTAGACTCGGCCCATTCATGATCTCGCTCGTACTCATCCCGATAGCAATCGGCGCAGCTATATGCGGAACGAAAATCGGAGCATGGCTCGGTTTTGTATTCGGAGTTGTGGTTTTGATAAGCGGTGATGCGGCGGCATTTCTTACAGTAAACGCCTTTGGAACAGTAGTTACGGTTTTGGCGAAGGGAACACTCTGCGGTCTTGCAAGCGGACTCGTTTACAACCTCTTTGAGAAGAAAAACAAGTTTCTTGCTGTGCTTTTAGCCGCAATCGTCTGTCCGGTTGTGAACACCGGTGTCTTCCTTCTCGGATGCCTCATCTTCTTTATGAAGACCATAACCCTTTGGGCAGCAGGCGGAAGCGTTATCGCCTATATGTTCCTCACTCTTGTTGGAGGAAATTTCCTAGTCGAGCTCGGCTTTAATTTAATTCTCACCCCCGCGGTTGTAAGAATTATTGACATAGTCGAAAAGAGCTTCAAGACCGGATCTCCCAAAAAGACAAATAAAAAAGAAACAATAGAAAAGTAAAAAAAGAACCCGAGAGATCGGGTTCTTTTTTAATAAAAGGCAAAAAACGGACGAATTTGCTGTTAATTCCATTTTTTGAGTAGAAATCGCCGTTCGTGACCGAAGGCGTAGTTACCTACGACGAGAGTCCAGCGAACGGCGATTTATGCCAAAAAATTATTTTACGGTAACTTTAGTAATGTGAGTGTTCACACCATCATACCAGTAAAGGAAGCCCTCAACGTCGATAACGTCGCCAGCCTTAAGTGTGCCAACGGTCTGGTAAACCTCGGTGTCGGGTGCGGTGAGGTAACGCTCTACACAGAAGCTGTACTCTGCGCCATCCTTGGAGAGAGTGAGGTAGATGTCATCACCGGGCTCGCCGCCCTTGTAGGAAACGCTAACAACGGTCATACCCTTGAAGGATGCGAGGATATTCTGCTTCTTAAGAAGCTCCGCCTCGTTGCCGAGAAGGGATGTAAGATCGGTGGGAGTAGCAACCCAAGTGCCGTCGGTAACAATCTCGAAGGTGGAACCGGAGTCAACCTCAAGTTCGCCGTGATACTCGGTCTTAAAGCCGGTAACTCTGATCTTTGTACCAACTGTAAGCTTTGCATAATCAGCCTCGGAGCAGGTCATCTCATAAACGTAATAGCCGCCGTTGGGATCCTGAAGATATACGGTAGCCTTGTTATCCCACCAGGACTGCTTTGCCTGAACATAACCCTCGATAACAACCTCTGCGTCAAGAGCAGCTGCTGAATACTCATCATAGGTCATAACGCCCTCAGACTTCTTTGCGGGATCGAATTCATTCTTGGTATCGTCGGTTGCATTATCCTTATTACAGGACGCAAGAACAAACACGAAGGAAAGAACGAGAAGCAAAATAGCAATTTTTTTCATTTTCTTTCTCCTTTTCGCCTTTTAGGCGTTAATTTAAGTCTAATCTGACTACAAAATATATTATACACAAAATTAAGAATAAGTCAATAATTTAGGTTAATTTTTCTTGCTTAAGCATTTTTTTCTTACCTTACCGACAATAACATAGGCGGCAATGCCTACCCAAGCAACGGCAAGCGTAGAGATAAGCAAAATTGAGAGCATCGGCATTTTTGAATCGCTGCCGTCCTCGTAGTCACTCAGCTTGTAGAGCGAGCGCATTCGGTTGTAAATCGCCTCTATTCGCGCATCGTTAATCGTCTGTCCGCGCTTCACAGCCTTACCCGTTTCCTCGATAAGCGATCCGGCGGCATTTCGAAGCGATGCCGAGCCGTTGAATACAGGGGTGATAAAGGTGTTGTCGATATTGTCGAGCAAAAGCTTTGATGCAGCGATTTTTACGTCGTAATAAAGCTCGTTGTCCTCACCCGCCCTGCTGAGATAATCAACGTACCGGGGATCCCGGTGCGCCTTGCTCGTTACGGGAAGGTAGCCCTCTGTCTGCGAGTAAGCAATCTGCACCTCGTTGGTAAGCAGAAATTGTGCGAACATCCAGGATGCGAGAACCTCGCCCGAATCCTCTTTGTTAAAAATACAAATGGACGGTCCCTGGGAAATCATCACAGGCTCATCGGGATTAAACTGCGGAATTTCGGTGACAACCGTTTCAAACTCAATGATTTGATCCGAGGAAATCTCGTAATTAGGCGCATCGCTACCAATCCAGGTCGCGCCTGCGGTGGAGTCAATTCCAAAGATACACTTACCCGAGTTGATAAGGTCGCCGGGATATGCATTGGCAATGTCAAAGGTGGAGAAGGTTCCCGCCTCAACGTTTTCGGCAACCATATAGAGGATTTCCTTCGTATCATCGTTGAAAATCAGTATCTCACCATCGTCGTTTGAGTATTCATAGCCCTTTTGACGGAGCATCTGAATCATCATATTGTCGGTAGACTTATAAACAAACGGTATCATAACCGTCTGACCATTGATGTAGATCGGATTTCCTTCTTCGTCCTCACCAACAGGCTGCATCGCAGCAGCGCAAACCTCAAAAACGAAGTCCCAGGTCATGGGCTCATCCTCGGGAATACTGAAGCCGAGAGCCTCAACAAGGTTGGCATTTATATAACAAGCCTCGGTGGAGCGCATGAACGGTAGCGCGTACTGTACGCCGTCTATTTTTCCTTCGTCGAGGAACTTCTCGATAACCTCAGCCCTCGTGGGTGAGTCAAATTTGAGCTTACTGCCGCCAAGACCGTACATTTCGTCATCAATCAGCCCATCAAGGGGAACAACGAGGTTTTTACTCGTCATATAAGTAGCAATATGGTCGGGATAGGTGATACAAACGTTGGGAGATGTTCCCGTTTTAATGTTTGTCAAAACCTCCTTATAAATATCACCGTAGTTGTAGAAGGAGCGCATGGTGACGTTAATATTAGGATAAAGATTCTCAAAATCCTCGATAGCCTGAAGGTAGATATCCCTCTGCGTAATGTTGTTATCGTTCTTCGCCCAGAAGGTGATTTCATACTGCTTGCTTTTGTCAAAATCTTTGGGAATTTTAAATTCATCAAGCTTTTGTGCGCCGTGGCAGGATGCAAGTGTAGAGCAGAAAATCGTCAATAAAAGCAGAAATATGACAACTTTGGTTAGCATTTTCATCCCTTTGTACCTCCTCTCGCAACACCTGCCATAATTTTCTTACGGAAAATCAGGAACAAAATTATTAGAGGGAGTGAGATAACAACGACAGCCGCCATCATTGCGGGAATATTCTCTCTGCCGAAGCCGTTTTCACGAATTTCCTGAATTCCGTTTGAAACGAGGAAATAGTCAGGATTGTCGGTGATGAGTCTGGGCCAAACGTAGGAGTTCCAGCATTCAATAACCTTTAAAATCGTGATAGTAACCACCGTCGGCTGACAAATCGGCACCATAACCTTGAGCATATATTTGAAATCGCCGGTACCGTCAACCTTGGCGGCATAATAGAGCTCGTCGGGGATCTGCGAGAAGTTCTCCTTCAAGAGATAAATGTAGAACACCGAGGTCACCGACGGCAAAATCAGACCCGTGAACGTATTACGCAGGTCGAGGGTCGTAATCGTAACGAAGTTTGTAATAACAACAAGCTCGCTGGGTATCATCATAAGCGACAAAAACAGCACGAAAACGAGATTTTTGCCCCTAAAATTCAGTCTCGCAAAGGCGAAAGCGGCAGGAATTATGATGATGAGCATCAACGCAGTGGTTGCCACGGTGAAAATCAGCGTGTTAAGGAAATAATCAAGTAGCGGTACGGATGTAAATGCGATAGAATAGTTGTCTACGGTCGGTGAGGTGGGAATAAACTGCGGCACCGACTCGGCATTATAGCTTCCGTAGGTCTTGAAGGATGAGAGGAGCATCCAATAGAACGGGAAAAGCACGATAATCGCCCAGATGCCAAGAAGGGCGTAGACGAAAATCTTAACTATTCTCTTTTTCGCTGCTTGCCTCTCACGAAGGCTCGGGGTCTTGCGTTCCATAAGCTACTCCTTTCGTAGAATTTTTAGTAATGTACCTTCTTTTTGCTAACAAGAAGGTTAATGCAGGTAATGGTAAGAACGATGCAGAAGAGGATTATCGCCGCAGCAGAAGCGAAGGAAGGATAACCGCCACCGTCACCATAGAGCATATCGTAAACGTAGCCAACTATCGTGTTCATCTCGGCAGCGTTCAGGTCTGTGCCGAAGAGCGCAACCGCGTCGCTGTAAGCCTTGAACGCGCCGATAAATCCCGTAATAACGAGGTAGAAAATCGTCGGCGAGATCATAGGCAGGGTGATTTTTGTGAACATACGTCCACTGGAAGTTCCGTCAATGCGAGCGGCATCGTAGTATGTCTTTGGCACCGATGCGATAGCCGAAGTGAAGATCAAAATCTTGAACGGCATAACGATCCAAATCGTGTAAAGACAGAGCACGAGCATCTTCGCCCAGTACGGTCCGTCAATAAAATCAATCGGGCTGACGTGGAACAGAGCGAGTATCGCATTAACGAGTCCGTCGTTGTAAACCGTCGGCTTAAAGAGTATCATAAAGACGAGTCCGACCGCCAGCGTATTAGTCACATACGGCAGGAAATAAATCGTCTGGAAAAGGTGACGAAGCTTCTCAATCGAGCTGAGCGCCAGCGAAATAAAGAGCGAAATCACGGTTGAAAGCGGAACGGTGATGAACACCAAAATCAGCGTGTTCTTTATCGCCTGAAGGAAATATGGGTCGCGCAGGACATAGTCATAATTGTAGAAACCGACACCGTAGTATGTCTGCGAAGCCGAGTTGAAGCCCTCCTCGAAGGAGTAAATCAGTACGTCAACCAGTGGATAAACCATAAAAACGCCAAGAAAAATCAAAGCAGGAAGCAAATATAGCCAGGCTTTCCAGTTATTTTTTTCCATAACATTTACTCCTTTCTGAGAGATTGGGCACAATACCCATTTTACCAATTATAGCACATTTCACTATAATTATCAAGATAATTATAAAATATTTTGTGAAAGTTAAAAATTCAACTATCGTTGACATTTGTACCCTCATATGGTAGAATATATATATCCCAATAAAAAAAGAAAGAGGACAGTCCAATGAACAACAGAAGCCTTTTACTCACAAAGCTTATCGCACTTCTCATCCTTGCGGTAATGACTCTGTCGATGATGGGATGCGACGCGCTTCCCTTCCTCAATCAGTCTAACAGCGAGAACAGTAACGATAACGCGGATGACAACAACGCTCCTGACAGCTCCGTACACACCCACGATTACGTGGACGGTTTTTGCGATTGCGGTGCCATCGACCCGGATTACGTTCCCGAGCACATCCACAAATTCCAAGCCGGCAAGTGCGCGTGCGGTGCGATCGATCCCGATTACAAGCCTGCTCATAAGCACAACTTCGTAGACGGCAAGTGCGAGTGCGGCGAGAGTGATCCCAACCTCGTGCCCGATCATGAGCACAACTTCGTAGACGGCAAGTGCGAGTGCGGCGAAAGCGATCCCGATTACAATGGCAGCACCACCGAATACAAGACTGTAACCATTGCAGAGGCTCTTGAGATTGCTGCGGCAAATCCCAACGGCACAACCGAGCTTTACTACATCAACGCTACTGTAAAGACCATGAAAAATGCAAGCTACGGCGAGATGTATATCGAGGACGAAACCGGTGAGATCTACGTTTACGGTACTCGTGGCGAAGACGGCGAAACCTACTTTGATCAGCTTACCGAAAAACCCGTAAAGGGCGATAAGGTTGTTCTTCTCTGCCAGCTCAGCCAGTATAACGGTCAGAACCAGGTTAAGCAAGCAAGACTTATCAGCTTCGAGCATATTGAGGTTGATCCCGGCGATCTTACAGACTACACCGAGATGACCGTTGCAGATGCAAGAGAAGCCGATGAGGGCGCAAAGGTAATCGTAAGCGGCGTTGTTGCGCAGATCACCTATTCTAACGGCAAAGTTCCCTCGGGCGTAATTCTCGTTGACGGAACATCCTCTATTTACGTATATAGCAGCGACCTCGCAGGTCAGGTTGCGATTGGCAACACCGTTAAGATCGCGGCTGAAAAGGCGTATTACGTTCTCTCAAGCGAGCAGTCCAATGCTGAAAAGTTCGGCTACAAGGGTTCCAACCAGCTTGACAACGTTATCGTAATCTCAAGCGACAAGGAAACCACCGCCTTCCACAAGAGCTGGATCACCGAGAGCACAATCAAGGAGATCATGGATACTCCCGTTACCGAGGACATCACCACCAAGATCTTCAAGGTAAACGCCCTCGTTAAGAAGGCTCCCGGCAACGGCTTTACCAACTACTACTTCAACGACATTGACGGTTATACCGGCTCTTACACCTACTCACAGTGCAACGGCTCCGACTTCAGCTGGATCGACGCCTTCGACGGCAAGATCTGCACCGTTTACATCGTTGCTCTTAATGCAAAGTCCTCCACCACAGGATGCACATGGAGATTCCTTCCCGTTGAGATCATCGACGAAGGATATACCTTCAACCTTAACGACGCTCCCAAGTATGCGGTTACATACCACGGCCTTGGTCAGTTCCTTCCCGAGTACACAGGCGACCCTGCGGCAGAGCTTATCACAAGCATCTCCTCCGAGCTTCTCGGCTTTGAGGGTGTTAGCCTTTCCTACGCTAGCTCCGATGAGAGCGTTATTTACTTCACCACCGATGACGGCAAGGTTATCTTCCATTGCGGCAATGGCGGCAAGGCTACCGTTACAATTACCGCGACCTACGGTGAGGCAACCTACTCCGAGTCTGTCGAGATCAGCGTTGTGGCTAACGAAAGCGTTGATTACATCACAGTGGCAGACGCTATTCTGGCTGCAGACGATTCTACCGTTACCGTAAAGGGTATCGTTGGACCTTCCGTTGTAAACAGAGATGCCTTCTATCTCTTCGGTGAAGACGGCAGCGTTATCACCGTATTGGTTAACGACACCGCTATATTCTCCGAGATCGAAATCGGCCACGAAATCATCGTTACCGGTAAGAGAGAGCACTTCGTAAATGCGGACAAGTACAACGGCAACTACACCGGTCAGGCGACAATCGTACAGGCAGAGATCGTTGCAAACTACTACGGCAACCACGAGTATCCCACAACCAAGTTCGTAACAGGCAAAACTGTGGAGGATCTCCGCGCACTCGATATTATGACCGACTACTCTAACACCGTATTCGTTACCAAAGCAATCGTTCAGGTGCAGGAGACAGCTTATTACACCAACATTAAGCTCACCTCTCTTGACGGATCTACCACCATTACTCTCTATTGCTCCAGCGCAAACCAGTATAGCTGGCTTAAAGCATTTGCAGGTCAGGAGGTTACTCTCGAGCTTGCGGCTTGTAACTGGAACGATAAGAGCTTCTGGGCATTCTGCGCTCTCGCAGTTTACAACGAGGACGGCACAAAGACGCTTAATACCTTTAACTGGAATTAAACAGCAATTTTCCATAAAAAAAGAGGCAGATTTTCTGCCTCTTTTTGCTTTACTCAAGCAAGCCCTCGGGATCATCCTTCGAGCCGTTT
The DNA here is from genome assembly GCA_045654725.1 of Eubacteriales bacterium. Lineage (GTDB taxonomy): Bacteria > Bacillota > Clostridia > Oscillospirales > CAG-272 > UBA1740. The sequence continues at coordinate 34,075 of JAZONX010000004.1, forward strand.
ATCGGATTGGGTGAGCTGCTGTCAAAAACGTGCAGGCAGCCCTTGCAATATGTTTTTCCAAGTTTGGTTATGGTGACATGCACCTCTCTACCAAGATACTCTCCGCATTCGCAATAAACATTGTGATTTGTCAAAGAGTTGTATTTGCATGAGCTTTTCGAATGCGTCTCTGCTTTTATCATATAACCGCAAGCACAATAAACACTGTGCGTTCCATCACTATTACTTTCTGTATATGCTTTTTCATGATCTATACACAAAAGATATCCACAACTGCAATAAACGCCCTGATCATCTGCAACATATCCTTTTGAATGTGCTTCTGTTCCCATAACGTAACCACAACCACAGCAAATGTCATGATTATCACCATCTATACTCTCTCGGTAGGCTTCTACGTGTTCTATGCCCATTGACTTACCACATATACAATATGCGTAATGTGTTCCTCTAATGGAATATGTATAATGACTTTGATACTTTGTATAACCGCATTCACACGCTACCAAATCATAATTTTCAAAAGAATCGACAACTATAGTATAACTGTGTGGTTCTATATTATTTTTCACATCGCAACCGCAGCCGATCCAATGATTGTTTTCATCAAACCTTTCAACATTTATATGTTGATGATTAGGATGGGTACTGTAAATTTGACATGCACAATACGTTATTGATGGATCCGTGCTATCTACATACATTTGAGAGCAAGTGTGAGGAAGGTTTGTTTCGTTTATTTCGATCCACATGATGGCTCGATTTGAATTATACTGTGTACTACTTAACGTTTGAAATTCAGACTTTGACCATCCGGTATGCAACTTTATATCATTGCCATCTTTGCCGTACGCAAGTAAAACGTGCCCAGATTTCGTTGTATTGCCTGATGAATCTGTTTCAATTTTCTTACCCATATATAAAACAGGATATCCTTGGTCAATTTGCTCACGCATTTTTTCCACAATATCTCCATCATCCTCGTGAAGATAATGCAACGTTACTTCGTCATTATAGAATCTACCAGAACCAAACAAGTACAGAATAAGAAAGTTTTTCATCTCCTCATTTGTTAAACCAACGGTAACATCAGAGTCAGAATGAAAATTATGTTCTATACCAAACCATATTAAATATGATTCAAGGAACTCATAATAATGATTTTGAGCATACGCTTTGTAATAAAGATCTGATTGACTCGGATCGGAAATATTTTCATCAATGTAATTGCTCCAATCCTCGGCTTCTTCTATTGGTGCGAACGTTTCATCAAGCTCATCATTAAAGGAATCGTATAGTCCCGGTTGCCACTCATAGTTGAAGTCCACGAATCTATCATTCCAATATGTGTCATAAAACATCAAGAGCATACTCATGGCAGTGTATGGACAAGAGTTCTCGCTAGGTGGCGTGCGTATCTTGTCCTTTGCTGTACCATCGTAGTCATATCTTAACATACTGAAATGATCTTCAACGCATGAAGTCGAAATAGCATAGGTAGGTATTGCGGCTATACCAATCATTATCGCTAATACAAGAAGAAAAGCTATTACATCACACTTATATTTTCTCATTTTGTCAGCTCTTTATTATCATATGTTTCCACTCTTCCGTTTTCAAGCATCTCGGAAATAATCTCACGTGTCATTCTGAAAGAGTTTACATCGTCTAAATCGGCGTTAAACTCCGGAATAACAACAAGAACTGTACTGTCATTGTACTTCGCCTCTATCATTACGTCATCATACTCCTTTTTTTGACTCCATTCACCTATGACAGCTTCTTTTATCGGAGTGTCTTGGGTATTTTGCAAGTTAAGATTTGTGCCGAAACGATATGCTTCATATCTGGATACGTAAGAATAATTCAATTCCTCCAACGTAACGTCATCAAAAAAGGCATAGGAGTCTATGCGAACATTCTCCACATATCTGTCGAAGGGATTATCTCCAAACTTAATTTCATTCTTTTCTCCCGAAAAGGAAAAACAGTATTTTGTATCAAAGGAATCACCCTCATATACAAACATTACATCATCAGAAAAAGTACTGCCGTGAGCTTTAAGTTGTTCGATTGCAAGCAAACATTCTTCATAGGTTTCTACCCACCAATATTCAAGAGGCGATCCCGGTTGTATGTGAAATCCGCAGGTATACCCTTCAGGGAAGAAATCTCGCGCAGTATGATTGCAGTTTTCAATATCTTCATCGGCGTTTTTTCTGTCAATATTGCAAGAAAACATCATAAGTGCCGACAGAATTAAGATAAGCACCAGCGATATTGATTTGATTACAAGCTTTTTCACAATGTTTTCCTCCTTTGGGCTTTTATTTCATTATACAGAAAAACTTCAGTGTTTGCAATAGAAAACAGGCGAAAAAGTGAAATATTGCCCTGACGATTGTTTATTTTATACAAAAGCAAAAAGTACAATTATGAAAAAAAAAACAAAAGGCAGAGGTGATGAGCCTCTGCCTTAAAATAAGCTATTAATTTTTGGGAGTATTCATACCCTTACGTGTCAAGGAAATTCTGTGCTTCTTAACGTCAACGTCCTTGATGCGAACCTCGATAACGTCGCCGGTCTTGAAGAGCTCGGATGGGTGCTTGATGAAGCGGTCGGACATCTCGGAAATGTGGAGAAGGCCGTCGTGGTGAACACCGATGTCTACGAAGCAACCGAAGTCAACTACGTTACGAACGGTACCCTTGAGCTGCATCTCGGGCTTCAAGTCGTTGATGTCGAGAACGTCGGTGGAGAGGATGGGCGCGGGAGCGTCATCACGAATATCTCTGCCGGGCTTTTCGAGCTCGGAAATAATGTCCTCGAGAGTGGGCTCGCCACAACCAAGCTCACGGGCAAGCTTTGCAATTCCGTACTGCTCCGCCTTGAAGCGAAGGAGAGTGAGATTGTTATTCTTCACATCCTCGGTGGAGAAGCCAAAGCGCTTGAGAAGATCCTCGGCAACCGCATAGGACTCGGGGTGAACGCCTGTCGCGTCGAACACCTGCTTACCGTCGTGGATACGAAGGAAGCCTGCACACTGGGTGAACGCCTTTTCGCCGAGCTTCGGAACCTTAAGAATCTGCGCGCGGGTCTTGAATTCGCCGTTTTCTTCTCTATACTTAACGATATTTTTAGCAACTGTGGTATTGATACCCGAAACGTAGGATAGGAGCGAGTAGGATGCGGTGTTAATGTCAACGCCAACACCGTTTACACAGCCCTCAACAACACCACCGAGAGCCTCGGTAAGGCGCGCCTGCTTCATATCGTGCTGATACTGACCGACACCGATAGCCTTGGGCTCGATCTTTACAAGCTCTGCAAGGGGATCCTGAATTCTTCTGGCGATAGAGATAGCTGATCTCTGCATTACGTCATAGTCGGGGAACTCCTCGGTAGCAACCTTGGATGCCGAGTAAACCGAAGCGCCTGCCTCCGAAACGATTGTGTACTTAACGCCCTTGGGACAGGATGCGTCACGGATAACGTGCTCTGCAATGAAAGCCTCGCTCTCACGGGATGCGGTGCCGTTACCGATAGAGATAACGTCAACGTTGTGCTTCTTAACAAGGCGAAGAACGGTGGCCTTCGAGCGCTCGATGTCCTCTCTGGGCTTAACGGGATAGATAACCGCGGTGTCGAGCACCTTACCGGTCTTATCAACAACAGCGAGCTTACAGCCGTGAGCGTAACCGGGGTCGTAGCCAAGCACGGTCTTGCCCTTCAGAGGAGCTGCAAGAAGAAGGTTACGAAGGTTTTCGGAGAACACCTTGAGTGCGCCCTCGCAGGCATCGTCAAAGAGTGTTGTGCGCACTTCCCTCTCGATCGCGGGGAACAGAAGTCTGTCGTACGCGTCACGGATGGTCGCCATAAGGTAGGAGAGCGCGGGAGACTGCTTATTGGTTATAACCTTCGAAACAAGCTGCGCAATTCCGTCCTCCTCGGGAAGGGTTACGGCAACCTTGAGGAATTCCTCGTTCTCACCGCGGTTGATAGCGAGAACTCTATGTCCCTTGAGCTTTTTGATAGGCTCGGAGAAGTCGTAGTAATTTTCATAAACGCTGGTTTCCTCGGTTGTACCCTTGGATGCGAGGCTACCGTGATTCATAGTGAACTCACGAAGGAGCTTTCTGATCTCGGCATTGTTGGAGATGTCCTCAGCGATAATGTCGCTGGCACCCTGGAGAGCCGCCTCCACGGTAGGAACAGCCTTATCCTTCTCGTCGGAGATGACGATAAACTGCTCTGCGTATACGGGAATTTCGGGATCGTAGGCATCTCTCTGCTCCATAATATACTGTGCGAGAGGCTCAAGACCCTTGTCACGGGCAACCGATGCTCTGGTCTTTCTCTTGGGACGGTAAGGAAGGTATATATCCTCAAGCTCTACGAGGGTTTTTGCATTATTCAGCGCAAAGGTGATCTCGGGAGTGAGCTTGCCTTGTGCATCGATGAGGTTCGAAATTTCCTCGCGACGCTCGTCCATTTTGCGAAGATAGTTAAGTCTGTCGTTAAGATCACGAAGGGTTGCGTCGTCAAGACCGCCCGTAACCTCTTTACGGTATCTCGAAATAAAGGGAATGGTGTTTCCCTCGTCAATGAGAGCAACGGTTTCCTTCACCTGCTCCTCTTTGATTTTAAATTCCTCGGCAAGAGTCTTTAAAATGTCCATAATATTATCTCCTTTATCCCTGTTTTTCAAGGATTTCAATTTCTTCTTTAGTTAAGTACCGCCAATCACCGCGGTTAAGCCCTCTGTCAAGCAGAATTCCGCCAAAGGAAATTCGCTCAAGACTCGTGACACGGTTATCCTGCGCGGCAATCATACGCTTTATCTGATGATATTTGCCTTCGGTGAGGGTGATTTTACCCGACAGCCTGTCCTCCGAGAGGACAAGAAGAGCAGATTTGCACTCATATCCGTCCGCAAGCGTCACTCCATCGCGAAAATAGTCCTCTGCACCCTCGCGAAGAGGCTCTGCGGCTGTGAAGAAATACTCCTTCTCTACGTGATGCTTCGGCGACAGAAGCGAATGTGCGAGCACTCCGTTGTTGGTCAGTATCATAAGTCCGGTGGTGTCGCGATCAAGCCTGCCAACCGGAAAAAGCTCACGTCTGCGAAGCTCCTCGGGCAAAAGCTCGGTCACGTATGGCAAACTCCTATCATCGGTCGCGCTGACGTATCCCGTAGGCTTATTCAGCATAACGTAGGTGTATTTTTGGTATACAACCTCCCTACCCTGAAAGGTCACAACGCATTTCTCGGGGTCGATATGACCCGACACGTCCTTTACGGGCTTGCCGTCAACCAAAATTCCACCCGATTTGGCAATCTTCGCCGCCTCACGCCTCGTGCAAATGCCGAGCTCGGACAAAAGCTTATCAATTCTCATAAATCAAACCCCTGCCCTTTCCACCGTTGCGGCTAAAATTCGGCGCAAATTACACCATTTTGTATTATACCACAAATTGCTATATTTGTAAAGAGAAAATATGAAATATTTTAAATATTTAGCGCGAAGCGCTATGTATCCAAGTATTTAAATTAACGGTAGTAATACCTTGTCTATCTTCGACTAATCTTATCTGCGCTTGCCTATGCTTATCTACACTTATCTATACTACCCTACACTACCCTTGGTTGCCAAAAAAGTCGCGGAAGGCTTGTAATATCTACCACTCGGGTGTCTGTCAAGGGTGTCTAAAAGGTAGTTATACTGACTCTTTTCGTATCTGTCAGCTCTTATCCTGTTATGACGAAGCCAATCGGCGATGAGCAGAACCTCGTTGGAAAATTCTATCACGTATCCCATATCAATAAGAAGGTCCAGCATCGCGGTTTTAACCTTGAGATAGCGAAGTATAGATTTCCACTTATCCACAAATCCGTCATCGTCAGCGCTCATAGCGAGGTGAAAATAGAGCACCTGTGCCGAGCAAGGCAGAACACAAAAGGCGTCAGACTCCACAACCTCTATCGAAAACATTCTTCTTTTTGCCAATTTTATAATCTCCTTGTGTTTTGTTGTTGAGATTATTGTAGCATGGTATTTTCGATTTGTAAGTATCGCCCCCTTCCAAAGTTTCAGAGCGCGGTATAGTCGAAATTTGTACAGCTTGCATAAGAGGGTTCAAAAATCGACAAATTTGTGTGAACAAATGATGAACGAAGCCTTGCAATGCAATCACACATAACAAAAATTCCGCACCGAAAATCCGATGCGGAATTAAATCAGTTATTCTTAATCTGCTCCTTCTTAAACTGAAGCATATAGAGGTCGTAGTATCTGCCACGCTGCTTGAGAAGCTGATCGTGATTGCCCTGCTCCACAATTTCGCCGTGGGAGAGCACGATAATTCTGTCCGCGTGCTGAATTGTCGACAGACGGTGCGCAACTATAAGCATCGTGCCGATGTTCATCATCTTCTCGAGAGAATCCTGGATGAGAAGCTCGGTTTCGGTGTCGATATTTGCGGTCGCCTCGTCGAGGATCATAACCGCAGGCTTATGCACGATAGTTCTCGCGAAGGAGAGCAACTGACGCTGACCGGCAGAGAAGTTATTTCCTCTCTCACGCACCTCCTCGTCGAGTCCGGCGGAGAGCTTGCTTATAAAGTGACTCGCGTTCACGTAGTCGCAGGTCTTCATAACCTCCTCGTCGCTGATGGAGTCGTCACGAAGCACGATGTTGGAGCGAATTGTTCCCGAGAAGAGGAACACGTCCTGAAGCATCTGTCCGAAGTGACGGCGGAGAGATGAAATCTTGATTTTCTTAATATTGATGCCGTCGATGAGGATCTCGCCCTTCTGAATATCGTAGTTACGGCAGATGAGCGAAAGGATGGTGGTCTTGCCCGAGCCGGTGGAGCCGACAAATGCAACGGTTTCCTTCGCATTTACCTTGAAGGACACATCGCGAAGCACCCACTCGCCCTCGTTATAGGCAAACCAAACGTTCTTGAACTCGATATTTCCGTCGATGTGGTCAAGCTCGATTGCATCAGGCTCGTCAACAATTTCGGGCTTGGTGTCAAGCACGGTAAAAATCTTCTCTGCCGAGGCGAACGCCGACTGCATACGGTTAAACTGCTCTGCGAGGTTCTGTATAGGGTTGAAGAATCTCGAGATGAACATATAAAAGGAAACCAGCACGCCCGAGGTAATGGACTGGCCAAGGAACTCGGTGTCGTTGATATATCCGCTTGCCGAGAGATAGAAGAGAGCCATTACCGAGGAAATATATAGCATATAAACCATCGGACGGAAAATTCCGAACACGAAAATCTGTCTGTGCTTCGACTTTCCAAGATGCTGATTTTTCTTCTCAAACTCGGCAGCCTTGTGGTCTTCCTTATTGAACACCTGTGTGATTTTCATACCCGAGAGGTTCTCGGAGAGGAAGGTGTTAATGTCGGTGGTGGCATCCTTCACGCGGCGGAATGCACGGCGTGAGAACTTACGGAAGATGACTGTAAAGAGTATGATAAAGGGAACGAAGCAAAGCACCATCAAGGTCAGAAGATAGTTGAGGCAAAGCATCGCCACAAACACGCCGACGATGATAAAGCAGTTCTTTATCAAGTTTACAAGCAGGTTGGTGAACATCATCGAGATTGCTCCCGTGTCGTTACAAACTCTCGTTACGAGCTTGCCGACGGGCATACTGTTGAGCTGACCGTGAGAGAGGCTCTCGATGTGTGTAAACACGTTCTCGCGAAGCGAGGAGAGTATCTTCTGTCCGATTTTCTGCAGCACGAGCGACTGAATATAGGTCGCTCCAAGCGAAATTATAAGAACGCTCGCATAAACGATGATGTAAGCGAGAAGCTGACTCATCTCGAAGCCGCCGCTTAAAATCTCCTCGATCTTACCTATAAGCAGAGGAGAGATGATATCGTAGGCGATAGAAATAAGCATAATAAAGCCTACGAAGATGAATTGTCCGATATAGGGTTTTGCATAGCGAAGAAGACGGACGATGATTTCCGAGTCCTTCATATGTCTGTCAAATCCGATAGCCTCTTTTTTGTTTTTCATCGTTGCGTATGCCACAATGAAAATTATGGAAAACAGGCCGATTATTCCGCCAAGGACAAGGAGAGGATAAAGCTCATGAATAGTCATTTACGCGCCCTCCTTTTCTTCGTCAAGCTTCTGAAGCTCAACGGTTTTTCTGTACTCCTCGGAGGTGGCGAGAAGCTCGTCGTGAGAGCCAACGGCAAGGATTTTACCGTCGTCAACGAAAATGATTTTATCCATCTTCTCAACCGTCGAAACACGGTGAGCGATAAGAATTGTGGTCTTGCCCTTTCGGGTTTCACGGAGATTTTTGATAATCGTACGCTCGGTTTCGGTATCAACTGCGCTTACCGAGTCGTCAAGAATGAGAATCGATGCGTTCTTCATCAGCGCACGTGCGATAGAAATACGCTGTTTCTGTCCGCCCGAAACGGTCACACCGCGCTCGCCGAGAATTGTCTGATAACCCTCTGCAAACTCCGAGATATTTCCGTGAACGTCGCTGAGCTCGGCAAAGCGCTTTACTGCCTCGACATCGTAATCCTCCATACCAAAGGCGATATTGTGCTCAATAGTGTCGCTAAAGAGGAAATTATCCTGGGGTACGTATGCCGAGTTTTGGCGCAATGACTGAATAGAAATATCATTAACATCTAAACCGTCGACAAAAACAGTTTTGTCGGGAACATTGTAAATTCGTAGTAAAATGTCAACTATTGTTGTCTTTCCTGAGCCGGTTTTACCAATTATACCAACATTTTCGCCTGCATTGATTTTGAAAGATGCGTCAGAAAGTGCATCGTAATCAGCGTCGGGATAACGGAATGTAAGACCGCGGAACTCAATGTCACCGCGAACGGCTTCCACATCCAAAACTCCCTCTCTGTCCTTAACGTCAACGGGAGTGTCGAGAAGCTCGCTGATACGCTTAAGCGATGCCTTACCGCGAGAGCCCATTTCGATAAGCTGTGAAACCGCCATTACAGGCCAAACAATAGAGTTGAAATAGCTGATAAACTCGATGAGCTGACCTGCATTAAACTCCTTTATATACACGAGGTAGCCGCCGTATCCGAGTATTACGCAAATAACCGACTCAACGAAGAGAGTAACCGAGATATGTAAAAGCACCGAGGCTCTTGTGAACTCGATATTTGCCTTTTCGTTGTCTTTATTTAGCTTTTTGAATGCCCAAAGCTCGCGGAATTCCTTAACGAAGGCCTTTACAACCGCGATACCCGAGAAATTCTCCTGCGCGAAATCCGAAAGTGCCGAAAAAGCCTCCTGTCTTGCCTCCCATTTCTTGGTCATATACTGTCCTACAACCGTTCCTACGATGAGAAGAAAGGCCATCGGAATAAGAGTCAAAACCGTGAGGAACCAGTTCATTCGCAGCATTTTGGCAACGGCAAGACCGCCGAGAAGCATAGCATCGAAGAACATCAGCACTCCGTCGCCGAAGCACTCCTGGATAGTTTCAAGGTCGTTGGTGTAGTAGGACATCATATTTCCGACCTTGTTTTTGTGGTAGAACTGCTGGGAAAGATGCTTCGAGTGATTGAACATTCTAGAACGAAGGTCGGTTTCAACCTTTATTCCCGCACCAAAGAGGCAAATTCTCCAAAGGAATCTGCAAAATACCATAGCCAAAACGATATAGAGCATCGGACGGCAGATCTTGTCCACCAAAAATGCCATATCAAAGGCGTAAACTGTACCCTCGTACTCAACCTGACCAAACTCAATGCCGTTGATGACCATACGGTAGAGCTCGGGAATCTCAAGCTGAAGAAGGTCAACGAAGAGAAGCGCCAGGATGCCAAAAATGAGCATATGCGCGTATTTGAAGTAGTATTTGTTAATGTGTTTTCCGAAAATCAAATCCGGTCGCCTCCTTTTCGTAAATATTTCTCTATTATACATCATAACACAGTACCGTGAAGTTTGCAAGTGCTTTTGTGTTTTTTCTACTTTTTTAACAGTTTATTAAAATATATAAAAAATATTGACAAGTCGGTCGAATTATTGTATAATGACTATGTATGAATTTAGTTAGAAAGGATTTTTTTACCATGACAAATATGGATCCTAAGTATGACGCCCTGTTTACCCCCTGGAAGATAGGTAATGTGGAGATCAAAAACCGCATTGTTATGTGTCCCATGGGAGGAACATCTCTCTTCGGCTGGTTTGAGCTTACCGGCTGTAAGTTTGACAAGGAGGCGGCAAAGCTCTTCCTCGAGAGAGCAAAAAACAACGTTGGCCTTATCATCCCCGGTATCGCTCCTCTTCGCGACACCTTCTGGGGCAAGTGGCTCTGGGAAAATCCCAAGATGTTCGAGGATTTAAGGGTATTTATGGATGAAATCCACAAGACCGGCGCAAAGCTCTTCGTTCAGCTTACCGCAGGTATGGGTCGCTCTTGGGCGATCACCGAGCTTGTTGGTCCTCTCCACAAGAATAAAATAACACGAGCAATCGTTAAGCCCATTATCGACACAAGCCACGAGCTTGCATGTCCCTCCGAGCAGCCCGCTCGCTGGGCGCCCGATATTATCTGCCCCGAGATGACCAAGGAGCAGATCTTCGAGATTGTAGAGGCCTTCGCAAAGACCGCAAAGCTCTGTATGGATGCAGGCGTTGACGGTGTTGAGGTTCACGCTGTTCACGAGGGCTATCTGCTCGACCAGTTTGCAATCGAGTTCTTCAACAAGCGTACCGACGAGTATGGCGGCAGCTTCGAGAACAGATACCGCTTCGCAGCCGAGGTTGTTAAGGCAATCAAGGAGGAGTGCGGCGAGGACTTCCCTGTTTCTCTCCGTTACTCGGTAGAGTCCAAGATGAAGGGCTTCTGTGAAGGCGCGCTTCCCGGAGAAGACTACGTTGAGGTCGGCAGAAACATGGAGGAATCCGAGCGTGCAGCGAAGTTCCTTCAGGACGCAGGATACGATATGCTCAACGCTGACAACGGCACCTACGACAGCTGGTATTGGGCTCATCCCCCGATGTATATGCCCCAGAACTGCAATCTCGAGGACGTTGCTCACATAAAGAAATTTGTTGACATTCCCGTAGTTTGTGCAGGACGTATGGAGCCTGACGTTGGCGCTGCTGCCATTGCTGAAGGCAAGATCGACGCGGTTGGCGTTGCAAGACAGTTCCTCGCAGATCCCCAGTGGATCACCAAGCTCATTGAGGACAGACTTGAGGAAATCAAGCCCTGTATCTGCTGTCACGCAGGATGCTTTAACTTCTCCTCCTCCAAGGGTCACTACAACACCCAGGACCTCAAGGACACCATGGGACTTGCGCGCTGCGCTATCAATCCCCAGACTATGCAGTCGAAGAAGTATTACATAAAGCCCGCGAAAAAGTCCAAGAAGGTTGCCGTTGTAGGCGGCGGTATTGGCGGTATGGAGGCAGCTATCCTCCTCACCAAGCGCGGTCACAAGGTTACCATTTATGAAAAGACCGACAAGCTCGGTGGTGTATTCGTTGCGGCTGCTGCTCCCTCCTTCAAGGAGAAGGACCGCGAGCTTATCGCATGGTACATCCGCGAGGTTCAAAGACTCGGTATCACCGTAAAATTCAACACAACTGTTAAATATACAAATCTTCTCCGTGAGGAGGTAGTTATCGTAGCAACCGGTGCGGTAGCAAAGAAGCTTCCTATCCCCGGCGCAGAGAGAAGCGTTGAGGCTATTGATTACCTTCTCGGCAACAAGGAGGTTGGTAATAGAGTTGTGGTTATCGGCGGCGGTCTTACAGGCTGTGAAATCGCTTACGACCTCTATCTCAAGGGCAAGAAGCCTACCATCGTTGAGATGCAGGACGACCTCGTTACCACCCCAGGCATCTGTCTTGCTAACACCTCTTATCTCCGCGATTTCTTCAAGACAAATCAGGTTCCCACCTATCTTGAAACAAGCGTGCAGAAAATCAAGAAAAACTCTGTTGTTATCGCCAACAAGAAGGGCGAGACCAGAGAAATCAAGGCGGACAGCGTAATCGTTTCCATCGGCTACAATCCCGCTCCTATCAAGAAGAAAAATCCCAAGTTCTACGTTATCGGTGACGCTGCAAACGTAGGAAACCTCAGAAGCGTTATCTGGGGCGCATGGGACGTTGCGATGAAGATTTAAGGCGTATTTGACAAGTTTAGTTTACAAAGGAGTAAAAAATTATGCAACTTACTGCTCATCAGCAGGAAATGCTTGACGGTAAACATGGCGAAACCATGGCAAAGGTTATGAAAACACTCGTTATGTACGGTGAGACCTTTGGCGCGGAAAACATGGTTGCTGTAACAAGCGAATACAATCACCTCGTTACCTCCTTCGGTCTTAAGGTTATGTCACCTGTATATGACCTTATGCAAAGACTCGTTGATGCAGGCGTGACATCGGGTCAGAAGTTCTCTATGGACCCCCGTCCTCTCGACAAAAACGTGCCTGCAAACTTCCTTGCTAATTTCGTATTCAATAAGTTTATGTACACCAAGCAGGACACATACGAGGTTCAACTGGAGAAGCTCGGCCTTATGAATAAGGATGCCTTCACCTGCACCTGCTACATGGACGAGGTTGGAAACAAGCCTAAAATGGGCGATATTCTCTCCTGGTCGGAGTCAAGCGCGGTTGTTTACGCGAACTCGGTTCTCGGCGCGAGATGCAACAGAAATTCGGGCATCATGGATATCATGGGCTCTATTGCAGGATACGTTCCTAACTTTGGTCTACTCACCGACGAGGGCAGAAAGGCTACCTGGATCATTAAGGTTGAAACAACAAAGAAGCCCGACGCACAGCTTCTCGGAAGCGCAATCGGTATGAAGGTTATGGAGGACGTTCCCTACGTTTACGGTCTTAACCAGTACCTCGGCAGTGAGCTTGACGACGCGGCTTGTACATATCTCAAGGACTTTGGCGCAGCTACCGCATCCAATGGCGCGGTTGGTCTTTACCACATCCACGACCTGACTCCCGAGGCAAAGACTCTCGGCGAAGCTCTCATCAGCGAGGGCGCGCAGGTTTACGTTATCGACGATGCCGAGCTTCAGCGCGTAAAGGACAACTATCCTGTAATCTGGAAGAATCCCGATGCGACACCCAAGCTCTGCTTTATGGGTTGTCCCCACATGAGCCTCGAGCAGCTTAAGAGCTGGACCGACAAGGTTGAAGAGGGCCTCAAGGCGGCAGGCAACTCCAAGGTGGTTGTTCCCACCGTATTCACCGCTGCACCCGCGGTACTCAAGGAATTCGAGAAGACAGATTACGCGAAAAGACTCGAAAAGTGTGGTGTTATCACATCCTACATCTGCCCTCTCATGTATATGAACAATCCTCTCTGCAAGAAGATGCCTGTTATTACATCCTCTAACAAGCTTCGTACATACACCTCCGCAAAGTATCTCTCGGATGACGAAATACTTGTGGCTATTACGAAAGGAGGTAAGTGATAATGCGCAAATTTAAAGGCAGAATAATCACTCCCGGAACAGCAAAGGCTACTGCTGTCGTTACTCACGGTGGCTTTAACACCCTTGCGTCGATGCAGATGGGTCTTCAGTTTGGCGACAAGCAGGTTAAGTGCTCCGACCAGAGCAATGAAGAAATATACAAGCTTCCTCTCGCAGGAAGTGCGCTTTGCCTTCCCCAGACCATCGGCTCTACAACAGGCGGTCTTGTTCTCTACTGTGCTTGCGCTATGGAGCGTCAGCCCGCTTGTATGCTCTTCTCCAAGTCCATCGACTCCCTCGCTGCGGCAGGATCTATCCTCGCCTCGGTTTGGCTTGACGGAATAAAAATGCCGGTTATCGACAATCTCGGCGACGAGTTCCTCGAGTACGTTAAGAACGGTATGACCATCACCGTCGAGGAAGACGGAACAGTAGTTGTTGAATGATAAACAGCGGAAAAGTATTTGTTTTCGATAGAGAATATGAGATAATCGAGCTTCTCGGCAAGGGTAAGGGCGGTTACTCTTATCTCGCCGAGGCTGACGGCACACAAGTTGTGCTGAAGCAGATTCATCACGAGCCCTGCGACTACTACACCTTCGGCAACAAGATTGAGGCCGAGAGAAATGATTACAAGAGGCTTTGTGATGCAGGAATTCGCGTTCCGAAAATGATTGCTATCGACGCCTATACGGAGCGTATCGTAAAAGAGTTTATCGACGGCCCCACAGTTATGGAGCTTACCGCTATCGGCGGTGTCACCGATGATATTCTTCGTCAAGTGCGTGAGATGGCAGAGCTTGCAAAGGCTGCCGGGCTGAATATCGACTATTATCCCACCAATTTTGTTCTCCGTGACGAACTGCTCTACTACGTTGACTACGAGTGTAATACTTACAGCGACGAGTGGAGCTTCGACAACTGGGGAAAGCAATATTGGATAAATAAATAGCAAAAAAATCCGACCGTGAGGTCGGATTTTTTACATAAAAGGTGTGTTATTAATTACTCCTCTGTTTCAAGGCTCTTTTTCTGCTTGAATTCCAAATACTTCTTGCCAAGGAAATAGCCGATAACCGAGATCACCGCCATAACAGCAAAAACGATAACAGCCGCCAGGATATTTCCTTCGGCAATGCTGTCGCCAAGCATGGTAGAGCTGACAACCGAGGGAATACGAGCGAAGGTGGTTATCAGAATATATTTTTTAGGGCTGATGGGTGCAAGAGGTGCTATATAATTCAGCGCGTCCTTTGGCGTTCCGGGAATGAAAAAGAGGACGAAAATCGTAGCTTCGATCTTATTCTTGCTTGAGAGGAATTTGTATTTCGAGAGATCGTCCGAGCCGGTCATCCTTTTTACGAAGCTCAATCCAAATTTACGCACAAGCAAAACTATGAGAATTACAGAAAGGAAAATTCCCAAAAAGCAGGTAAAGGTGCCGAGCCAAGGACCCCAAACGTAGCCGAGCATAAGCTCGATAGGCTCGCCGGGAATGAAGGCAACAAAGACCTGCACAATCTGAATTCCCAAGGTGACGAGCCAACCGCCAAAGCCAAGCTCATCGGTCCAAGCCTTGAATGCCTCTCTGCCCTCTTTTGTGCCAAGAGTGGCGATATACGGCCAGAAGATAACGGTCAAAGCGACAAGCAGTAAAAAGAAAATAATGATAGGAAGAGAGCTCTTAATCAGCTCTTTCAGGTTTATTTTTTTCTGCTCGCTCATCTTACGCCGCCTCCTTAAAAGATTTTACATTTTTATGATAGCACAATAAATGACAAGATTAAAAAGACCCTATGTTATCATTACAAAAGCGAGTATTGTTGATATTATCCTTTTTGTTTTGATACTCATATATTCTCTCCTATTCTGCGTCATCACAGATAAAATAAAATATCGATTCGGTTAAAAGCGACCTTACCATTTCTTCGGTTAACTCCGAATTGGTTTTTATCAAGGTTGTGCAGCGTAATAACGCATCGTCCGAGCCGTCTACCCAAACCTCAGCGTATGAATGCTGCTCTGTGTTTCCTACCTCGAAAACATAGTTCATAGGAAAAACAGCTGCATTATCAACAACATAATTATTGTAAAAATCAGCAGAAACGTACGGTTCAAATCCCTCATAATCATTTACGTAGGAATAATTGATATCATCTATTGAAACATCCTCAAAGAAGCACCAAGTAGTTACTGTTATGTTCGTCGCCTTTCTGTCAAAAAGATCGTCGCCAAATTCTATTTTATCAGTTCCTTTATTATCGGGGGAAATTGTTATACAATACTTAACGTCAAAGAGATCCCCCTCGTAATCGAAAACAATACTTCCACCATAATGATCCGATAACTCATAGTCGATTCCAAAGGTGCTTCCATTGGATTTTAGTTTTTCAACCGCCAAGATCAATTCGTCATATGTTTCTAACCACCAACGTTCCGGAATATGTGGTCCGTCCGGATAAAAGCCTCCTGTCCAGCCTTCGGGAAACATACTTTCGAATCCGTAATCAGGCATAGGTGGCACTTGATCTGTTCCGGTAGAATCGTTTTCGTTATCATCGGCATCGGGATTCATATTCTTACCCTGCCAGCTGTGAACGCAGGAAAACATCATCAAGGCAGACATAATTAAAATCAGAACCAACGCACTAGATTTTATCACAAACTTCTTCATATACCTCTCCTTGGGAATTTTATCCCCTTAATTATTTATTATAATATAAATTTTTCCAGTTTGCAACCAAATGATATATAAAAAGATGAAAAAATATTATTATTTTTTATATATTATCTACAAAAAATCAAAGGAGCGTTTATATACCATCAACAAATGCATATTGCGTATATCCCGATCTATCATTACAAGCGTGGTAAATTGGCTAAATAGAGAGCTAAAGATTAGTGCAGAAGCGCGAGGGAAAATCGAAGGCGCTCAACCAAGATTGCGTGAAAAGCTCGCACAGAGATTAGTGCAGAAGCGCGAAAAGTTTTTGAAGGCGTAGTTACCTACGTCGATAAAGCTTTTTACGCTAAAAGAACTCACCCCTTTCGAGGTGAGTTCTTTGTTCTGCGCTGATATGTGCGCGTGATTTTTATGCAAGCTCTGCGAAGTACTTGATAGTACGAACCATCTGGCTGGTGTAGGAGTTCTCGTTATCGTACCAAGAAACTACCTGTACCTGATAGGTATCGTCGTCGATCTTTGCAACCATGGTCTGGGTGGAATCGAAGAGAGAACCGTAGGAGATACCGATAATATCGGAAGAAACAATCTGATCCTCGTTGTAGCCGTAGGATGCGTTAGCAACAGCCTTCATTGCAGCGTTGATGCCGTCCTTGGTTACGTTCTGACCCTTAACTACTGCTACAAGGATAGTAGTAGAACCGGTGCAGGTGGGAACTCTCTGTGCAGAGCCGATAAGCTTGCCGTTGAGCTCGGGAATTACAAGACCGATTGCCTTTGCAGCGCCGGTAGAGTTGGGAACGATGTTCTGTGCGCCTGCACGAGCACGGCGAAGGTCTCCCTTTCTGTGAGGACCGTCAAGAATCATCTGGTCACCGGTGTATGCGTGAACGGTGGTCATGATACCGCTCTGGATAGGAGCGTAATCGTTAAGAGCCTTTGCCATAGGAGCAAGGCAGTTAGTTGTACAAGAAGCTGCGGAGATGATCTGATCATCAGCAGTAAGAGTCTCGTGGTTGGTACCGAAAACGATAGTCTTGAGGTCGTTGCCTGCGGGAGCAGAGATAACAACCTTCTTTGCACCTGCGTTGATGTGAGCCATAGACTTATCCTTAGAGCAGTAGAAGCCTGTGCACTCAAGAACAACGTCTACGCCAAGCTCGCCCCAAGGGCAGTTAGCAGCGTCCTTCTCAGCATAGATCTTAAGAACCTTGCCGTCAACAGTGATGGTGTTAGCCTCGTCATCAGCAACAACGGTGTGACCGTCGTAACGACCCTGAGC
>JAZONX010000005.1:0-10028 GCA_045654725.1 Eubacteriales bacterium
ATAATGCTCAATAGTAACAAGTGGAGCATTATATGCAACCGACGTACTGCAAACTGAACTTCCGTTGTAAAGATATTGAATTGAACTCAAAATGGTGCTTGTTCCTGACGTATTGTAGTTAAGTTTAATAACCTTACTACCCCTATACGTAACTGATGATAATGTTCCTCCAATATAAGTGTATGTCAGGTAGGTTTCTCCGTACTTATCCGTTATTGATACGATCTTGCCGTCAGAATTGAATGTTTCTTTGCTGTAATCCGGGTATTCCAGCACGTACGAGGTTCCCGAAGTCCTGAGTATTCTTTGCGAATCATCGTCGAAGGTGTATTTTCCGTTATCCATGGACGAAAGCGCGCAAATACTTCCGCTTCCGTCTTCGTATTTACTTGGAGAACCGGATTCAATTATCAGTCTTTTTTGCAAATTAAGCTTGTACCCATTTGCCATATTAAACGGATTGCTACCCGAAAGGCGGGAATTGAACACCAAGGACAAGCCTATAGTGTGCTGAATATCGCCAAACGTCAGCAGTGGAAGTTCATAAATAAAGTGTGCGTAGGGTGCGTCTAATCGAATGTTACCAACATCATATCTTTTTACGTAAGTTTCTGACATAGGTTTATCCTCCTAATTTTTTATTTACCGCAAAGTACCTTTGCGGTTTATTTCATTTTATCATAATTCATGCATAAAAGGAAGCATTTTTCCGTTACTATTTTGTTAGGTTTTTACTAATAAACTGTTTCTGTTTTGTAGTATTTTATTGAAAATTGACAAAAATCCCCGAATGGTTGAGGATGTCGCAAAGTAAATACAATTTACAATGAGTATTCAAAATAAATTTTATCCTTAATTTTCAACTTACCCTTTACTTTTTTGTTCTTTTGTGGTAAAATATCTCTGTATAACTAAATCGAGCAAGTAGAAAGGACAAATAGCAAATGATTGTTGCCCTTGAAGAAGCAAAAAGAAGACTGGTTGCGCTTTACGACGTTGTTGGAGAGCTTAAAAACCAGCTTAGAATAGAAGAGGTTAAGGAAAGATGCGCCGAGCTTGAGAGAGAGACTTTGGTGCAGGATTTCTGGAACGATGCCGAAAAATCCTCAAAGAAGCTCCAGGAGATCAAGCAGCTTAAGGATAAATATGAGAGTTATGAGGCTCTTGTAGGCAGACTTGACGATGCCTTCACTCTCTGCGAGATGGCTATTGAGGCAGGCGACGAGGACTCGGTTGACGAGGTTCTTTCGGAAACAGATTTCATCGAAAACGAGGCGGAGAAAAAGAGAATTGAGGTTCTTCTCTCCGGTCCTTACGATAAGAATAACGCTATTATTTCCTTCCACCCCGGTGCAGGCGGCACAGAGGCTCAGGACTGGGCATCTATGCTCTACCGTATGTACGTAAGATGGGGCGAGAAGCGTGGATTTAACGTTAAGCTCATCGACTGGCTTGACGGTGACGAGGCAGGTCTTAAATCTGCAACCATTATGATCGAGGGTATGAACGCTTACGGCTATCTCAAAAGCGAGAACGGTGTTCACCGTCTTGTGCGTGTTTCTCCCTTCGACTCCTCGGGAAGACGTCACACATCCTTTGCATCGGTTGAGGTAATGCCCGAGTTTGAGGATGACGACACTATCGTGCTTCGTGACGAGGATCTCGACATCACGGCTCACCGTTCGTCGGGCGCAGGCGGTCAGCACATTAACAAGACCGACTCGGCTATTCGTATCGTTCATAAGCCCACAGGTATTGTTGTTGGTTGTCAGACCGAGAGAAGCCAGCTCCAGAACAAGGAAACCGCGCTTAAAATGCTGAAGGCAAAGCTTATGGAGATCAAGCTCCGCGAGAAGCTCGACCGCATCGAGGACATCCAGGGCAACAAAGCTAATATCGAGTGGGGTAGCCAGATTCGAAGCTACGTATTTATGCCCTACACCCTTGCGAAGGACACAAGAACAGGCTTTGAGGACGGCAATATCGACTCGGTTATGGACGGTAATATCGACGGATTTATTAACGCATATCTCAAGAGTCTTTCGGCAGGAGAGATCAATAAGTAATATTATAGGCAGAGGAGACAAAAGCTCCTCTGCCTTTTTTATATAAAATTCAAAATTTCAGAAGGGGTGTCGATAATGTTTTTTGCACCTGCGGTAACAAGCTGATCTCGACTGCGAAATCCCCAGCTAACAGCCACAAAATGACGAATTTCGGCATTACGCGCGGTCAAAACGTCGACCTCGGAGTCACCAACGTAGAGAGCGTTATTTGTGGTCGCTCCAAGGCTCTCCATCAAATTAATAAGTGAATCCGGTGCAGGTTTTAAGGGAATATTCTCCCTGCCGCCAAGCACAACATCAAAGCAATTCGGGAAAAAGTGTTCAACCGCCGCCTTAACAGCGAAATCAGGCTTGTTGGAAAGCACCGCGAGTCGAGTTCCCTGCTGGCGAAGGCACAAAATCATCTCGGCAATGCCCTCATAAGGGTCGGTGAGATAGTAGGGCGAAGAATTATACGCCTCATTATAGGTCTTATACACCGAATTAAAGGCTTTCGGATCGGCATTTACCATTTTCAGCGCGCGTTCAATAAGCTTTACGGCTCCGTCACCCACAAGTTTCATGGTATCATCCTCACTTAAGCTCTCAAATCCATGAGCACCGAGAGAAAAATTCAGATAATAGTTTATAGTTTTTATAGTGTTAAGCAGAGTGCCGTCTAGGTCAAAGACGGCACATTTTATATTGCTTTTGCAAAGTTTAGTTGACATAATTACAGTTTTCTTATAATTTCCTCAAGTTTTGCAGTATCTATTTTCTTCTTGTTACCCTTGATTGCAAGGGTGAGATTTTTGGGTTGGAAGATGATTTCGGCTATCTCTCGAATTCTCTCGGGAGTTACCGCTCTGTACCTCTCGGCTCGCTCCTCGATGCTCTTATATCCTGCCGACATAACGTGATTATCGTATGCGAATGTAAAATTCAGCTCTCTCGGCTCGTCATAGAGTAGATAAGCATTAGTCACGTAACCTGCTTTCATCATATTTTCGGGGTTGGGAGCAGATTTCTTATACTGACGAAGCAAGAAAATTGCCGTTTCAGCCGCCTCGTAGACCGATCCACCGCGAACCTCAAAAGAAAAGACAAGGCTGCCTATGTTATTATACCTTTCGCTGGAGCCGGTAATATCGTAAAACAGCGCACGCTTCTCACTCATCTCTATAAAGAAATGCGAATCGTAGCCACCCAGGAGCATATCGTAAAGCAGGTCGCTTTCTGCCACGCTCATTTTTGACATATCCAAATCAAAGCTGAAGCGAAGCATGGTGAAATCGGCATTTTTTATATAAACTTTTCCTGCTCTGTTACCAAATTTCTCGCATACGGGTGCAACATTTTTGGTCGATGTGCCATTTTCTATGCTGTACATTTCAATCTCGCGTGAGAGTTTCTCCAGGTCCTCGTCGGTGAAGTTTCCGGTAACGTAGAAGAAAATATTCTCGGTTGTCATCACCGATTTTCTGTATTCCTCAAGGGTCTTTGCGTATATTTTGTTAACGCTGCCCAGAGTTCCGGTAATTGGATTAGCGAGTGTGGTTCCAGCGTATACAATATTGTTCGAAAAGGCTGCAAGCGAGCTTTTATCGTCGCTCTCTCTTATCTCCGCCTTGACACGGTCGCGCTCGGCGTTTATTTCCTTCGCCGAGAGGATGATAGGAGAGAGCAGCTTCGCGATAATTTCGGATGCAATGTCAAAATTCGCGCTTGCGCCCGAGATGTAGAACTGTACCATCTCGCTAAATGTTGATGCGTTGAACTCTATTCCATATCTGTCGAGGGTGGAATAAAGCTTATTTTCCATTATGCATGACACGTTTCGTATCGCAGCGTGCTCATAGAAGTGAGTAATTCCTTGCACACTCTCGTGCATACTTCCCGAGCGAACGAAGAGCGAAATGTAAAAGCTATGAAGGCTCGGATTTTTGTAGCTGTAAATCTTCACGCCGTTTTTTGTAGTTATACTTTGTTCGGTATGCATCTCGCTCTCCTTTCCTCAATTTAGTTTATATTTTTCGAAGTCTGGCAAATGTAGCCATTAATTTTTTCGTTTGACCGTTATCGAATTTAACCTCGTAAAGCACATCTCCACCCATATCGCGCGCGGAAAGCACCTCTCCATCGCCAAACATTTCGTGATGCACCCTTGTTCCGGGAGCAAATTTTGTTATTCCGTACTCGGCTGCGCCCGGCTTTTCACGCTTTTTAGGTGCTATATCCACAGGACGGTTAAACTCCTTCATATAGCTCTTTCTCTCCTGCGAGAAGAAGTCACCCGAAGGCTGCCCGTATCCGCCGTAGCCGAAGTTCTGCCTCTTGGGTCTCGGAGAATCCTCAAAAACAAGGCTACGCGGCAGCTCATCCTTAATAAATCTCGATAGCTGATTATAGGTGGTTTTTCCGTACATCATACGATTTCGCGCATGAGTGATATATAGCATATCCTTTGCTCTGGTGATAGCAACATAAGCAAGTCGTCTTTCCTCGCTCATCTCCTCTGCCTCACCGATGTTCTGTATCGATGGGAAAATTCCATCCTCCATTCCCGCAAGGAAGACCACGGGAAACTCAAGTCCCTTTGCTGCGTGGACGGTCATAAGCACAACCGCATCGGCGGTTTCATCATACTTATCCACGTTGGCAACAAGAGAAATTTCCTCGAGGAAGCCCTGACAGGTAGGCTCAATATCGGCATCCTTGCAGCGTGTTTCATATTCCACAGCCGCACCGATAAATTCCTGAACGTTTTCAATCTTCCCCTCACCCTCAAAGCCCTCGGCGACAAGCATATCCTTGTATCCCGTACTCTCGAAGAGGTCGGTTATGATTTCGGAAGGCAGACCGCCTTTTTCACGTGCCTTCTCAATTATGGAAGCAAAGGCAAGAAGCTTATCTGCGCTCTTTTCAAGAGCGTGAAACTCGCCTGCTCTCTTCACAGCATCGTACATCGAAATTCCCATTTGACTTGCGATCTGCTCAACGGCATCAATGGTCGCGTTTCCTATTTTACGCTTCGGCTCGTTGATAATTCGCTTCAAACGAAGATTATCGTATGGTGAAGTAAGCACCGAAAGGTAGGCCATCATGTCCTTAACTTCCTTGCGATCGTAGAATCCCATATCGCCAACAACGCGATAAGGCACACCACTTTTTGCAAAGCTCGTCTGCAGCGATCTGCCGAGCGCGTTAATTCGGTAAAGAACCGCAAAATCGGAATATTTTCTGCCCTCGCGTCTGATTCCGGAGTTGATGCGGTCGATGATATATCTGCCCTCGTCGTTTTGGTCGTCAGCCTCATGAAGAATGATCTTCTCACCGTCACCCTTGTCGCACCAAAGCTTCTTATCACGTCTGCCGCTGTTGTTGTGAATAACCGCGTTTGCGGCATTCAATATATTGCCTGTCGAACGGTAATTTTGCTCAAGCTTGATAACCGTCGCATCGGGATATGTTGTATCAAAATTAAGAATGTTCTCGATAGTTGCGCCGCGGAATTTGTAAATCGACTGATCATCGTCCCCAACTACCATAATATTTCTGTACTTATCAGAGAGGAGCTTCGTGAGGATAAACTGCGCGTAGTTCGTGTCCTGATACTCGTCCACAAGAACGTATTTGAATTTATTCTGATAGATTTCTCTAACCTCATCATCTGTGAGGAGAAGCTCGACGGTTTTCATAATGATATCGTCAAAATCTACCGCGTTATATTCCATCAGCTTTCTCTGATAAAGTCTGTATATTGCCAGAATATCCCTGCCTCTCGGGTCACGGGAGACATCCATCTCATCTGGCGTTTTCAGCTCGTCCTTCGCGATACTGATAGCACTCGCTACAGCCTTTGGAGCAAGGCGTTTTTCGTCAATATCAAGCTCCTTCATGCAGAGCGAGATGAGTCGTTTTTTGTCATCGGTGTCGTAGATTGAAAATCCCTCGCGATAGCCAAGTCTGTCGCCGAATCTACGTAAAATGCGAAGGCAAACGGAATGGAATGTGCCACTCCAAACGGCACCCGACACGCTTTCGTCACCGAAGGTGCGATAAAGTCTGTCTTTAATCTCACCTGCCGCCTTGTTTGTGAAGGTGATGGCAAGTACAGACCAGGGCGCGGGAGGATTGTCGGCAAACTGCGGAAGTATTTCTTCAATTTCCGTGGCGCTCATGTTTTTTGCGCTCTCAAGAATCTCGGCTGCAATGGGGCTGAGTCCATCGGGAACTCGTTCGGAATAATAAGCGTCGCCGTACTTGAGCAAAAAGGCTATTCTATTAACAAGGACGGTGGTTTTTCCGCTGCCTGCTCCCGCAAGAACAAGAAGAGGACCGTTTACGGTGTAAACCGCGTGACATTGCTGGGGATTAAGCCTGCTTCCGTAAACTTTATCGAACAAATCACGCTTTGCCCTAAGATATTTTTGTACTGTTTCTTGCATCCTGAAACTCTACCTTAAATGATTTTTGAATGTGAACTAATAATTCGTACTTTTTACTCCTATTTTTATTACCTCAAATTGAGAGCAGATGACTTTAAAGTTCTCGACAGGAAAATGAGGAATTTGACAAATACTATAAAAAGTCGATTTTGGGTATATTTGTGACACCCTAAAAATGGGGTTTTCCACAATTGTATATGTTGGAAATGTTGATAACCCAACCTCAAAAAAGCTACATTTGACGATATTTCTCGCTATTTTTTCCAAATGGCGGTGACTTTTCCACATTTTTGCATTTTTCGAGAAAATTCTATACAACTCGGTGAAAAAACTATACTTTTCCGTGATTTGCAGAAAAAAGTGTCACTTGAAGGGAAAATGAAGGAATTTTATTCATATCCATCTGCCCTTGTTTTTGTTGTATTTTTGCTTCGTAAATATTACGAATAGTTGCGATTCATCTTTTCTTCGACGTAGGCTTACTGCTCTTTTGAGGTTTCTTCGCAGTAGTGTTTAGGCTGTTCTTTGAGCCATTCGACATTCTATCAGCCTCGCGACGAATTCTGTCTGCGTCCTCGCCGAAAATACGGTCAAATTTGCTTCTGCCCTTGCTCTTTCCGGCAGAATAAACAGCGTTCTGTGTTCTGCCCTGAGTTTTCCCTACATTTTTGTGGGTCTTGTTGTTTTTTTTGCCGGAAGAAGCTCTCTGCACCTTCTTGTTATCCGGCTGATAGCGACCGCCCGCAAAGGATGGACGAACCAAGCACTCAGGACCGTTTCCTATCAAATCCTCTCTGTCCGCGATCTTTAACGCCTCTCTCACGAGATTTGCGTTCTCGGGCTTTGAGTACTGAAGGAGAGCTCTTTGAAGCTGCTTCTCGTGATACTCTTTTGGAACATAAACGGCTTTTCCCGTCATGGGATTTATGCCGGTGTAATACATTACTGTCGAAATTGTGCCGGGAGTGGGATAAAAATCCTGCACCTGCTCGGGCATATAGCCCCACTTCTTCAGCCAGGTTGCCATCTCAACAGCATCCTTCAAGGTTGTGCCGGGATGACTTGACATAAGGTAAGGCACTAGATACTGTTCGAGCCCTGCCTCGCTGCAAAGTGCGAAGTATTTTTTCTTGAATTTTTCATAAACCTCAATAGGAGGCTTTCCCATAAGGTTCAGCGTATTGTTTGCACAATGTTCGGGCGCAACCTTCAGCTGACCGGACACGTGATTTGTGACGAGTCTGCGGAAGAAGGAATCGTCCTGATCGTATATAAGATAATCAAAGCGTATGCCCGATCTTACGAATACCTTTTTAATTTTCGGGAGCTTTTCAATCTCTGCGAGAAGATGGAGATATTCGCTGTGATCCACCTTGAGATGCTTACAGGGTGTGGGTGCGAGGCACTTTCGTCCGGGACAAACTCCATCCTTTTTCTGCTTATCGCAAGAGGGGTATCTGAAATTTGCAGTAGGTCCTCCCACATCGTGAATATATCCCTTGAAGTCGGGCATCTCTGTGATGATTTTTGCCTCATTGATAACGCTCTCCTCGCTTCTCGAGCGCACTTCTCTGCCCTGATGAAAGGCGAGCGCACAGAAGTTGCACGCGCCAAAGCAACCGCGGTTGTGAGTCAGTGAAAATTTCACCTCTGTGATTGCGGGAACACCACCCTGCGCCTCATAATCGGGATGATAATCTCTCGCGTACGGAAGTGCATAAACCCTATCAAGTTCCTCCCTCTCAAGCGGAGGCATAGGGGGATTCTGCACGAGCATTTTGTCACCGTAATACTCGATAATTGCCTTTCCGCGAACCGAGTCGGTGTTCTTATACTGTATCGAGAAGGACTTTGCGTATGCAGATTTATCTGTTTTTAAGAGGTCATAATCACCGACCTCAACCGAGTCAAAATGAACAGGATCGCCCACCTTTGCGAGATAAACGCATCCGCGTACGTCACAAATCTTCTTTACGGGAACACCCCTATCAAGAAGCTTTGCGATGCGACGAAGAATATTCTCGCCCATGCCGTAAGTGAGAATGTCGGCTCTCGAGTCGACGAGGATACTGCGACGCACTCTGTCGTCCCAATAGTCGTAGTGTGAGAATCGGCGCAGAGATGCCTCAAGACCGCCGATGATTATGGGAATATCGCCGTATGCCTCGCGGATACGGTTACAATATACGATAGTTGCTCTGTCGGGGCGAAGTCCCATCTTTCCGCCGGGCGAGTAATAGTCATAGGATCTGCGCTTTTTGGAAACGGTGTAATGTGCGACCATAGAGTCGATGTTACCACCGCTTACAAGGAAGCCGAGCCTGGGTCTGCCAAATCTCTTAAAATCCTCGGTGCTCTTGTAATCGGGCTGGGAGAGGATCGCAACGCGGAAGCCCTCTGCCTCAAGCACACGGGAAATTATCGCAACGCCAAAGGACGGGTGGTCCACATAAGCGTCACCCGTCACATATACGAAGTCGATTTCCAACCAATTTCGTTCTTTGACATCCTCCGGGGTTACCGGAAGAAATTCTTTTCTGTCCTTCATATCAGATGTTGAAGCTGTCGAGCTCTACCTCAGTCTGCTCGCCGTTTTCCATATCACGAAGCTGTGCCTTGCCTGCCTCAACCTCGCTGTCACCAATAATGAGAGTGTACTTTGCGCCCTTCTTATTGGCATATTTCATCTGCGCCTTAAGGCTTCTTCCAACTACGTCGCACTCGGCAAACTTACCCTCGCGACGAAGGCGCTCGGTGATCTCAAGTCCCTTAATCATAGCACGCTCGCCAAGTGCGGCGATGTAGATAAGAGGCTTCGCACTCTCGATATTATCAAGACCAAGCTCGCGCATAGCAAGGATGAGTCTGGTGATACCCATACCGAAGCCGATGCCGGGAAGCTCCGGGCCGCCGAGAGAGGAAACAAGACCGTCGTAACGTCCACCACCGCAAACGGTAGACTGCGCGCCGATACCTTCTGCAATAAACTCGAACACGGTACCTGTATAATAGTCAAGACCGCGAACGATGGAGGAGTCAACCACGTAGTCGATATTCATAGCGTCAAGTGCGCTCTTAAGCATAGCAAAATTACTCTCACAGGACTCGCAGAGGTGATCAACCGTCTTGGGAGCACCTGCCGCAAGAGCGTGACAGTCGGGATTCTTGCAGTCGAGAAGACGAAGAGGATTCTTGTCGAGTCTTGTCTTGCAGGTATCGCAAATAGTGTCTATATGTGAGCTGTAATAGTCAACAAGAGCCTGTCTGTATACGGGACGGCACTCCTTACAGCCGATAGAGTTAACGTGAAGCTTTACGTTGGTAAGTCCGAGTCTGTGGAGAACAGAGTTTGCAAGAGCAATCGCGGTGGCATCGGATGCGGGGCTATGAGAGCCGAACATCTCTGTGCCGAACTGAACGAACTCACGGCTTCTTCCCGCCTGAGGCTTCTCGTGACGGAAGCAGGAGATGATGTAGTAATACTTAAGGGGCATCGGGTCGGAATACTTACCGTTCTCGATGATGGCTCTGGCAA
>JAZONX010000006.1:0-3575 GCA_045654725.1 Eubacteriales bacterium
AAAGCACGGTACGGAACCTTTGATACGACGCTTTCCTCATGGAAGCGTTGCTCGATCCCTCTTTCCACGTGTAAATCAATCGGATAAAAGGCATAACAAACAGAATCCGGATAGACGTATCCGTTTATATATTCCTCCGACGTAATGATATGCTCTCCCACAATACGTTTGGTTTCTCTTACACCGGTTTCAAGTGCAACCAAATCGACGGTTAAATTTTCAAGCCCCTCTATTGTTCTCAAGAAGCATACAACCCTCATAATCTCATACAGAGCATTTTTTTCGAGCTGCGTTCGCCCCTCTGCAGTATCCGCATCGGCACACAGAATATGCATATCGATTTTGTTTTTTTTCAAATATCCGATCAAATTGTCCGAAGTGATATGCGAAGGTACTTTTGCAGGATCAAAGCTTTTCTTAACACGATCAAATATTTTTTCTTCCGCAATATAGCCCGAAATATGATTGTGCAGCGTAGCAGGTTGCTGTGTTGGGCTTTTAAGCATATCAAAGCCGATCAACTGACAAAGAGTAGCATCGCCGGTTGCATCAATGGCAACCGATGCGTTAATCGCAACCATTCCATCCTTGGTTGTAACGATCACGCTCACTCCATCTTGTTCTTCCGATGCGTGAGAAATCATCGCATTACAAATGATATGTACACCGGCCTCCTCACACATTTGATACAAAACCGTGGTATAAACGAATGGATTAAGACGTATCTGCTCATGCCAATGACGCTTCGGGCGAAAAGAAATATTCGGCAAAACAGCTCCGCCAAGCGCAACAGTTCTTTCAATTGATTCCCAGCACGGTCCGCCGATGATCTGCTTCCCCCAAGCAAAGAACAATCCCGGATAATTAACTCCTGCCGCCGTCATCGTTCCTCCGAGCATACTGTTTTTCTCAACCAATATGGTTTTGTTGCCGTTTCTCGCCGCTGAAATAGCAGCAAACACGCCGGCTGTTCCACCGCCTATAACGACAACATCCGCTGTCAACTCTTTTGAAATTACACAATTAAAATACATGATGTCTCCATGATTGAGTTTTTATGTTATATAACACACTTTATTATACCACATAAATGTAATTATGTCAATCGTTTGCGAAAAGACTCGTATCCTTCCCGTTTTGCGCGTGCGTGGCAAAAATCTCTGCGCATCTTTTTAAGTCATCATCGGGAATCAGTCCGCTTTCCGCCATCATAGCGACATCTCTTATTCAGAAATCACAATACACATATCATATAAATGTTCTTCTACTGAATCCATATTGTATAAATGCGTGAATTTTTCAATCGTGAGAAAAGGCGAAGCGGTGAATGAAGGGGCCCCTAAAAACACGAAAAGCACTTGAAAACTAAGGACTGTATCTTGTATTCAAATAATTGAAGATTTTCAAAGCAAATCAACCTTAATTCTTCATTATTCATCAGCTTTGCAACTTCATTTTTCATTATTCATTCAAAATCCGCTTTTGGTAAATGAATAATGAATGATGAATAGTGAATAATACAAACAAAAATCCTCCTTCTTTCGAAGGCGGATTTTGTTTGTGTTCAGAGGAAGAAATAACAACCCCAAAAATTCCGTTTATGAAAAATCCTCAATCAAATAAAAAGGCGGTCATCTCGGGAGGTGAATACGCGAGGAGCATATATGCCGGGTTTAAAGGGGATCTCCAAATAAACAGTATTCTCATCCTCCGTGGAAAGCCCTTGGATTTTGATAATACCGCGCCGGACGGGCAGATCGTGTAGATTGATCACCCAACTATCGCCGTAAAGATAGAAATCGGATATCAGGCGCCCTCCTACATAAAATCCCGCAAGATTTCCCTCGGCTTTTATCACAAGCCACCTATCCTCACAAGACCAGTCAACCTCATACTCGACAGTCCGATCTGCCAAGGGCAGATGCCCCATCAATATCTCCGCGTTGCAGGTGTTCTCAACCTGCTTTACCTTGATTTCGTGTAGCAGAGATGTCGTGTACTCAGGATAAGGCAATAAAACAACCTCGGTGTGATCAATGAGATTGCTTCCTGTTTTTAACAAGATCCTTCTGCCATCACAAAGAGTAATTTCAGGAGTGATACCCCGAATCTCAACAAATTCCACCCGATTCCCTTCCATAGAAACAGGCTGTGCTGTCGCAAAAAGCACCCTAAGTCCTGCAAGGGTAATATTTACGGGAATAAAGAACGAGAGGTCGCCCGGGATGTCAAGAGAGAAGGAAACGCGGTGATCTTTAAAGTCGATTTCAAAGGTTTGATTAGCATGCGTCGGCATTTTACGGAGTCGCGTGTAATTATTTACAAATAGGAATCCACTCTCTCCGTCACTTCTCAGCGCGCATCTAACAGTTTCGGTGTCATTTAATGAAGGCATCTTTTCCTTCGGCATGATCGCAGGCATAGGAGCAAGAATTTCTCCAAAAGCGTGGACGAACCGATGAACATATGACAGGCGGAGCCAGCTTTCTCTCAATTGTCCCATATCTCCAATTGGGGACTGAAAATCATAGGAAATGACGGGATAGTCGTTGGGATATCCCGTATCCTTGCTTTCCTGCATAGTGGTAATACCTATCGGATTCAGGCCTCCTGTGTACATATAATAACCCAAAAGATTACATCCGCTTCCCAATTTGCATATAGAAAGTGCTTCAATATCACGGGAACAGATCAAGGGGCGGCGATGATAGGTAACCTGATTTCCTCCGCCAAGCTCACAGGTCAGAAATGGGGTGGAATATGATGACTCATAATTACCTTCGGAGGCTCCGAGAATATCTGCACCGATTGTATTATCCCCACGGATAGTAGAAAAGAAATAATTTGGATTCGGCTCAAGCTCCATGGTATGTTTTGCCCATGGTGCCTCGGGATAGCATCCGAAAGCCGGAAGCACGGTTTTGGGAAGCTTGGCTTTTCCCCATCCCGTACCCGTATAAAGGGGAGCCGAAAGACCGCTTTCAAGAACTATTTTCCGAACCGTTTCTATATAGGGGGCATCGTTTCTCTTCTCGTTTTCTATTTGAATGCCCAAAAGGGGAAGTCCTTTAATTTGTTCGGCTACAGCATTGATATACCGCCTCACATAGGAAATGTATGGCTCCGTTTCCGACCGAAGATTTCCACCACATTCTTCACAAAGCCAATTCGGGAAGCCTCCGTTTCTGCATTCACCGTGAGCCCAGGGGCCGATCCGCAGGAAAAATTCAAGTCCGAGCTTATGACAAAGAACAATAAATTCACGAATATTTCGATTCCCATCAAAATCGAAGGTACCTCTTACCTCCTCATGGTGGATCCAAAGGACATAGGATGCAACAACTTCAATTCCGCCTTCCTTCATCTTTATAAGGGTTTCTTCCCACCTATCACGCGGGATTCGGCTATAATGCATTTCACCCATAACAGGAAGCCAAGGCTTTCCATTTTTCAAAATCATTCTATTCGTAACTTGAATGGAATCGTCACCGAATCCGTCAAGAATGAAGTCTTCAGTTTGATCGATAATTGCTTCAAATTTCATTTTGATCCCCCTTTTGTCAAATTATCATAAT
>JAZONX010000007.1:0-58517 GCA_045654725.1 Eubacteriales bacterium
TCGGTAACGGGAGTGAGCTCCTGTTTTGTGAGAGTACGCTCGTTGGAGGAGAATGCAAAGCGGAAGGTTACTGCCGCCGAGCCGTCTGCCTCGTAGATGTCCTTGAGCCAAAGCTCAGCAAGGAGACCGCCTGCCGCAGCCTTTGCAGATTTCTCAAGGCTCGCGAACACGATGTCACCAACGTTTGCGGTGAAGGTCATATCGATCTCGATCGCAGGGAACTTAGAAGGCTCCTTATACTTAACGTTTGCTTCCGCGGTCTTTGCGAACTTCTCGGTGTTGATCTCGAAGAAGGCAACCGCGCACTTCTTGTCGATGTTCTCACAAACGGTGGGATGAGGAACGGAAAGGAATCCGACCTTCACGCCGTCGAGAACGATGTCGAAGCTATTTACGGGATGCTCGAAGTCGAAATCGCAGTCTGCGGAAACGAAGTCGCACGCCTTGTGAAGGATGTCGGCGCAAATCTCAGCCGCCGCATCTCTTGCGCGAAGGAATACCTGCTCCTCGCACTCGCTCTTTGAGAAGAATACCGCGCCAAGCTTGTTCTGCTCGTTGCACTCGCCATTGTCAAGAAGACCGTCAACGGTGTGACCGATCTCGAAGATGCCGTAATCATCGGCATAACCCTTGTTTTCCTTTGCAAACGAAAGAAGCGTAGGAATCATCGATCGACGAATAATCGCGTGATCAGGGGTCTGTGCATTGATAATTCTAACATTCTCGGGAGTTGTAATGCCAAGCTCCTCGTTCTTTTTAATGTCAGACCAAATATAAGAGTGAACCTCGTGAAGTCTGTAACTCTTAACGAGAAGATCCTTCATTCTGTCCTCTTCAGACTTCAAAATCTCCTTACGTACAGGGAGGATGGGGCTCTCTGCGGTGAAAATCTCAAAGTTATCGTAACCGTAAATTCTGGTGATTTCCTCGATGATGTCTGCCTTAATGGTAACATCCTTTGTCGCTCTCCAGGAAGGAACAACGGCAGTAAACTTGTCACCGTCGATGGTAAGATCAAATCCGAGAGATGTGAGGGTCTTCGCGATAGTGTCGGTGGAAATATCAATACCTGTGTATCTGTCAACGTAGTGCTTATCAAACTCGAGAGTAATTGTGTCGTAATGCTTTACGTAAGCATCGGTAAATGCGGAGATCACCTTCGAGTCAGGGTCGCACTCCTCAAGGAGCTTGAGAACACGCTGTGTTGCTACGTGGCAAAGTTCGGGGTCGAGCATCTTCTCATATCTCTGCGAAGCATCGGTACGAAGACCAAGACGTGTTGTTGTCTTACGAACGCTAACACCGTCAAATGTAGCAGATTCAAGAAGAAGAGATGTTGTGTCATCGTCAATCTTGGACGCATCGCCACCCATAACACCTGCGATAGCAACAGGAGCATCGCCGGATGTGATCATGAGCATATTCTCATCAATATTTCTCTCAACACCGTCAAGAGTGGTGAACTTAAGTCCTTTGGGGAAGGTCTGAACCTCGATTTTATCAACCTTTGCATTGTCAAAAGCATGCATGGGCTGACCGAGCTCCATCATTACGTAGTTGGTAAGGTCGGCGAGGAAATTGATCGCACGGCTACCGCAGTAGTAAAGACGGATTCTCATATTTACAGGGCTCACCTTGCGAGTAACATTCTCAACCTTGATAGCCGAGTAGCGATAGCAAAGCTCTGTTGCCTTAACGTCAACGAGAACAGGAGGAAGATTTTCAAACTGCGCAACGTCAACGAGTGCAGGAGCCTTCAGCTCTCTGCCGGTAATGGTTGCAAACTCGCGCGCGATACCGTAGTGGCTCCAAAGGTCGGGGCGGTTGGTAAGCGACTTGTTATCAACCTCGAAAATAATATCGACGATGTCGAAAACTGTCTTAATGTCTGTACCGAGAGCAATATCATCGGTGATCTCCCAAAGGCCGGAGTTGTCATCCGAAATTCCAAGCTCAGACTCGGAACAGCACATACCGTAGGACATATATCCGCCAACCTTACGGGGCGCGATGGTGATCTCACCGATATGACCGCCAACGGTTGCAAGAGCAACCTTCATTCCCTCACGAACGTTGGGTGCGCCACAAACAATGTCGAGCACCTCGTCACCCTTGTCAACCTTAAGAAGGTGAAGCTTCTTGGAGTCGGGATGATTTTCAACAGAAAGAATTTTAGCAACAACGATGCCACCAATGTCGTTGCCCTTTTCAATAATATCCTCTACCTCTGCGGTAGAAAGGGTGAAGTTCTTAATAAGAGCCTTCTTGTCAAGTCCGGAAAGGTCAACAAAGTCGCCTATCCAATTCATAGATAAAAACATAGCTTAACCTCTCCTTTCCTTAAATGGATTTAAACTGCGAGAGCGCCTTGAGATTTCCGCTGTTGAAGTCACGGATATCCTTAACGCCGTATTTCATCATAGCAAGTCTGGTAAGACCAAGACCGAATGCAAAGCCGGAGTACTTCTCGGTGTCAATACCGCCCTCACGGAGAACGTTGGGATGGATCATACCACAGGGACAAAGCTCAAGCCAGCCGGAGTTTTTGCAGGAGGGACAGCCCTCGCCACCGCAGATCTCACAGCTGATATCAAGCTCAAAGCCGGGCTCCACGAAGGGGAAGAATCCGGGACGAAGACGAACCTTTACGTCGCGGTGGAATACCTCGGAGAGCATCGTCTTCATAAAGTAGATGAGGTTAGAGATAGAGATGTTCTCATCAATCATCATACCCTCAAGCTGGAAGAAGGTGTTCTCGTGGCAGGCGTCGGTGGACTCGTTACGGAAGCAACGTCCGGGGAAGATCGCACGAAGGGGTGCGCCGTACTTCTTCATGATATAGTTCTGCGCTGCAGATGTGTGTGTCTTCAGAAGCTGACCGTTGTCAAGATAGTAGGTATCCTGCATATCTCTCGCGGGGTGGTGCTTGGGAATATTAAGAGCCTCAAAGCACTTGTAGTCATCAACGATTTCGTCATAGTTCTCGATAGTGAAGCCCATGGAGATGAATACCTCCTCAACCTCACGGGTAGCGAGAGTGATGGGGTGGTAGGAGCCGAGCTCTCTGGGACGAACGAGGGTGGGGTTATACTTTTTGGCCGAGCGAACCTTTGCCGCAATTGCTGCCGCACGAAGCTCCTCGGTAACTCTCTCAATCTCGCCCTCACAGTAAACCTTCAGACCGTTGATAAGCTGACCTGCCGCCTTCTTATCCTCGGCAAAGCGCAGCTGCTGCATCAATTCTGCAACGTGGCCCTTCTTACCGAGATACTCAACACGAAGTGCCTCAAGCGCCTCGGCAGAATTTGCCGAAACCAAAGCATCGGCGAAGCTTTTCTTAAGCTCTTCAATTCTAACTTGCATTTTTTTATTTTCCTTTCGGTATTAACCGTAAAAATTTTCTAACTTTTTAATTATATACTAAAATAAATAGTTTGTCAAGAAATTTTATGTTTCTATTTTAATTAAACTGCCTTATAGGCTTGATTGCCCATCCTTCGTCAAATTCTCTAACTTCGCCGAGGGCAAAAAATCCATTTGTGTCAGAAAGACGCACTCTGGCACCAAGCGGAATATCAAGGTTTATCTTTTTAAGATAAATTTCAAGGCCGGAATGAGCGAGCTTGGCATAAAAGGCAGGCAATTTCACCAGGGGAAGATCGCGGAAAATGTGCTCCACAGGGAAAATACAGGACTCGCGCTCGGCATCGGTCATATTTTCAAGCTCATCAAGAGTATGTGCATCCGCAAGACTAAATCCCGACGCGGATGCGCGACAAAGCGTCTTCATACATCCACCACATCCAAGTCTCGCGCCAATATCGGCACAGAGCGTGCGAATGTATGTACCCTTCGAGCATTTTGCGTCGAGAGTATACTCTCGCTCGCTGATTTTCTCTGCAACAATAGAGTGAATAGTCACCACTCTCGCCTCGCGCTCGACGGTTATCCCCTGACGTGCGAGGTCGCAGAGCTTTTTGCCACCGATCTTCAAAGCGGAATACATAGGCGGAGTCTGTAAATACTCTCCGACAAAGGACTCTACCGCCGAAAGAACAGTAGCTTCATCGGGAATTAGATCGCTCTCGGTCAGAGTTTCACCGGTTACATCCTCAGTATCGGTAGTAACACCTAAAAGCAGGGTGGCAACGTAATGCTTATCCGACGTAAGCATAAACTCACTTGCCTTAACTCCGCGCTCAATAAGAACGGGAAGAACCCCCGTCGCCATAGGATCGAGTGTGCCGGTATGTCCCGCCTTTTTGACGTCAAAAATTCTTTTTATTCGATTAACGACCCCCTGTGAGGTTGGTCCGATTTCCTTGTTTACGATAACAATTCCGTTCTTCATATTTCCTCTTTTCTCCCAAAGGAGAAATTTTATTTGAGATCAAAAACGCTACGAGGTCTGAACAGATCCTTCAAATTATAGCTACTTTGAATTCCTCCAATTACCTCAAAGGAGATCTTCACAGGAGCCTCGGAGGTCAGGTCAATATAATTGTCGCTAAAGACAGCATCAACTCCATCAAAATCAACCTCAAGATCCTTGACAAACACATCGGAGGAGAGAGTCACGCTAAAGCTTCTGTCCTTGCCGCTAACAACCGTCTTGAATTTTGGTTTTTTGAAGGCAAAATGCTTCTCGGGAACAAAGAGCAGAGTCTTTTTTGATATAGGAGACGCCGCCTCGCTGAGATAATATTCGAGATAATATTCCTGTTCGTGCCCCTCTATGTACTCGCCAAGATCCCTAGTGAAAAGCTTTCCCGCGCTGGTGGCAGAAATCTCAACCTGCTCGGATGCCTTATAAATCGTATAGTTCGAGGCGTTAGCAATTCTATACTCGATGGTGCCGATAAAGTCATGCCTGCGAAGGTTGGATGCGGAGAACACAACTCTGCCACCGTCAGCCTCGGCATAGAGCGCAAGGGGAGCAAAGTGACGGGATGAGTAATACTGCAGAGGCTTCCATCTGTTATTGCAATCGATGGCAGAGGGGGATATCGTCATAGAAAAATCGCAAAGTCGATTGAAGACTGCGCGCCCCGATTCACCCATTGTCATACGGCTCTTTTTGATAGACTCGCCCACCACGTTAACCGCCGAAAGCGCAGATGCATAAGCAAACTTCGAAAGGTCCGAGGGATAGGGATACCTATCGGCAACAGCCATAAGCATACCTTTTATCGCGTGAGGCTCAGCTATCGATTCAATAGAACGCGAGAACAAACTACGTTCTTCCTCGGGAACTACTGTTGCAATGGTTTTCATCGAGGGGAAAGCTGGAGATTTCACGTATCTCGGCGCAGAGGGCTTAACCGTATATGCAAGACCGGGAAGTCTCCTCTCAACCATCCTGATAACGTCTCTACCAACATCCTCTCCTATTATGTCAATAAGCCCGAAGCAGGCGTGATGACGGTTGCGGTCGAGGGTGAGAATAGTCGACTCGTCTATCTTTTTATGCTCCTCGATTATAAGGATTCCGTAGGAGTCACAAAGCTCGTAAAATCTCTCGCAGGGTCTTGCGGAATCCAGAGGAATAACAAGGCAGTTAAATCCCGCCATAGCAGCCGCCCTAACAAAGGTTTCTGCCTTCTTGGCCATAGTTGTGAGTTCGGAGTATTCCTCGGTCGAATAGGTTGCGCCCATTGGAAGAAATTTACATCCGTTTACCAAAAGAAGCGCGCCATTTTCACTTTTACCGGTAGTGACCGTGCGAAGACCGATGCGCATCGCAAAGCTATCCTCAATATCGTTCTCACCATATAAATTTACCGCAAGACGGTAAATATTCTGCACGCCCATTCCTCTCGGCCACCAATAGAGAGGATCGCGCACGAGAATACTGCCACTTCCCTTCGTTAGGCCGGAATAGTACATCTGCCCGGTTGGAGAGGTGAGCGAAGCGATTGCTCTTATGTTCTCGAAATCTCCAAGTAAATCAAGCTTTATATCGAGTTGAACACCCTCATTGCTGTGAGTCTGCTCAAGGTGAAGATTCTTAATTATTGTGTGGTTGAATCGCACAAGCTCAAAGGAATCGGATATTCCCGAGTAGAGCATATCATCATCGCTAATCGAATCAAAGCGCACCGAGAGAATATTGCTTCCGCTATGCAAAACATCCTTAACGTCGACAGTATAGACGGGAGTTTTATCATCGGTTGTAAGTATCAACTTGTTCCCGAGAAAGACGTCAGCCTCACCTCTTATTCCGCGAATAAAAAGGTATATATTTTTCATGCTGAGAGCAACGTCATCAACGACAATCTCGGTTTTGAAGGTTGCTCTGCTTCCCACAAGCTTGATATCCGCGCCAATAGAGGAAAGCACCGAATGTACCGAGCAGGGCGCCTGACAATGATAGCTCCCCCCCTCGCAAACCAGCTCAAAGCTTCTTAGTTCTTTTCTAATCATACCGACTCCTTAGGTAGTTAAGTTTTTCCACAGCTTAAGCAAGTGAAGTTTTATCTTCTGCCCTCACGACGCACTCTTATAAGAAGAGATTCGCCCTTATTATGCGAGCGCAGAAGCTTCACGATTTCCTCGCCACTCTCAATGCTGAAAATCAGGTGATGATAATTGAGTCTGTGGGAGGTAAGCTCACCCTTGCGGTCGCCCATATAAGTGGGTAGGCTGTTGAAAATAATATTTCTATGACCAAACTCACGGACAATCGGGAATTTTTCACCCTTGCGGTCGGTGAGCTTTGCGTTTTTGCAGTTTTGACAGCCAAAATTCTCCTTGATAAAGCACCTTTCGGTTATCATCAGAGGAATTCTGCCGTAGGTGATAATTCCACCGCCAATATCTCTCGCCTTCGGTAGGGTAAGCTCGGGTGAGAGAATTATATGCGAGAGTCCACACCGATGCCAAACCGCCGCGCTCTCGCTGTTGGTAACGTTCAATCTAAAGTCACCTATCAATGTGAAACCAAACGCCTTAACAAGCTCAATTTGACCGATATTGCTAACCAAAGCGTACATTATGCCCTGTTTCTTGGCATTTTCAAGCATTTGTCGAAGCTCTTCAATCTCATCATCCATAACAACAGGTGGGAAATATATTCCGTTAGCCCTCTCAAGCGCTTCGCCGGAGGAGGTGAGAGGAACAAAGGCTATATTAAGTGTAGAAACAAGACTTTCATCAAGTCTTATAGCACCAAGATAGCTCTCGTCCGAGAAAAACTGGGCAGTGGTGAACTTTTTAGTGTTTTTTTCGACATTTTGCGGTGAGGTATAATGGATTTCCGGCAATTCCCTGCTCTGCGACTGGAATTTTTCAGCCGCTTCTCTACGCAGTGCGTTTATCTGCGAGGGCGGAAGATTTATTCCCTCCTCAAGCGAGAGTATAACGTCATCACCAGAGAGCGAAAGATATGTGTTGCCCATTTTTGAAAGTCTGGACTTCAGGCCTTCGTCGGTAAGTGGAGAATTTTCTGCAGGCATAGGCTCTGCGCCATAGACAGTAACACTTTTTTTGCCACCTACAAGCGTGAGTCGGCAGGGTCTGCCGAGAGTAAATTCCGCCTCTGCGCGAATAGGTAGGCGAATAGGTTCAAAGCTACGCGATTCCACCGCCTTTGTCTGTTGCTTGTCCTCATCCGAGCGAATTCCTGTCATTCCCTTCGCGAGATCGCCAACAAAGTAGCCGTCGGTAAAACCGCTTCTCGAAAAGGCGCGACGAAGCTCTTCATTTTCACTCTTGCTTGCACTCCTTTTCTCATCGAGAAGTCGACGGTAGATGCTTGTAACCGTGTATACATAATCGGGAGACTTCATTCTTCCCTCAATTTTCAAAGATGCAACGCCGGAATCGATGAGCTCGCCAATATGATTTGCAAGCGATAGATCCTTCACCGAAAGAGGATAACCACCATTAAACGGCAGTCTGCAGGGCTGGGCGCACTCGCCACGGTTTCCGCTTCTGCCACCAACCATAGAGGAGAAAAGGCACTGTCCCGAATGGCATACACAGAGTGCGCCATGAAGGAACACCTCAATCTCGCAGGGGGAATTTTCGACTACGGTTTTAATATTTTCAAGCGAGAGCTCTCGTGCGACAACCACACGGCTCGCGCCTATTTTTTGAGCAAACTCGACACCCGCCACATTATGCGCCGACATCTGAGTCGATGCGTGAAGCTCGAAATCGGGAATATGTCGTTTTATGGCGGCTATCACGCCTAGATCAGCAACGATCAGCGCATCAACTCCAACACGATAAAGCTCTGCGGCATATTCAACAGCATCCGCCATTTCTTTATCTTCGATAAGGGTGTTCAAAGTAACGTAGAGCTTCACTCCGTGAAGATGGCAATAAGTCACCGCCGAAGCCAGCTCCGGAATATCAAAATTTTTCGCAAAGGCACGCGCGCCAAAGCGCTTTCCACCGACATAAATTGCATCGGCACCTGCCGCTACCGCGGCATATAAACATTCCATATCTCCTGCCGGAGCAAGAAGCTCTGGCAAATCGGATATTCTTTTCATTTCTTGCTCCTTTCGAGAGATTTTTGTTGTGTTTTTTGAAAATAATTTATTCAGCTGGCGAGGTGGATCTTTAGGTTAGAGCATTGTTTACAACCCGAAGGCGCAGTAACCTACGTCAAGCATTGTTGTAAACGGCGGTAAACAAAAATCTATCCGTCAGATTATTTTTTCCAGTATTTGCGGTCTAACGACCTATACATAATGGCTTCTGCGATATGGTCTTCTGTTATCTGTACCATACCGTCAAGGTCGGCTATTGTTCGCGCTACACGAAGAACTCTGTCATGTCCTCTCGCGGAAAGTCCAAGCGACTCAAACGCCTGCTTCATCAGGTTGCTGCCCTCCTCGGTGGGAGTGCAGAATTTACGAAGCTGCTCGGTTGTCATTCTCGCATTGAGAGTTCCGGGCTTATGGCCTGCATCGGCAAGACGCTTATCAGCAAATTTTCTCGCCGCGTTTACCCTCTCGCGAATAACCGCAGAAGGCTCGCCGGGAGAGGTTTTGCCCGAAATTTCGTTATATGTAACTGCGGGAAGCTCAATTTCAATATCAATTCTATCAAGCAAAGGCCCGCTTACACGCTCAAGATATTTTGTGATCGCACCCGGAGCGCATCTGCAACGTCTGGTAGGATCGCCAAAGAAACCGCACTTACAGGGATTCATGGCGCAGACGAGCATAAAGGATGCAGGATAGGTCACCTTTGACGCTGCACGAGTAACTGTTACAACTCCATCCTCCATAGGCTGACGAAGTGACTCGGTGACACTTTTCGGAAACTCTGGAAGCTCGTCAAGGAACAAAACTCCGTTATGCGCGAGGGAAATTTCTCCGGGCTTGGGATTTGCTCCGCCACCAACAAGTCCCACAGGACTCACCGTGTGATGGGGAGATCTAAAAGGACGCTGGGTAACAAGATTGCTCTTCAAAATCCCCGTAACCGAATGAACCTTTGTAGTTTCTACAGCCTCATCGAAGCTGAGGTCGGGAAGAATTGTCGAAAGTCTTTTTGCAAGCATAGATTTACCCGCACCGGGAGGTCCGATCATAAGAACATTGTGTCCGCCCGCAGCGGCAATTTCAAGAGCGCGCTTTGCCTTAAGCTGGCCTCTGACGTCGGCAAAGTCAAACTCGCCAACGTGACTCGAAAGATCGAATTTTGACGCATCAAATCTTATGGGCGTAAGAATTTCAATGCCCTTCAAATGATTTATCAACTGACGGAGATTTTTTATCGGATAAACGTCTATTCCGTCAACAACGGCAGCCTCTCCGGCATTTGCCTCAGGAACGTATATCTCACGTCTGCCGCACTTCTTCGCAGAAACCGTCATAGGCAGGATTCCTCCAACCGAGCGAAGCTCACCCGACAAAGAAAGCTCACCGATAAAGCACCTGTCCGAGAGATCCAGCGATCTCGGAATCACGCCATCGCATTGAAGAAGCGACAGAATTATTGCAAGATCGAATGCAGAACCTTCCTTCTTCACGTTTGCAGGTGCGAGATTTATCATTATCTCAAGGGGCGGAAAGACAAAACCGCTATTCTCACAAGCCGAGCGAACTCTCCCCTTTGCCTCCTTAACAGCCGTATCGGGAAGACCCACAAGATCAAACCTGGGAAGCCTGTCCCACGCGGAGCATTCAATTGTAACCTCAAAGCCCTCAATACCGAGAACTCCTGCCGAGTAAATCTTAGAAAGCATACCAACCTCGTAAACTAAATGTCATTTGATCAAGCCGCGCGTAATTTATACTGAAAGTCAAATCGCGCAAATATATTTTCACAGATACATTATAACACACTCGCACGCGTAAAATCAATACTTTTTAAATAACTGTTGGTGTTTTTAGACAAAATAAAAGTGGATTTATTCACAATTTAGACAAACATATACCGCAAAATATTAAAAACTCGCTCACCTGCGGTTGAAATATCCGACATAATATGATAAGATGTATTCTGGTGAGATATAAAAAAATTTAACGAGGACATCCGGATGAAAACAAAAGTAATCAACAAAAGTTACGAAGAAGTAATGGCGCTCCCTCACAACAAACACAAAAAGCCTATAAAGCCCAATATTTTCTTCCGTACGCTTATGAGAATAGCCTCTATTCCCGATATTATCGCAACAAGATTTAAATGCAATAAAATCGGAATGGATAGACTCAAGCGTGGTGAGCCCGCCTTTTTCCTAATGAATCACTCCTGCTTTCTAGACCTCGAAATCGTTCCTACCGTACTATATCCGCGCCCTTTTAATATTGTAGCAACTACCGATGCCTTTATCGGCAAAAGTTGGCTTATCAGACAAATAGGTTGCATATCTACCAACAAATTTGTGACCGATATGAACCTTATCAGAGATATGATGCACGCGGTTAAGAAGCTAAAAAGCTCGGTGGTAATGTTCCCCGAAGCGGGCTATACCTTTGATGGAAAATGTCTTCCGCTACCGGATACCCTCGGTAAGATGGTAAAAATGATGGGTGTACCACTCTGTATGATAAAAACCTATGGTGCTTTCGCTCGTGATCCACTATATAACAATCTGCAAAAGCGCAAGGTGAAGGTTTCAGCAGATGTAAAATATCTTCTCTCCGCAGAAGAAATTCAAGAAAAATCTCCCGAAGAAATACAAGAAATTATCATTAAAGAGTTTGATTTTGACAACTTTGGTTGGCAAAAAGAGAACAAGATTAAAATATCTGAGCCATTTAGAGCAGATTATCTCAACAGAATTTTATACAAATGTCCCGCTTGTGGGGAAGAAGGTCATATGCACGGTCAAGGCTGTGACATTTCCTGTCCTGACTGCGGAAAGATATATCATATGGACGAGTTCGGTCAACTTGTGGCAAAGGATGGTAAAACCGAATTTTCTCACATACCCGACTGGTATAGTTGGGAACGAGAGTGTGTAAGACGCGAGATAAAAGAAGGTGATTACTTCGTTGATTTACCTGTTGAAATTCTTATGACGCGCACAGATTACAAGTTTTACCGCGTTGGTGAGGGTAGACTACGCCACGATATAGACGGTTTTGTACTTGACGGATGTGATGGAAAGCTCCACTATGAGCACAAACCACTCTGCTCACACTCTATAAACTCCGATTTCTATTTCTATCAGATCGGCGACGTTATTTCATTCGGTAACAAGGATCATTTATTCTATTGCTTCCCCAAGACAAACGAGGATATTGTTTGTAAGGTGAGATTTGCTGCCGAGGAAATATACAAACTTCGCAGAAACGACAAAAAGGCCGAATGTGGCTGCAAATAGTAAAAAACAAAAGGCTCTGTACCCAAAATTGCAGGTACGGAGCCTCTTTTATCTATAAAAAGAATTTTAGTTAACCTTTTTGCTTTCGGTGTATGCGTTGTAATAGTCCTTCATAATCGATACACCAACCTTCGAGGGCTCGCCCTTAAATGGATAAATCACACGATCGCCGGAGGGCGAG
The DNA here is from genome assembly GCA_045654725.1 of Eubacteriales bacterium. Taxonomy (GTDB): domain Bacteria; phylum Bacillota; class Clostridia; order Oscillospirales; family CAG-272; genus UBA1740. The sequence goes on from JAZONX010000007.1 coordinate 11,970, forward strand.
AAGCGCATTCCTTTGTATTTGCCGAAAAGCTCTGACCAAAGAGCAAGATCAGGCTTGGCAAAGATAAAGAACAGATTCTCATCCTTCGCCTCAATTCGAGTTATGCCACACTCCTCCGCCAGCGCCTTCATCAACGCCACCTCCAGCAAACGTTCAACCTGCCTTGGCATAGTGCCGTAGCGGTCGGTAAGCTCGTCGGCAATGTCAACCTCATCCTCGGGACCCCCTATAAGCGAGATCTTTTTATACATCTCCATTCTGCCCGCAGATGTGGAAATATAGCTCTCGGGAATATAGGCGCTGACCTTCATATCAATATGCGCCTCGGGTCTTTCAACCTTCTTAATACCACGCTCCTCAAGGACAGCCTCGTTAAGAAGCTTCACGTAAAGATCGTAGCCGATGCTATCGATATAGCCATGCTGCTGCGCACCGAGAAGATTTCCCGCGCCGCGAATTTCAAGGTCGCACAGCGCAATCTTAAATCCTGCGCCAAACTCTGCGTACTCTTTAATGGCAGATAGCCTCTTTTCGGCAACTTCCGACAGAGCCTTGCCGGGTCGGTAGGTGAAATATGCATACGCTTGTCTCTCGCTGCGCCCTACTCTGCCTCGAATCTGATGAAGCTGGGAGAGTCCGAAGCGATCGGCATTCTCAATAATCAACGTGTTCGCAGTGGGAAGGTCAATTCCCGTTTCAACGATGGTCGTGCAGACAAGAATATCTATGTCACCGAGAACGAGGAGCCGCCAAACGTCCTCAAGCTCATCCTTCTCCATCCTGCCGTGAGCAACCGCCACGCGAGCGTCGGGCATATCGTGTGAGAGTCTGTCTGCCACAAGGTCGATAGACTCGATTTTGTTATAAAGGTACAAAATCTGACCGCCTCTCGAGAGCTCACGCCTGATAGCATCGTAAATGATGCCGTCATCGTGCTCAAGAACGTAGGTTTGAACCGGACGTCTATCCTCGGGTGCCTCGTCCAGCACCGAAATATCGCTTATACCGTTCATCGCCATATTCAAGGTTCGTGGAATCGGTGTAGCGGTGAGAGTCAGTACATCAACGTTGCCCGCAAGTTCCTTTAGCTTTTCCTTCTGCATAACGCCAAAACGCTGTTCCTCGTCTACAACGAGTAGTCCGAGGTCACGGAATTGAAGTTTCTTGGATAGGAGCTTATGAGTGCCGATGAGAATATCGGTCTCTCCTCTGGCAACCTTGCGTATAATCTCTGCCTGCTTCTTAGCTTTAGTAAAACGGGTGAGCATTTCAACCGTCACGGGATAACCGCGCATACGTGAAATGGCAGTCTGATAATGCTGCATCGCAAGGATTGTGGTGGGAACAAGTATGGCAACCTGCTTTCCACCCATAATTGCCTTGAACGCCGCGCGAAGGGCAACCTCGGTTTTTCCAAATCCAACGTCACCGCAAAGCAGACGGTTCATCGGAACAGGCTTCATCATATCAGCCTTTATCTCGGAAATTGCAACCGATTGAGAGTCGGTTTCGTCAAACTCAAAGGAGTTGGCAAATGCGTCCTCAAGGTCGGAGTCCTCAGGAAAGGCAAAACCTCCTCTGCGCTGTCGCTCAGCATAAATTTTGATAAGCTCCTTGGCAATATCCTTTGCGGCGGATTTAGCGCGCGACTTGGTGCGCTGCCACTCGGTACCGCCCATTTTTGAAAGCTTTACAGCTCCGTCTTTATCGCGCTCGCCAATGTATTTTCCAATCATTTCAAGGCGGTCACAAGGAACGAAAAGCTTATCTGTGCCGGCATATCTTATTGTAATGTAATCTCTTGTAATTCCGAGTGCGGTTACGGTTTCAATTCCCTCAAAAAGACCGATACCGTAATTTGCGTGAACAACGTAGTCACCCACGGAAAGCTCGGCATGGCTCATAATACGTTTACCACCGCCCGTTTTGCGTAAAATACGCTGACGTCTACGATTTTTCATTACAGCACGACCACTGTCATCCGCCATAGAGAGCACCGCAATTCTCGGACTCATCAACTCAAATCCCTCGTGGCTACCCTCGGTCACAAATATTCTGCCGGCATCAACCAAGCAAACGGCAAATTTATCCGAAGGGATGTATCCCGCAGCAATATCGCTATCAGCAAGTGCCTTTATAAGCGACTCCGCGCCGATTTTGTTCTCACAAAGGAGCAAAATTCGGTAAGAGGACTTCACAAGTCCGGAAATATCCTCGAGAAGCATTGAAAAATTACCGCCGTAGCTGACGCAACGTCTTGCTCTAAAGCCGAAAAGGCCCGATAACTTCATCGATCCTACACCGCCCGAAAAGCTGTTTATGTGTACGGTAAGTCTATTTGAAAGTTCTGCGCGATATTCATCCTCTAAGAGATGGTATTTTGAGTATTTTTCCTCAACCAACCCCTCTTTTTGTAAACTTTCCTTTTCGTTTTTGAGGTAATTCGCGTATTTTTTAAACTCCTCGGCGCAACTATTTGTGCCAAGAATCAAACATATATTGTTAGTAAAATAGCTAAATAAACAATTCTCCCCCTCGTATATCAGGGGCAAATATTTATCGCGAAAATCGGGCGTTATGTCGCTCGAAAGCACGGCCTTTTCACGAAGAAGCCGCTCTTTTGCGCTATCGCTCTTGCATTTTGCGATAAGTCTCTCACAGGATTCGAGCATTTTTGCCCTTGCAACCGGAGAAATCATTACCTCAGTAGCAGGGAGAAGCTTTGCTTCCTTACAATTCTCGCTGGTGCGCTGTGTCAGAGGGTCAAAATAAGAAATTCTGTCGATCTCGTCACCAAAAAACTCAATACGTACCGGACTTTCGGTCTCTCCTCCGAAGAAATCAACTATCCCACCGCGCCTTGAAAACTGTCCTTTGCTCTCTACGGTATCCACCCTGGCAAAGCCGAGAGTTACGAGTCTTTCGGAGAGCTTTTCGGGCGGAAGAATATCACCGATTTTAATATTTCTCGACAGCTCAACAAGCACTTCTTTCGAGAGCGTAAAACCGACCGCAGCCGACGGAGTCGAAACAACGGCATCGCACCCACCTGAAATTATCGAGGAAAGCACCGAAAGCCTCTCACGATCAACGTCGTGGGAGGCTCGAATATTATGAAACACAAGGTCGCGCTTTTTAAAGCTCTTGGCATTTAAGCCTGAAGCAGACAGAAGATCGGTAATTCTCTGCACCTCACCCTCGCTCTCCGCAAGGATCAGCACCGGCTCGTTTGAAATAATAGCCGCCTCTCTCACCGCCTCGACAATAAATGCCGACTCTGCTCCGCCGGTAAGACCGTTAACCGCGATAGGCAGCTTGTCTTCCGACGAAAAAGCGCTCCTCATACAGGACAGAAAGCTTGAAAACTCGCTGTCACACCTAATCAGGCTTGTTATTTTTTGCATACTAACCTTTTTACCTTCTTAAGAAGGTAAGTTTATTTTTACACCCGTGTTATCGGGATAATTATTTGGAAAATCTCTGCATTGCGCCGTCAATGTCACCCTTCACGATAAGCTCCGCGGCTGTGGAAATATCCTCAAATCGCTGGCATATCAGCTTCATATCGGGCTCCGGAATTTTACCGAGCACCCAATCCGCAAGATCATATTCGGGATTAGGCTTCTTGCCAACACCAATCTTGATGCGTGGGAAATCCTCACCCGGAAGACGCTCAATAATGCTCTTAAGTCCGTTGTGACCGCCTGCCGATCCTTTTCTACGAATACGAATTATACCAGGATCGAAGCTGATTTCATCATGAAGCACCAAAACCTTATCCGAAGGAATTTTATAAAACGAAGCAGCCTCTGCGATTGCAATACCTGAATTATTCATCAGGGTCGAGGGCTTCATAAGAAGAACGCGAGCACCACCGATATTTGCCTCGGCAACCGTCGAATGAAACTTCACTCTGTCAATTTTCACGCCGCACTTATCAGCTATATAATCGATAGCGAGAAAGCCTACGTTATGTCTTGTATGCTCATATTGCTTACCGATATTGCCAAGACCAACAATGATGAAGCTTACAGGCTCAACAGACACCGATTGCTTCTCAATTTTTTTAAACAAATCAAAAATATTACTCATCGTCAATCTCTCTCAAAAGAATCAGTTCCTTTGCATAAGGAAGCTTTTCGATCTCGGCACAAAGCACCTTCCACTCATCAAGCTTATGATAGCGGCGTGAGCGATATATATTGATAAGCACTTCATAGTTGAGGGTCACCGTGCGAAGCTGATTGTAGGATGTTGGGAGCATCTGAATCATATTGTGCCAATGCGCCTTATCCTTGGTCTCGACAAACTTAAGTCTTTCGCTCTCCATAAACGCGATAACCGAGTCGAGCACCGCAAGAGCGTCATCACTCATCTTCTCGCAGGAAAAATCTGCGCGAGAAAATTCCTTCGCCTGGATTTTATGCATTGTAGACGTGGAATTGGCAACCGTACCTACTTTGTAGGTATCAAACTCCTTCCACCAATAGAGAGGAGCAAGGATGTCAATGGACACGATCACCTGACGAAGATATTTTCTGTGGTCGCTACCTGCCTTTGCAAGACGGGAAGCAAGACCAAGGTCGTTGTCGCCAAGAACAAAATTCCCCTCTTCGTCATAATAAGAATCCATTCTCGCCCAGCTATTCATGGGGTTTCGCGCGCCTCGAATCGCATTCTCAAAATTCATTACGGTAATATTACTTATCTTAATCATAACATCCTCGCAAGTCAATATTTTAACAGATATATTATAGCACAAGCGACACCGCTGTGTCAATATAAAAAGGGCATAAAATCGACTTCCTGACGCTTTGTAACCTATTATTTGTAAATTTTTCAAATATCTATTTATTTTTTACGAAAAGTGTGCTATAATGATATAATCCATTATTATGTGAAAGTATGCCCTAGCGGTAGTATGCATAAAAGAAAGGTTAAGCAAAAATGAGCAAAAATGATAAAAACAACTCCTGCCTATGTCCTGATAGACTGGGTAAAGTAGGCGGTCAGGCGGTGCTCGAAGGAGTTATGATGAAGGCGGGCGACCGTATGGTTACAACCTGCCGAAAGGATGACGGATCGCTTGTAGTTAACGACGATAAATACGTATCTGTAAGACAAAAGCATAAGATTCTCGATCTCCCTCTTATCAGAGGTGTAGTAAGCTTCGTTGAATCTATGGTTATGAGCTTCAGAACGCTTGGCGCCTCTGCTGATGCTCTCGGTCTTGAGGAGGAAGAGCCCTCTAAGTTTGAAAAATGGCTCTCCGAGAAGCTTCACGTGAACCTTACCGACTTTGTTATGGTTATTTCCTTGATTTTGGGACTTGGACTCTCGGCATTACTCTTTATCTTCCTTCCCATTCTCATTACGTCGGGAATCGACCTGATTCTTTACCACGCAATTCTCACCTATTCAAGTATGTCCCCCGTAGCAAGCGCTATTATCGAGGGTCTTGTTAAGGTTGGAATCTTCGTGGGTTATCTCGCCGCTGTTTCGCTTATGCCCGACATCAAACGAACATTTATGTACCACGGTGCAGAGCACAAATCCATTGCCTGCTTCGAGGCGGGCGAGGAGCTTACCCCCGAAAATGCAAAAAAGCATACCAGATTCCATCCTCGCTGTGGCACAAGTTTTATGTTCTTCATGATTCTTCTCGGCATATTCGTAAGCCTTCTTCTTAAGACGATCTTCCCCGCATTGGTTGAGAAAACTGTCCTTTACACACTCGCAAAGATTCTCGTGCTTCCCTTGATTATGGGTATTGGATACGAGTTTATTCGCTTCGCGGGTAAGCATCCCAACCCCATAACAAACGCTCTTTCTCTCCCCGGTATCTGGATGCAAAAAATAACCACAAAGGAGCCCGACGAGGGTATGCTCGAGGTTGCAATCACCTCGCTCAAGTGTGCTCTTCGTGACGATTATCCCGAGTTTAAAGAGTTCTTCGAGGCGAAGCCTTGGGAGTCCAAAGTAGAGGAAACCGAGGCACCTAAAGACGCGCAGGCAGAAGAAACTACCGAAGAGGTTTCCGAGGTTGTTGAGGAAACTTCCATTGTTGAGGAATCTCCCATTGTTGAGGAGGCTTCCGCTGTGGAGGAAAGCACCGCAGTGGTAACAGAAGAAAATGACGCTTAATCAAGCGATAAAAATACTCGAGGCGGCAGGTGTCGACTCGCCTGTACACGATGCGCGCGAGTTGTTTAGACTCTATTGCCCCGAACCGGTAATGACGAACACCGAATGCGACAACCCGAAGCTTCTCGAGATGATCAATCGTCGTGCAAATCGCGAGCCCCTTCAGTATATAATCGGCAGGGTTGGCTTTTACCGCGAAAGCTATATCGTTTCGCCCGCCTGTCTTATTCCTCGCTCTGACACAGAGATTTTGGTTGACTATGCTGTTAAAAATCTGCCCGAGGGCGAGAGCTTTATGGATCTCTGCACAGGTAGTGGCTGCATCGCAATTTCGGTACTTTGCAACACCAAGAGCACTACCGCAATCGCGGTAGATATCGATGCCGAAACGCTGAAAATCGCAGAGAAAAACGCCTCGCTCAACGGAGTTGAGGACAGGATAGAATTCCGACAACTGGACCTGATGCAGAGCGTTCCTGAGGAAAGCATATTCGCGGTTCTCTCCAATCCGCCATACGTTACCGACGAGGCATACGAAAAGCTGGAGAGCGAGATATTCTCCGAGCCGCGCCGCGCATTCGTTGGCGGAGTTGACGGTGGAGATTTTTACCGTCACCTTACCCCAATTTATAAGACTAAAATAGCAAAAGACGGCTTTATTGCCTACGAAATCGGCTACGACCAGGCTAATTTATTGAAACAGATCGCGGCTGATAACAATATGAGCTGTGAAATTCTTCGGGATCTCGGCGGCAACGACAGAGTCGCCGTGTTAAAAAATCTCGCCTAATTTCGCATTTTGGTTTTTCGCATATACTACACTCGGAGGTATATGCAAATGAACGACAAGAAAATTACCCTGGCGCTGATATACGGTGGTCAGGGATGCGAGAGCGAGGTTTCGCAGCGGGGCGCAAAAAATCTGCTGCCTACTCTATCCGAGATGTTCAACTGTCTTCCAGTCTTTATAGAAAAGGATGGACGGTGGATCTTACACAAAAATCAGGTTTTCGCCATAAATTTAGGTGGACGAGGAGGATTTTTCTGTCATAAATCGGGAGATTTTTATCCCGTAGACTGCGCCTTTCCATTACTACATGGAAATTACGGTGAAGACGGAGTCATACAATCCTCCCTCGATCTAGCGGGTATCCCATACATCGGATGTGAGGGTCGGGTTGGAGCAATCTGCCGTGACAAGGCAATCGTAAAAAGTGTTGCAAGTAGCCTCGGTATTCCTGTTTTACCTTTTATTCTCGTAAATTCGAGTGAAAACAATGTAATAGAGAGAGCCGAACAAGAAATCGGATACCCCATGTTCATAAAGCCAACCGATCTTGGCAGTTCCTTTGGAGCATCAGAGGCAAGAAATCGAAAACAATTAGTCGAGGCTCTTGATAAAGCTTTATCGCTTTCAAACAGAATCATTATTGAAAAACTGTTAGAGCCCAAAAGAGAGCTTGAATGCGGTTATTTTTCAACGGAAAGTAAAGATTTATTTACAAATGTTGGCGAAATTCTCTGTGATAGCGCACTTTACGACTTTGACAGCAAGTATAACAAAAACACAATTACTCTCCCGGAGGCGACAGTTCAAACCAAAACAAATAAAAGGATCAAGGAATATTCGCATCTTCTCGTGAAGTATCTTGGAGTGCGCGATCTATGTCGTGTTGACTTTTTCCTTTCGGGTGATGAGATTTACTTTAACGAGATAAACACCATGCCGGGATTCACGGGTGGTAGTCTATACTCAAAAATGCTCGCTTCTGTGGGAATTTCCGCTACCGATATGCTCCGCAGCCTCGTGTTAGGCGCATTAAAACGAAGTTGATCGGCATTTTCGACAGCGGTATCGGAGGTTTCTGTTCCTTAAAGCATGTTAGAGAGCTTTTGCCGAGAGCTGATATCACATATCTCGCGGACAGAAAACACGCACCCTACGGTACAAAAAGCGAGGACGAAATCATAGACCTTTGCGGTCGGAACGTAAAAAGGCTACGTGAAATGGGTGCAGAAAAAATCCTTATCGCCTGCTGCACAGCATCGGGCGTTCATAAAAAACTTTCTGCCGAGGACAAAGAAATTTCAATTCCTATAATTTCTCCCACGGCAAGAGAGGTGGCAAAATCCAGCAAACGTATCGCTGTTATTGCTACCGAGAGAACGGTAAAATCCGCATATTTCAGCAGAGAAATCGCAAAATTTAGCAATGCAACGGTTATCGAATTTCCTATGCAAGAGCTGGTTGCCCTTGTGGAGGGCGGTTGCCGTAACGAAAAAACAAATCAAAGATGCAGAGATTTGCTTTGGCAGGTTAGATGTCTTTGTGATAACATGCAGGCCGACAGCCTGATTTTGGGATGCACACATTTTTCGCATCTTGAGGGCGAGCTTCAAGCCCTGATGCCCAATATAAAAATTTACAGCCCCGCAAAAATCGGGGCGCAGGAATTAGCAAGAGTAATTCTTCCCCATAAGGAAGGGGGAAGGGTTGTATATACATAAAAATCGGAGGAAAATAAAATGGCAAAGTACAGACGTGGAAGAATAAACGACGCAGTAACCGAGGAGCTGGCAGTTGCTCTTCGCGAGGTTCGTGAGCCTAAGGTTATAGATAATTTCGTGAGCATTACTCGTGCAGATGTTGCACCCGATCTTCGCAATGCGACGGTATATTTCTCCTGCATGGGCGACTCCAAAGAGGCTCTTGAGGGACTTAAAAAATGCACAGGCATGCTACGCCATCACCTCGCTGTAACTCTCAATCTTCGAATCACCCCCGAGCTTCGCTTTATCAAGGACGGATCTATCGAGCACGGTGCGAAAATCGCGAAATTCCTTGAGGAGATCAACTCCCAAAAGAAGGATGAGGAGTAATCTAAACAAATCCTACGAAGGGAGAAAATCTTCTTGGAAATCAGACGATCAAGACCCGACGACGCAACCGAAATTGCCGAGATGGAGGAGAAAATCTTTAACGATCCCTGGGGGAAAAAGGATATTTTCTCCTACATCTGCTCGGACCTCGGCATGTGCTTTACCGCCACAGACGAGAGCGGAGTTGTGGGCTACATTATAGGCAAAAAAATCCCACCTGAGGGTGAGATATACAGAATCGCCGTCCGCGAGGACAAGCGTCAAAGAGGTGTCGGTTACCGACTGCTCTCCTACGCGCTGAAAACCGAGCTTGGGCACGGCGTTGAGAGTGTTTTTCTAGAGGTGAGAAGTCAAAATCTCGCCGCCAGAGCTCTATACAAAGCCTACGGCTTTAAGGAAATAAGCATACGAAAGAATTATTATCAGAACCCCACCGACGATGCGGTTATAATGATGAAATAGCCCATTCAAACTAATTACACTTTGGAGATAAAAATGAACATTTTAGCCTTTGAGAGCTCCTGTGACGAAACCAGCGCATCTGTCGTTACTGTTTGTGACGGACGCTTTACAGTAAAATCGAATATAATCGCATCGCAGGTTGACACCCACCGACTTTACGGAGGAGTTGTGCCCGAGATTGCAAGCCGAGCTCACACCGAGGCTATCTCTCGCATTACATACGAGGCTCTCGAGGAAGCAAAGATCACACTTTCGGATGTTGATCTCGTGGCTGTTACATCTAACCCCGGACTCATCGGTGCACTTCTTGTTGGCGTAAACTTTGCCAAGGCTCTTGCAGCAGCAAACAACATTCCTCTCGTTGCGGTAGACCACATAAAAGGTCACATCGCATCCTGCTACCTCGCCGATGATATTCCAAAGCCTCCATTCATTGCACTCGCGGCATCGGGCGGACACACCGCAGTTTACAAGGTAGAAAGCTACACCGAGCTTTACGTTATCGGCACAACGCGTGATGATGCTATCGGCGAATCCTTCGACAAAATTGGCAGACTTATCGGAATTCCCTACCCCGCAGGCAGAGGCTTTGACGCCCTCTCGAAGGAAGGATTTATCAAGGCAACCGGCGACGAGGTGAACTTCTACGAAAAATACAAAAAGAGCACGGCATACAAGGATAAGGAAATGACACTTCCCTCTCCCGCCCTGGCAGACGGATCGCTGGATTTTTCCTTCTCGGGTTTAAAAACCGCAGCAATCAACCTTCTTCACCGATTCGAGCAATCAGGCCGCGAGATAGACAAGCCGCTTTTCGCCGCAAGATACACCTACGAGGCTGTTGAAGCGGTCGCAAAGAAGCTTTCTATGGCACTCGAAAAATACCCCGGTCACGATCTCTGTATCGCAGGCGGTGTTGCGGCAAACTCGCATTTAAGAGCAAGACTTAAGAAGGTTGCAAAGGATCACGGAGTGAAGCTTTTCATTCCCTCCCTCGACCTCTGCGGAGATAACGGTGCAATGATCGCCGCTGCAGGATACTATGAATACAAAGAGGGTAGACTTGCCGATTCATCAATGAACGCAAGCGCCCAGGACACCATAAAGACTATATGAAAGGCAGCTAAATATGGAGAGTATCGACAAAATTCAAGGAACCTTTGAAATCAAAAACCGAGATATTAAGCCTACCATTTCGGACGCGGTAATCAAGAGATTACCAAGATACCACAGATACCTCGGTGACCTTTTGGCAGACGGCAGACTTCGTATTTCCTCTGCCGAGCTTTCGGAAATAATGAACGTAACCGCATCCCAGATCAGACAGGACCTCAACTGCTTCGGCGGCTTCGGTCAGCAGGGATACGGATATAACATCAAATACCTTTACGGAAAAATCAGCGAACTTCTCGGCGTTAATCAAGGCTACACAGCGGTTATCGCAGGTGCGGGCAATCTTGGCAGGGCTCTCGCCGCAACAAGAATGTTTTCTCGCCGCGGAGTTGAGAGAGTTGCTATGTTTGACGTTGACGAAAATATAGTTGGTACAGAAATCTACGGAATCCCCGTTTATCACATAGACGAACTCTACGAGTTTTGTCAGAACAACAACGTTTCCATCGGTGTTCTCACCGTTCCCAAGGATGCGGCTTACAAGGTTGCGATTACCATGGCACGCGCGGGAGTTAAAGGAATCTGGAACTTTGCAAACACCGAGCTTGAGCTTGAGGGATGCTCTGCGATAATCGAGAATATCCATCTGGGCGACTCTCTTATGCGACTTTGCTATGAGGTGAAAACCCGTGACGATGAGAGGAGCAAGAACGATGATTAATTACTCCGTAAGGCCCCTCTCTGTGATAGCAAACCCCTGCTTTCCTGAGGCATCGAAGGAGGAACTTCGAGTTCTTTTAGCTCTCATAGAGCTAAACGGATGTTCGGACAGCATAGAATCGCTTGCTTCAGCCTCGAATATTTCGGTTGCGAGATGCAAGGGCGCGATAGCCTTCTGGGAGGAGTCAGGTGTAATCTCAAAGTCGAACGAACCGACAATTACCGAGGAATTTGAGCAAAGACTCCTTGGCGGAGAAATTGATGAAACTCCCACAGAGAGCGTAGCGATAGCAATCCGTGACGAAAACCTCGCCTCTATGATAGATGAGTGCGCCACTCTTCTTGGTTGCGCCTGTCTTCCAAACGTTGACGTTAAAAATCTCACCGCCCTCCACACGCAGTACAAACTCTCGCCCGAATATATCGTTGTTCTCGCGGCTCATCTTTCCGAAAAAGGTAAGCTTACCGTAAGGAATCTCTGCAACAAAGCTATTTCGCTCTGTAACAAGAGTATTGATAGCGTTGAAAGACTCGAGGCATACATACTCAATGCCGAAAAAGACGATGGCTATGAATGGGAATACCGTCGCGTGCTCGGAATTTATGGCAGAAATCTCTCGAAAAGCGAGAAGGATTACTTCGCAAAATGGGCGAACGAGTTCGGCTACTCCGAGCAGATAATCAGCGAGGCGTACGACATTGCTGTTATGAACTCCAAAAGTGGCAGAGGCGATCTCCGTTATATGGATTCCGTCCTCACCGATTGGTTTAATAACGGATGCAAGACCGTAAACGATTGTATCGCGCGTTCCGAGCAGACCAAGCTCGAAAAGGAAACAGAGGCGGCAAATCGTAAGAACAAAACCGCAAAATCCAAGCCCGAAACTCCGAGATACGGAGATTTTGATATTAATGACGCCTTCAAAAAGGCCCTCCAGCGCAGCTACGGTGCAGAGGAAAAGGATTCGGAGGTATAAACTATGTCGAATTTTGATATTTACTCAAAGGCCAAGGCCGAGATAGAGAGAAGAAGAAACGAAGCGAGAGCCACCTCTGAAGCAAGATGTGAAATTCTCCGCGCAGAGAGTGACGAAATCGCCGCTATCGACCACGAGCTATCCGGCACAGGTCTTCTTATCTTCAAAACCGCCTGCGAGGGCGGAGATATTACTCCCATCAAAGAGCATAATAAGGCTCTTCAGCAGAAGCGCAAAGAGCTTATAGTAAAGCTCGGTTATCCCGAGGATTACACAGACGTTCATTACACCTGCACCGAGTGTTGTGACACAGGATTTGTTGACGGAACACGTGCCTGCAGATGCCTGCGCGAGCTTATTATCAAGGAGAGAATTTCATCCTCCGCAATGGGTCGACTTATAGAAAAGCAGTCATTTGACAATTTTGATCTTTCCTGCTACTCCTACGACCAGAGCGTTTACGAAAAGATGAAGGCAAACGTAGCGGCAGCAAAGAATTTTGTGAAGAATTTCGCTAAATCCGGTGAAAATCTCCTGCTCATCGGCTCAACCGGTACAGGTAAAACTCACATTTCCACAGCCATAGCAAGAAAGCTTATTCACCAGGGCTACGACGTGGTATACGACTCCACGCAGAACATTATTTCGGACTTCGAGGCAGACCGCTTCAAGAGTGGATACGGAAGAGATGACAACCGTTCGGAAAAATATCTGGATTGCCAACTTCTCATTATTGACGACCTGGGCACAGAGTTTTCCAATCAGTTCACCCTCTCCACCCTCTACAATCTGCTCAACACAAGACAGAACAAGGGTCTTGCAACGGTGATCTCCACCAACCTCTCTCCCGAGGAGCTCGCAAGAAAGTACGAGGACAGAATCTACTCCCGTATCATCGGCTCAGGCTGTAAGGTCCTCGCATTCTATGGCAAGGATAAGAGAATTTCATTCTAAACGATAAACAAAAAACAGTCAAAATGCAAACCATTATGCGCATTTTGACTGTTTTTATATTAAAATAATTAGTTTGCGAGACGAAGCTCGTCAACCTTTCTGCAGGCGGCAAGAGCTGCAACGGCTCCGTCTGCTACGGCGGTGGTCACCTGGCGCACCGACTTTGTGCGGCAATCTCCCGCAACGAAAATGCCTCCGTCGGACTCGGGAACACAATCCTCTCCTGCGATAACATATCCACGCTGGTCGAGCTTAACGTTTTTGCTAAACGCCTCATTCTCAGGCTGCTGACCGATGCAAACAAACATTCCGTCAACCGTAAGCCCCCTTCTCTCACCCGTTTCCACGTTGGTGATTTCAATACCGCGGAGGGTTTCGTTTCCAAGAAGCTTATCCACAACCGAAGAGGTGATTATCTCAACGTTAGGACGCTCGGCAAGAATATTCTGTAGCCTTTCCTCTCCCGTGAGATAGGGCAAATTCTGAACTACATAAACCTTTTCGCATCCGTCGGAAAGAAGCACGGCATCCTGCAAAGCGGAATTCCCGCCACCGATAACCGCTACGGTATGTCCGCGGAAGAAGGCACCGTCACAAACGGCACAGTATGAAATTCCCATGCCCTCAAGTCGCTTCTCTCCGTCGATTCCTAGCTGACGATGGTGCGAGCCGGTTGCTATGATAACTGTCTTTGCCTCGAAGCTCTTGGTATGACCGACAACGGTGTAATTTCCGACACTTCCTTCAATGGCGAGAATTTCTTCGAGCTCAATTTCTGCGCCCTGGGTCATTATCTGACCGAGGAGCTTATCAGCAAGCTCGTTCCCGCTTATCTCGTCAAATCCGGGATAATTTTCAACTCTGGGGGAGTGTGTAATCTGTCCGCCAAAGCTTTCTTTTTCTATAATAAGCACGCTTTTTTCAGCGCGTCTTGCGTATATTGCGGCGGTAAGACCTGCAGGTCCCGCGCCTATAATGATTATATCGTACACTGCTTTTCCTTTCGGGAAAATTGATTTTCCGTGTTATTTTAGCCTCTCTTGTGAAAAGAGAGGCTAATTTTATTTTGATTTTATGCCTTGGCGGAGATCTTATCTACGTAGGCCTTGATGTTAGAGGGATTGCAGATTTTCTCGTACTTATCACCCTTCATGATCACGAGAGTTGGAGCTTCCTTGATAGTAAGCTCACGGCTAAGCTCGGGGTTTTCCTCTGCAATCACGGTTTCGTAATTGATGTTTGCCTGGTTTAAGAAGAACTTCGCTGTCGTACACTTGGGACAGCTCTTGGTTGTGAAGAGAAGGAGCTTTTCGGGTTTGTCGATCTGCTCGCGTCTTTCAACCTTAAAGCCTTCGCCATAGAGAGGCTGCTTGCCCTGAAGCTTGGACTCTGCGTAAACTACTCTGTCCTTGTACTCCTGGCTCTTACCGTCATTCCAGTTCTGAACGGGACGGTAGTAACCGGTAATTCTCGAGTAAACCTCTGTCTTCTCACCACACTCGGGACATACAAACTTTTCGCCCGCGATGTAGCCGTGGTTCTTACACACGCTGTATGTAGGAGAGATGGAATAGTAAGGCAATCTATAATTCTCGGCAATAGTGCGAACGAGATTTGCCGCCGCCTTCCAAGAAGGAAGCTTCTCACCAAGGTAGCCGTGGAATACAGTACCCGAGGTATAGAGTGTGTGAAGCTCGTCCTGCATATCGAGAGCCTCGAAGATATCATCCGTATAGCCAACGGGAAGGTGGCTGGAGTTAGTGTAATATGGAGTTCCACCATTCTTATCTGAAGCGGTAATGATGTCTGGATAGAACTTTTTGTCGTGCTTTGCAAGACGGTAGGAGGTAGACTCCGCAGGAGTTGCCTCAAGGTTATAGAGGTCGCCGTACTTTTCCTGATAGTCGGAAAGACGCTCACGCATGTGGAGAAGAACCTGCTTTGTGAACTCGCGTGTTTCGGAGTGAGTCATATCCTTTCTAATCCACTTTGCATTAAGGCCTGCCTCGTTCATACCAACAAGACCAATGGTGGAGAAGTGGTTATTGAAGCCACCGAGATAACGCTTGGTGTAAGGATAAAGTCCCTCGCTGAGAAGCTTGGTAATAATCTCACGCTTGATTTTAAGCGAGCGTGCAGAAATATCAAGCATATGGTCAAGACGCTTGTAGAAGTCCTCCTCGTCCTCTGCAAGATATGCAATTCTGGGCATATTGATAGTAACAACACCGATAGAGCCGGTGGACTCACCCGAGCCGAAGAAACCGCCGGACTTCTTACGAAGCTCACGGAGATCAAGACGAAGACGACAGCACATCGAACGAACGTCGGAGGGCTCCATATCGCTGTTAATGTAGTTAGAGAAATAGGGTGTTCCGTACTTGGAGGTCATCTCAAAGAGAAGTCTGTTATTCTCTGTCTCTGACCAGTCGAAGTCACGGGTGATAGAGTATGTGGGAATAGGATACTGGAATCCACGTCCGTGATAGTCACCTTCAATCATGGTTTCGATGAAGGCTTTGTTAATCATATCCATCTCGGCCTTGCAGTCCTTGTACTTAAAGTCCATCTCCTTGCCGCCCACGATTGCAGGAAGCTCGGCGAGGTCACCCGGAACGGTCCAGTCAAGAGTAATGTTGGAGAATGGTGCCTGAGTACCCCAACGTGAGGGAATGTTCACGCCGTAGATGAAGGATTCAATGCATTTTTTTGTCTGCTCGTATGTAAGGTTGTCCACCTTTACAAAAGGAGCAAGATATGTATCGAAGGAGGAGAACGCCTGCGCACCCGCCCATTCGTTCTGCATAATGCCAAGGAAGTTAACCATCTGGTTGCAAAGAGAGGAAAGATGCTTTGCGGGAGCAGAGGTAATCTTACCCGTTACACCACCGAGACCCTCCTTAATAAGCTGCTTAAGCGACCAACCTGCACAGTAGCCGGTAAGCATAGAAAGATCGTGAAGATGGATGTCGGCATTACGGTGTGCGTTCGCAATTTCGTCATCATAGATCTCCGAGAGCCAATAGTTAGCCGTAATTGCACCCGAGTTGTTAAGAATAAGTCCTCCTACCGAATAGGTAACGGTAGAGTTTTCCTTTACTCTCCAGTCGTTGATCTTAACGTAATTATCAACGGTAGCCTTATAGTCAAGCACGGTAGAGCGCATCTCACGCAGACGCGCGTGCTGACGGCGATAGAGAATATACGCCTTTGCAACGTCATCATAACCCGCCTGAATAAGCACAGACTCAACGCTGTCCTGAATGTCCTCAACGTGAATGTGTCCGTCGCGAATTTTGGGCTCAAAATCAGCTGTAACCTTCAGAGCGAGAAAGTCTATAATGCTGTTGGTGTAGTTTCTCTCCTGGGCATCAAAAGCCAGAGAAATAGCATAAGAAATTTTCGATATATCGAATTCGACGATCTTGCCGTCGCGCTTAATTACTGTATACATGTGTTTAACCTCGTATTGTTCTCTCTTGCCTACCATAAAGGCAGAAAAAGCACCGCTTTGCGATGCCATTTAATGATACCATATTTATAGATAAAAGTCAATGCAAAAACACAAAATATTGTGTAAAAAACACAATTTCGTCACAATATATAGACTGTAAACTTTAGATTACATTTTTAAAAAGCGGAGAAAATCTTATATTTTTCAAGGTTTTTTCGACCTTTTTTCTTTGATTATTTATATGGTATTTTTTACCTTGTTTGTGCAACATTTATATGAGTTTGAGTTATTTTAAGGCAGAATTTTTAAGACTCTGCCATCGGTTAATAATAGTTTGAGGCTGTCCCGAAGAACAGCCCCTTGTTTTACCTAATTTTAGCGTTTGGAATGTATTTTTTCAAAATATTGAGAAGATCGGTTGTTTCTTCTTTAGTGAATGGCGTGAAACCGCCCACCAAGAGGTCACCCTCATTGCGATAGGTCTGAAGAAAATACTTCTCGTCGCCCGAGAGCCATTTTCCAATACTTTCAATATCAAACGGTGTGTGAAGCTCTCTTACAAGCGTGGTTCTAAACTCAAAGTCCACTCTGCCAGCCATCAGAAGTTCAGCGCTCTCGCGCACCATACCAAGCTGAAGATCAGACTCTACGCCCGACGCGAGGTGATAGTTTTCCGGTGAGTTTTTGATGTCCATCGCCACGTAATCAACAAGTCCGTCAGCAATAAGACCATAAAGCATCTCGGGATTTGTGCCGTTGGTGTCAAGCTTCACCGCAAAGCCCCTGGCCTTTATCTCGGAAATAAGTTCGGGAAGTTCCTCGTTCAAGGTTGGCTCCCCACCGCTTATACAAACGCCCTGAAGTCTTCCGCGCCTACTGTCGAGAAACTCAAAAAACTCATCAACCGACATCAAGGAACTTCCCTCTCCTGCCCTCACGAGCGAGCCGTTATGACAAAAGGGACAACGTAGATTACAACCACCAAGGAAAACGGTACAAGCAATTTTGCCCGGAAAGTCGAGTAAAGTCATTTTTTGTAAACCTAAAATTTTCATAAGGACTCCATAAAACAATTTATCGCATCTATTCTAACCCAAAGACAAAAAATATGCAATAGCTTTTCCGAAAAAAAGATTTTTTTCTTGACAAACCGATATTGCTTTGATATAATGTTAAGGCTGAACAAAATTATATTTTGTTATTAGCGCCGTTTATGGCGCGCGGAAAAGCTTAGATAACCTTTTAGAGGCTATCGAATAAATAGTGATAATCGTTTCCGGGTGTAGCGCAGTTGGTAGCGCGCCAGTTTCGGGTACTGGAGGTCGCACGTTCAAATCGTGTCACTCGGACCATTTTAAACAGAAAGCAGAGGCTCTTTTGGAGCCTCTGCCGTTTTTTTTGTTGGTATTAAAGAGATTTGAGCATATCCGAGATAGCCTTATACAGCTCCTCGTCGGTGAAGGAATAAAGTCCGGCGAACCTAAGAACCTCTGCAGTAGTCATATCGGGATTTTCATCAGCGTAGGTGAAGAGCTTAAGATAAGCCTCAACAGCAGCATCTTGAGAATCGGAATTCGCAATCTCATAAAGCTGAAGAACGGAGATTGCAGACACGCTATACGAAACGTAATAGCAGGGAGAGGTAACGGTCATTCCGTATCTCCAATAATCGCTTTCCTGATACTTCGAAGTTCCAAAGTCCTCGATAATGCTTCTGTAAAGGAGATCATACTCATTAGCGGTGATTTTACCGTCCGCCATGATTTCAGCCGAATTGGGTCCATCGTAGTAATCAAGGTAAACAGCCTGCTCGAAGCAGTCAACTGCGAGAGATGCCATTATTGTATACAGCATATTGAGAAGCTGATAGGTCTCAACAAGATCATATCCATTCTCTGTAACATAAGGCTCAATGAAGCTAAGATAAAGAAGCTCGTTACCCTGGGAATGCATCTCAAGAATATCGTAGGACTGTGAACCAACATCGGAGTTGTATATCTCATTCATATAGTGTCCGAACTCGTGAGCAACGGTGAAGGGGGTGTCATATCCGGGGCCGAAATAAGCAATAGGAAGATCGAATGCCGAGAGATCGGTAACAAACGCGCCCTCATAGTCACCTCTGAAAAGGTTGCCGTGAGAAGCAAGACCATTCAGCTCGTCAGAGAAGCTGATCTGCTTATCGGGATTGCTCGTGAAAACGAGAGTATCTATGTAATCATTAAGTATACGGTTACCGTTCTGATTTTCGAAGAAGCTATAAGAAACCTGATCATAATAGTGGTTAATATCTTCCTTCGAAAGAAGCGGTGAGCTTGCAAGACTATTCCATCTCTCATAAATCTTGCAGAAAGCGGGAGCAAGATAGGTCTTTACAAAATCGGTAATAACAGCAACATCCTGATAGGTGTAATCTCTCGAATACATATTCTCGTACGCATAATCGAGATATGTCTTGTAGCCGAGAATTTCCGCAATTCTCTTATTGTTCGCAACAAACTCTTCATAGAGTTCAAGAATATCATCCGAAACGGTGGGATTCAAAATACCGATAACTTCAAGCTCGATCTCGCTATTTCTGTTAGTGAGAGCAGCGTACTCCTCGTTGGAAAGCGCATTTGCCTCAAAGAGGTACGACTTGATTTCCGGCTCGGTCATTCCGTAATAGTAGAAATCACGGTAGCAGCTGTCATAGAAGGGCTGCGAGAGAGAATAGAAGGTCGACATAAGCTCGGTGTAATAATCCATCATGTAGGAATATCTTTCCTCAAGCTCGGTGTTTTCCATATCGCAGTAGTAGTCTATCTCTGCAATCTGTCTTTGTGCAACAGCATAAAGAACAAGGTCATAAAGCTCGGTGTGAAGAGCATCAACGGCATCATAAGCCTCCTTGAGCTCGCCCTCCTCAGCATAGCCGTGAAGATCGGGGTCGTATTCCGGAGCAGCATCAATGGCAGCAAGAACCTCATTATACTTCGCAGTGATTTCAGCCTCATGCTCCGCAGTAAAGTTAAATGTCAGGCTTTCGGCATGAATAGGATCGTAGCCGGGAAGCTCTTTAGCATTACATCCCTTTACTGTACAAACGACAATTCTGGATTCCTCAACAAATTCGGACCAGCTGTGACCAAGAGGATCAAGCTCCTCGCGTTTGGTTTCACCACAGGCGCAGGCATATCTGGAATATCCGCCTTTTACGCAAGTAGGTGTTCTACCGCCGACAACATAAAAGCTGTGCTCGTGAACATTTGAGTCATCGGAGTCATCCTGTCCAAATATCTGATTTTTTATAGAATCTATTCCGTCCCTAACACTTTCGGGAAGAATACTGCAGCTAACGATAGTCAGCGACATTACAAGAACTAACAACAGTGCTAAAAACTTTTTCATAGTTTTTCTCCTTTGCAAAAAATATATATAAAACATTTTATCACAGTATTACTAATAATTCAATAGAAAACTGTAGATTTTACACTATTTTTGCAATGTTAACCATAATTTGTTGCATTTCTTTGTGCAAATTGAATATTATGTAAACTTTTATTTACTCAATTTGAAGGCAATAAAGCGGTTAGTAAGCAAAAAAGACTGCCCCAAGAGACTTGGGACAGTCAAGGAAAAATTATTCGAAATATTCGATGATAATCATGTAGATATACATACCGCTTCCCGCACTACCAACAGAGTATGTGCCGGCAGAAGAAATGTCCACGGAAGAAACAGCAACAGCCGAGGGAGCCTCGAAGGAACCAACGGTCTGCTTCGACTCATTTACCATTGTAAGAGTTCTGGTTTCGGAGCCCGAGGATCTAACCGCAACTGTTACGGTACAGGGACCGTCAACGGTAAAGGATACGTATCTGTTAGAGCCAAAGGTCGCTTTTCCGCCAACGCTGAGACCATATGTAAGAGAGTAGTTTTCGCCGCCATAGGTGAAGTTAACCTTGCTCGACTTTTTGTCCATCTTCTTGTCGCTCGTAGCAACGAGAGTGAACTCGCCCTCAACAACCGTTTCGGTATAGGTTGAGAGAGAAAGATCGTCTGCGCTAAAGATTACAACCTTCGTAGGCTTGGGCTTATTCGCCTGGATCAAAGCCTTAACCTGTGCCTCGATCTCATCAAGCACGCTGAGGTTGGTAACTTTATCTCTATCGTCAACGTTAAGCTTCGCATAGCAGCCTCTCGCTACCTTACAGAGCTCGTCAACCTCAAGATAGTTCTCCTGTGTAACCTCGGTGGGAATAAGAGCGATCTTATCAATAACCTGCTGGGGATCGTAGTAATCGCGATTGGGGTTTGTCACGTTAACAGTTGTGAAGAGAGCCTCAATGCCGGCAACCACGCTTCTGGAAATAAGGTTAGAGGGATCAATAAATACTGTGGGTGTGGTGAGAATCTTATCGGAGAAGGAGTAGCTTTCCTTATCTGCGAGAATATGCTCGGCAACCTTCGCGGCCTGAAGATATGCGCCGTACTTATTGTAGTGAGTAGCCTCGATACCGGTGTAGCCCGCCTCAATATTTCCATAAGAAGCATCATAGTCGAGAGGCCAGATACCGGTAAGCTCGTTAGGCTTCAGAGCCATGAGGTAATTTGCGTATGTGGAGGTAGCGGTTTCAAGTATTTCCTTGCTATCAGCAAAGAGGTCGATGAGAAGGCAATCTTCTTCTTCAGCAAGCTGACGAACAGCCTGAACGTAAGCGAAGTTCACGCCGTGAAGACCTGCGCCACCGATGATTTCGCTACCGGAGAACTTAACTCTTGCAACAGGTGTCACAAGAACGGGGATTGCGCCAACGCTTCTCGCGTAGTCGATGTACTGCTTAAGATACCACTTATATGTACCGCTGCCGTATGCATAATACTCCGAGCCGTACTTTGCAATCTCTGCTAGAGCAGCCTTCTCCTCTGCATCGGTTGCCTTGGCGGTATATGCCTCGGGAAGAACAGAGGTAGATGTCTTTTCAGCGGGAGTTACAGGATAAATTCCATTAGCATCGGGAGTTCCGAGAGGAACCATTCTGTCATACATTGTGGAATAGGAGGATGCTGCCTTTGTATCGTCATCATTATGACCGAACTGAATGAAGAGGTAATCGCCTGCCTGGATGCTGTCGCCAATGGAGTTTCCGCCATTCTGCGAGAAGCTGTAATTATTGCCTGCAATGTCAAAAAGTCTGCCCTCGTTGATGAAGGAACGTGAGCTTCTGCCACCGTGAGCAGCGTTGATAACCTCGATCTCGCTGTTAAGGAAGAGCGAGAGATACTGACCCCAGCCTGCGATATACTGATTATCCGCATATGTCTTTACAGTAGAATCGCCCGCGAGGAAAATCTTTGGCGCACGAGCAGGCTCGTCGGGAGTCTCGGGCTCATCGGGAGTTTCGGGTTCGTCGGGAGTTTCGGGTTCGGGCTCGTTGGGAGTTTCGGGTTCATCGGGAGCATCAGGCTCGTTGGGAGTCTCGGGCTCATCGGGAGTTTCGGTAGGAGCTTCCTGCTGATTGGAGTTTTCATCCTTCTTTCCGAAAATCGGATCCAGAATAGAACACGATGCAAGTGAAAAGACAAGAAGAACAACCATTACCAAACTAATAATTCTTTTACTCATTTTGCGTTACCTCACTTTTAATTGTTTTTATTAGTAT
The DNA here is from genome assembly GCA_045654725.1 of Eubacteriales bacterium. Lineage (GTDB taxonomy): Bacteria > Bacillota > Clostridia > Oscillospirales > CAG-272 > UBA1740. Next base: position 34,319 of record JAZONX010000007.1, read on the forward strand.
TGTCATTATACTTAATTACGAGTTCACGGAATTCCACCTTGAAGGGGTCGTTTGCAAGATCAAGGCTGTTAAGTCTTGCTATGAGCGATTCGAGATTTGCATCCGCCTTGTACTCCGAGTTACGAAGAATAAGACCAAATTCGATAACAGAGGCAACAAAGAGGTTTTCATCTGTAGGCGTGTAATTGTAATCGTAGTTCATCACGGAAAGAGCAAGCTCCTTTTCCTCTACCGCGTCACCGCCAACGTTCTCGGTTGGTTTGTATTTTATGATAACGTCTGCAAGCTTTTCTTCACTTTCCTGCATGAGAACCTTGTCACTTGTAAGTTTTATCTCATAAACAACGGTGACAGTATGACCGCTTCCAAGCTCGCCTGCATCCGTTTCCGAATCGTTAAACTGATCCTCTGTGAGGAGCTTGTTCTCATAACCGATAAGTCTGAAGGATTCAACATACCGAGGATCAAAGGTAATACCTGCCTTAACATCCTTCGCAACCGTAACGATGCTACCGCCGATACCGTCAACAAGCGCGCGTTTTGCCTCCGATACACTGTCAATGTAGCTGTATGTTCCATTGCCCTTGAGGGCGAGAGTTTCCATCTTATCCGCCTTAAGATTACCCTGACCAACACCGAAAACAGAGAAATAAACTCCGCTCGCGCGTTTTTCGGATATGAGAGCCTCAAGCCCTTCGATAGAGCTTACGCCAACGTTAAAATCTCCGTCGGTAGCAAGGATAACTCGATTGTTACCACCCTCTATAAAGTGCTTCTCGGCAAGCTGATATGCTGTATTTATACCTGCCGCGCCTCCGGTTGAGCCGGCCGCCTGAAGATCCTCTATAACAGCCATGATCTTAGCTTTTTCATATCCGTATGCGCCGTCAAGAGCAATCGTTTGCCAGCCCGCGTATGTAACTATGGAAATACGATCACCGGGGTTGAGCGCCTCGGTCATCATCATAAACGCCTGCTGAACAAGAGGAAGCTTGTCGGACGAGAACATAGAACCGCTGGTGTCGATAAGAAAAACGATATTATTATTGATGCCGGAGAAATCTATCTCCTCAGCCGCAAGACCGATGGTAAGAAGCTTTGTTTCGGGGTTATATGGGTTGTTAAAGATGGATGCGTTAAGCGAAAGAATGTCATCACCCTCGGGTGTAGCATAATCATAGTCAAAATAATTGAGCATTTCCTCAATTCTCACCGCATCCTTGTAAATATTTGTCTGCCCATTATTGATAATTTTTCTCAAATTAGGATATGAAGCGGTGTTTGCATCTATGGAGAAATAGCTGGTGTTGTTTTCGTTTGTGCTAACAAAGGCGTTTTCCACAATCTCCGTATAGCTATCATTTGAAGAAGGCAAATCGGGAGATGAAGGCGAATAGTTATATCCACCGTCATAATTCGAGTCGGATAGATCGGAGGCTTTATTCATCCCGCAAGACGCAAAAAGCATAACAATAACGATACACAAAATAAAAGATATAACTCTTGTAATTCTAGTCGTTTTTTTCATTTCGTTTCTCCTTTTTATTATGTTTTATTTACATTTTCGTTAGTTTTTCTGCTTTAAAACCTCAAAGGTCGCCCAGGTTGTCTGTACCCCGAGATTTTCATCGGGAACATAAAACTCTGTGCGAATTCTGTACGTACCGGCTTCCTTAAAGCTGAAATACTCACCGCTGTAGGTTTGATTTCCACTCTGACCGGGATCCATTACACAGGCAATCTCTATAATGGCAAAATCGGAGGTCTGAACGCTCTTCCACTCCTCGCCATCAAGACGCTCTATATAGTAACCCATTCCAAAGGTTATTGTGTTGTTTGTTTCGTTATGCCACTTAACCTCGAAAACGGGTTGTTTTTTTTCGTCCTTATTAATGCTTTCCAAGGTGATATAAGCGCCATCTAAAGTAGTATTTACACTCTCGGTGATCAAGTATGTTCTATTTGAATTAACAACCGTCTGCTCAATCCAGGAGCATCCCAAAAGACAAAGGACAAGATTAAGTAAAAGTATAATCGCTATCGCCTTTTTCATCTTTATCTCCTTAAGCAGGTTTTTCTTAATTATAGCACAAAAAAATCTTTATTTCAAGCATATTTCTTGACAAAATGAACAAAAAATGTATAATTATATTAGTAAAACTAAAGGAGAACAAATATGAGTAGTTTTGAAAATCTTAGAATAGTAGACAATTTCTATCAAACATCACTTTATTTCCCGATGCCCACAGTGGTTATCAGCACACTTTGCGAGGATGGCTCCACCAACCTCGGTCCTTACTCGCTCATCCAGCCTTATTACGTGGCAGGTAAGGATTTTTACGCAATGCTTCTTTGCTGTCGTAACTCATCCAACACCGCGCAGAACATCCTTCGCAACGGAAAATGCGCGCTTAACTTCATCGACGACAAGCCTAGCTCCTTCAAGGAAGCGGTTAAGCTTTCCTGGCCGGGCGACAGACCCGAGGACAAGATGCCGAAGTGCAATTTCAAGCTCGAAACCAGCCTTCTTGAGGAAGAGAGCGGAGAGCTGAGACCTATGGTGCTCACAGACGCTATCCAAGTTATTGAATGTACCTGGGTACGGGAGCTTGACGGCGCTGACAAGGATCTTCCCGGAGAGCTTCACGGATACAAGCCTCCCTACCACGATTTTAACGGAATAACCAGCGAATTTGGTGCTCACTTTATACTTAAGGTAGATAAAATTCTTATGAAGAAAAAGTTTGCCGACGCTATCATCAACGGCGTTAAGGCAAAGGACTTCCCTGCTCTTCCCGTTGACTACGGCTACCGCGACAGCAAGAATTTCTGGTTCCACAGAAAGAGAAGAATGCGCGCAGAGCTTCTTCAGGTAAGAGAAGCATCCCTCGAGTCGGTAAGATATGCCGCAAACCGCGCAGATGACAAAATCAAGTTCACCGACGATGCGCTCAAAACCATTCTCGCAGTGCCGAGAGTATTCCTTCCCTTGGTTCTGAAGGGATGCGTTGATTGGGCGAAGGAAAACGGTGTTGAGCTCGTAACCGAGGAGCACATGAAAATAATTCAGGACAAGAGAGCCAAGGAAAAGGCTAAAAACAAAATGAAATAAACTACATATTTTACAGGGGATTAAATGCAAAAAAACGCGAGTTTGAGCTGAATAATCCCCTGTTTTTTTGTCATTTTATACAACATTACTCATTTCTCTCGAATAAAAAAATAAAGATTATGCACTTTGCCAATTTACAAATTGATTAGAATGTGTTAAAATATTAACAAAGAGTGTTAAAAATTTAACATCTTATTTTGCATTGGCAGAAGAGCTCATTCTGCCCAAAGAAATACTTTCGTTATTTATTTTTCAGGAGAATATTATGGAAAGCAAAAATTATCAAATTGTAAACAGTATTGAAAGCCTTGAGGCTGAAATTGCTCGTATCAGAGAAGCACAGAAGATTTTCGCTACCTACACACAGGAACAGGTAGACAGAATATTTCTCGCTGCTGCAAGTGCCGCTGACAAAGCAAGGATTACGCTTGCAAAGCTAGCGGTTGAAGAAACCGGTATGGGCATAGTTGAGGACAAGGTTATTAAAAACCACTATGCTGCCGAGTACATCTACAACGCCTACAAGGACACAAAGACCTGTGGTGTCATTGAAGAAGACAAAACCTTCGGTATCAAGAAGATCGCAGAGCCTATCGGAGTTATCGCGGCGGTTATTCCTACCACAAACCCCACATCGACTGCAATTTTTAAAACTCTTATTGCACTGAAGACCAGAAATGGTATTATTATCAGCCCTCATCCAAGAGCAAAGAATTCCACCATTGCGGCGGCAAAGGTTGTTCTTGAGGCGGCAGTAAAAGCCGGTGCGCCCGAGGGAATTATTGGTTGGATAGACGTTCCCTCTCTCGAGATGACCAATACCGTAATGAAAGAAGCAGACATTATCCTCGCTACCGGTGGTCCCGGAATGGTTAAGAGCGCATACTCGTCGGGCAAGCCCGCTATTGGCGTTGGCGCAGGAAACACTCCCGCAATTATTGACGACAGCGCGGATATTCGTCTTGCAGTTAACTCGGTTATTCACTCAAAAACCTTCGACAACGGTATGATCTGTGCATCCGAGCAGTCGGTTATTGTACTTGACGGCGTTTATGATGCAATTAAGGAAGAATTTGCTGATAGAGGCTGCTACTTCCTTCATGGCGAAGAGCTTGATAAGGTGAGAAAGACTATAATTATCAACGGCTCGCTCAATGCAAAAATCGTAGGTCAGAGCGCGCATGATATTGCTTCTCTTGCGGGCGTTGAAACTCCCGTAGGCACAAAAATTCTTATTGGCGAGGTTGAAAACGTAGACATCAGCGAGGAGTTTGCTCACGAGAAGCTCTCTCCCGTACTCGCAATGTATAGAGCAAAGAGCTTTGAAGAGGCTCTTGACAAAGCAGAAAAGCTCGTGGCAGACGGAGGATACGGTCACACCTCCTCGGTTTATCTTAACGAGGTTACCGAGCGTAACAAGCTTGATATCTTTGCGGCGCGTATGAAGACCTGCCGTATTCTTGTCAACACACCAGCAGCGCAGGGCGGTATCGGCGACCTTTACAACTTCCGTCTCGCCCCCTCGCTTACACTCGGTTGTGGCTCCTGGGGAGGTAACAGCGTATCCGAGAACGTAGGTGTTAAGCATCTTATCAACATCAAGACCGTGGCAGAGAGGAGAGAAAATATGCTTTGGTTCAGATCTCCCGAGAAAATTTACATCAAAAAGGGCTGCCTTCCTGTAGCTCTCGATGAGCTGAAGACGGTAAGAAATTCTCACCGAGTGTTTATTGTCACCGACGAATTCCTTTATAATAACGGCTACACCAAGCCTATCACCGACAAGCTCGACGAAATGGGAATCGCACACGCATCCTTCTGGGGCGTACAGCCCGATCCCACTTTGGCAAACGCGAAGGAGGGCGCAAAGCAAATGACCGCCTTCAAACCGGACACCATCATCGCGCTCGGCGGCGGCTCGGCTATGGACGCAGCAAAGATTATGTGGGGGCTTTACGAGCATCCCGAAGCGGATTTCATGGATATGGCTATGAGATTTATCGACATCCGCAAGAGAGTTTACACCTTCCCCAAGATGGGTGAGAAGGCATACTTCATCGCAATTCCCACCTCGGCGGGTACGGGTAGTGAGGTTACTCCCTTTGCGGTTATCACCGACGAGCAGACCGGTGTTAAGTATCCTCTTGCAGATTATGAGCTGCTTCCCAACATGGCAATTATCGATACCGACCTTCACATGTCCGCTCCCAAGGGACTTACTGCCGCATCGGGTATCGACGCGGTAACACACGCGATTGAGGCTTATGCTTCCATGCTTGCAACAGACTACACCGACAGTCTGGCACTCGGTGCTCTTAAGACTATTTTCGAGTATCTTCCCAGAGCATACGAAAACGGTCAGACCGACGTTATAGCAAGAGAAAAAATGGCGAATGCAGCAACCCAGGCAGGTATGGCATTTGCAAACGCATTCCTCGGAATATGTCACTCTATGGCACACAAGCTCGGAGCTTTCCATCACCTTCCCCACGGTGTGGCAAATGCTTTAATGATTGAGGAGGTTATCCGATTTAATTCCTGCGATGCTCCAAGCAAAATGGGAACCTTCTCTCAGTATGACCATCCCAAAACCGCGGCAAGATATGCTGAAATTGCAGATCACCTCGGCCTCGGTGGAAGAAAAACCCAAAACAAGGTTGAGGCTCTTATCTCGGCTATCAACAAGCTTAAAGCAAGAGTTGGCATCAAGAGTCGAATTAAGGATTACGGAATTGATGAAAAGTACTTCCTTGAAACGCTTGACGAGATGGTAGAACAGGCCTTCGACGACCAGTGCACAGGCGCAAATCCCCGATATCCGCTTATGAGCGAGATAAAACAGATGTATCTCAACGCTTACTACGGCAAGCACTTCACCGAGCAGGATAAACCCGACAGTCACATGACCAAGGTGAGATTTGACGTAGCGAAAACCGCAATGCACAACAATAAAAAAGGTAAGAGAGAGGAATAATTTATGAAATATACAAACATAATCGCAGAAAGAAAAAATAAGGTGATTTATCGCGACGGTGACAAATGCGTGAAGGTGTTTGCAGACGGCTTTTCCAAGGCGGACGTTCTCAACGAGGCGTTAAATCAGGCGAGAATCGAGGAAACCGGACTAAATATCCCGAAAATTCACTCGGTAAACACTATTGACGGAAAATGGGCAATAACCACCGACTTTATCGAAGGAAAAACTCTCTCGCAGATGATGAAGGAATGTCCTGAAAAAAAGGAAGAATACATCGAACAGCTGGTAGATATTCAGCTTTCGATACACTCCCTCAAGTGTCCTCTTCTCACCAAGATCAAGGATAAGATGCACCGCAAGATTTCCTCATCCTTAATCGAAGTAACCGTAAGATACGAGCTTCACACCCGTCTTGAGGGTATGCCGAAGCACAACAAACTTTGTCACGGCGACCTCTGCCCATCCAACATAATCATCACCGATGATGGAACTCCCTACATCATTGATTGGGCTCACGCAACCCAGGGTAATGCATCGGCAGATGTAGCAAGAACCTATCTCACATTCTGTCTTGGAGGAGATAAGGAGAGCGCGGAATTTTACCTTGACAAATTCTGCGAAAAGAGCGGAACAGATAAGCGCTACGTGCAGAAGTGGATGCCTATCGTTGCGGCATCTCAGTCGGTAAAGGGCAACGAGCATGAGCGCGAGCTTCTTATGTCATGGGTCAACGTTGTTGATTGGCAGTAAAAACAAATAATTACCATCGGGCTGTTCGAAATTCATCACGGGCAGCCCGTATTTTTGCATGATTACTATATTTTTTGTGAAAAATATTGACTTTTTGTGCAGTTTGTGATACAATATCCCTGCGCTATAAAATTTGGTATATATTTGCGATATGGGCAAAAGTTTCTACAAACCGCCGAGAATGGTTGACTACCGAGCTTTTTGGTAGTCCTTTTATTTTTCGGAGGTTTTTTATTTATGGAAGAGATTTTACTTGAAATATTCGGATATTTTGGCACAGCCCTTGTGCTTTTATCCTTTTTAATGCATGATATAAAGTGGCTTAGAATATTTAATATGTCGGGCGGACTTATCAGCCTTATCTACGCCATAATAAAAGTAACTATGCCGGTTGTCGTACTTAACGTATCGCTGATTATCATAAATGCCTTTCAGCTGATTAGAATACTTATGAAGGAGAAGGCTGATAAGGCTGTGCAGGTCGCAGACAACCAAAACGAGAAAGAAAAAGAGGAATCAATATGAAACTTACAATAGACGGTCGCGAGGTTGTTGTTCGTCCGGACCAATCCTTGCTCGACATAATCAGAGAGATGGGGCTGGTTACAGGAAAGCTCTCCACAGACCCCATAGCTGCAAAAATAGGCGGTGACATATTCACCCTGAATTACATCCCTCTTCGCGAGAAGGACGTACGCGGAGATAGCGAGCGCGTAAGAGAGGCTATTGCTACATCGGACGGCGTTGTTCGTCTTGTCAGATACTCCGACCCTGCAGGTGCAGAGGTTTACACAAGAACAGCGCAGTTCGTGCTTTTCCTCGCCATAGAACAACTTTGGCCGGGTGCGGAGGCGAAAATGAGTTTTACCGTTGGAAGCGGACTCTACGTTAAGGTTAGTGGCGCGCCAGATTTCTCGGCTGAAAAGCTACGCGAAAGAGTTGACTCGCTCGTCAACCAAGACATCCCCCTCCTTCGTCATAGAATATCTACAAAAGAAGCTATCAGGTACTACACCGAAAAGGGTCATACAGATAAGGCAAGACTCCTCGGATACCGCACAATTCCCACATTTGACGTATATCAGCAGGGCGATTTTGCCGACTACTACTACGGCGAGGTTGCTCCCTCAACTGCATATCTCCGTTCCTTTGACATTCTCGAGGCGGAGGAAGGTTTTATCTTCGTATTCCCAAATAAAAAGACTCCGGACAGGGTTTCGCAGTACAAGGAACAGCCCAATCTCTTCGCGGTTTGCAACGAGGGTAAGGAATGGAGCGAGCTTATGGAGTGCGACAACGTTGCCGACCTCAACGAGCTTGTTGAAAACGGAAAAATCCGCGAGCTTATCCGCATAAACGAGGCTCTTCACGAGAAGAGATTTTCGGCTATCGCAGACGAGATTTGCGCAAGGGGTATCAAAGCAGTTATGCTTGCAGGACCCAGCTCATCGGGTAAAACCACCTCGGCAAACAGACTTTCCACACAGCTTCGTGTTCACGGCAAAAAGCCCATACTTATGAGCCTTGACGACTACTACGTTGACCGCGACAAAATCGAGCCCGGTCCCGACGGCAAGGTAGACCTCGAGCACATCAACACCATCGACACCGAGCTTTTCGGTCAGCATCTCCAGGCGCTGCTCTCCGGCGAAGAGGTGGAGCTTCCCTCATTCAGCTTTAAGAAGGGCAGACGCGAGTGGCTGGGTCACAAGCTTCGTCTTAACGAAAAATCGGTTATTATAGTAGAGGGTCTGCATGCAATGAACCCTGTTCTTCTGCCCGAAACACTCGACTCTTCGCTGATTTTCCGTCTTTTCGTTACTCCCCTGCTCCCTCTCAATCTTGACGACCACAACCGTATTCCTTCCAGCTATTTACGTCTACTTCGCAGAATTGTAAGAGATTACGAAACCCGTGGTTCATCTGTTGCCCACACTCTCGATATGTGGCAATCGGTAAGAGCCGGCGAGGAAAAATGGATTTATCCCTTCCAGGAGAATGCCGACGTGATGTTCAACAGCTCTACTCTCTATGAGCTCGCGGTGCTGAAAAAGCATATCTTCCCTCTCCTCACCGAAATACAGCCCTCCGATGAGTGCTATGACCAAGTACGCTCTATCGTAAAGGTGCTTAATTTCATCCATGAGGCAGACGTTGATTTTGAAATCCCGCCCACATCTCTCGTGCGCGAATTTATCGGCGGAAACACGTTTTACAAGCAATAATAACCAATTTTGTAAACTTTAGTTTGCAAATATAGCAAAAAGCCACCGATCTGGTGGCTTTTTATTTTGTGTTTATTTTTAGTTGTTTGTATCTTTTTCAACTTACTTCTGCTGGGCGGTATCGCAGGAATTGCGATAGATAACAAAACGGCAGAAGAGAAATTCCAAAGCAAAATTCAAAAGCATGGTGACGACCTCAACTATAAGTCCGTCAACGCCCCTGCTCTCCACCCACTGACCGCCAAATAATGTGACAGGAGTGAATACTGCATAGAAGCCTAGCAGCTGAAGCATTGCCTTCGGCACGTTACTTGCCGACTTGAAGGTAACCTTGCGATTGATTGTGAAATTCCAAATTATTGAAAGCAGTAGGCTGATAAGATAGGAAATCCAATATTTGAGTTCCGCAAGCTCGTACATCAATGTGAACGAGCCAATCTGTATTATACCTGCGCTAATGGAGATAAGAGTGAATTTGACCGCCCTTATCGTTTCCTTAATTTTGTCTGATTTTTGCATAGATGTCATTCTCCTTTGTGGATTGCCTAACAATTATAACACAAATGTCAACAAAATGCAAGGGTTTGTGGAAATATTGAACGCTTGTGTATTATCTATCCCAGCACAAAATCCATACAAAGCATCATCGAAAATCCTGCAAGAAGCGCGTATGTCGCGCCACGCTGACTACCGTGTGCGTGGGTTTCGGGAATCATCTCGTCGGAGATAACGTATAACATTGTTCCACCTGCAAAGGCGAGTGCGAATGGCAAAACCGCAACCGATATACTTGCGGCAAAATAGCCGATAAGCGTTCCCACAACCTCAACGAGTCCGGTCAGAGATGCAATTAGTAGTGTGCGTTTTTTGCTAACGCCAGAAGCGAGCATAGGCGCAATTATCACCATACCCTCGGGAATATTCTGCAGAGCTATACCGCCCGCAATAATCAGCGCACCCGAAACGTCTCCGGAGCCGAAGCCGACTCCTGCAGCAATACCCTCGGGCAGATTATGTATGGCAATCGCCATAACAAAAAGCATAACCTTGCCAAGTCCTTTGTTGTCGTGCTCCTCAAAATCGACCCCCGCGAGGCGATGAAGGTGAGGTACAATTCTATCCACAAGATTAAGACACAGCGCGCCAACAAAAACTCCGCCAACGGTCATCAAAAGCGCGATAGGTACTCCATGAACAGAGCCGTATTCCAACGATGGAATAATAAGTCCAAGCACCGCCGCCGAAAGCATAACGCCCGCCGCAAAGGAGAGTATGATATCCGAAAATTTATGGGATATATTTTTAAAGCAAAATCCGATCAGCGAGCCGATAACGGTTGCTCCGCCGACTCCCAAAGCAGTAAGTAAAACCAGATCCATACTAAAAAATCCTTATACGTATATATAATTTTGGGGCGAGTTTCCTCGCCCTATTTATTTTACAATACTAGTGAGGGTGCAGAATACACTCTCGCTGCCAGCTCTTGATTAAGCATATAGAGGCTCTTGGGATCCGAGCCGAAAAGCTCCATCTTTGTAATCATATCGTTGGCATTGGTTTCTTCCTCGCCCTGCTCCTTTACAAACCAATCAAGGAACTGCATAGTGCGGAAATCATGCACCTTATACGCCTCTGCATAGATGTCGTGAATAAGGCTCGTAACGTACTTTTCATGCTCCAGGCCTGCGAGAAGGGGATCCATATGCTTTTCGAGAACCTTATCGGGCTTATCAATAGCCTTGAGAGTTACGTCCATGCTCTCGTTTTGCAGATACTGATAGAAGAGCATCGCATGATCGCGCTCCTCCTGCGCCTGGATATAATACCAGTTTGCAAATCCGTCAAGACCAACTCTCTTAAAGTAGTTGGAAAAATCAAGATAAAGGTATGCCGAATAAAGCTCCTTGTTTATCTGATCGTTAAGCAATTCGTGTACTCTTGCGTTCATATTCTTTCTCCTTTAATTAAATTTCACTCTTCCAAAGACCGTGAAGATTGCAGTAAGCGTAAACCTCAATAGCGCGCTCGCCCGAGAGAACAAAGGTTGCAACAGGAGGCTCGCCGGGATTAAGATGCTTTCTCTGTATGCCGCGGTCGGTCTTAAGCTCGATCCAGAGAATGGAGTGCTCCTCTGCCATAGGATGCTCAACCGAGCCAACAACAACTCTTACAACATCGCCCTCTACGGTAGCAACGGGAATATGCTTTTCTCTGCTCGCCTCAACTGTGCCCGCCACAACGGGAGTCATCTTCTGACCACAGCAAGACATAGGCACGCTCGAGTCATCAATCTTCTCTACAAGATTACCGCATTTTTCGCAAATATAGAATTTAGTGTTAGACATATATTATTCCTCCAAGATGTTTTTAATGTTTGTGACTAAATTATATCACAAACATATGAACAAATCTGTAACTTAGTCACATTTATTATTTTTTATTTGACATAACAAAAAAATAGTGCTATAATTTTACTATATGACTATATTAAGGAAAATAATATGGAAAGAAAAGAGCTTATAGAACTATACAAAGAAGCCTTTCCCTTTTGGGAAGGACTTAGCGAGTGGGACAAGGAAACCTTTATCAAGTCCTCATACGCGATAAATTTCAGAGCAGGTCAAAATATACACGATGGCGGTAAATGTACCGGCGTAATCCTTATAAAATCGGGTCAGCTTCGTCTTTATATGCTTTCCGACGAGGGAAAGGAGGTCACGCTCTATCGCCTGTTCCCGGGCGAGATGTGTATCCTATCGGCATCCTGTGTGCTTAACACCCTAACCTTCGACGTTTTTATTGATGCCGAGGAGGATAGCGAGTGTGTAGTTGTCGGCGGATGCGCATACGAGGGTGTTTGGCAGAGATCTGATGAGGTGAAAATCTTCACCTACGAAACCGCGCTGAGCCGTTTTTCCGACGTTATGTGGGTAATGCAACAAATACTCTTTATGAGTATGGACAAGCGACTTGCAATATTCCTTCTTGACGAGATTTCAAAAAGCGGAAGCGACACCGTAAAGCTCACCCACGAGCAGATTGCGAAATATATGGGGTCGGCAAGAGAGGTTGTGTCGAGAATGCTCAAATATTTCTCTTCCGAAGGCATAATCTCGGCATCGAGAAGCGAAGGCATAAAAATCCTTGACAAAAAGCGACTTCGCGATATATCAAGATAACAAAAAAAGAGCAAGAGTAAAGGGTGAACCTCTATTCCTGCTCTTTTTTATTATTCAAACTCGACTGTTGCAGCCCATTTTCTGATGTAGGACTCATACTTTTCCGCATTCTTTTCCTCTACAGAGAACTGGACTAACCAAAAAGCATCGTCGCTCTTATAAACGTAAGCGTAGTATATGTAATCCTTTTTATCAACGGTCTTTTCATACTCAAAGCAAACCAATCCATCGACGGTTTCGGGCTTGGTGTTTTTAAGACCGTTAGCATTTATAACGAGATTAGCGTACTGATAAAGTGTGTAATCCTCAAATCCGTAAAGCAGATAAAACGGCTCATCAACGGCAAACACCGCCATATAATTTGATGTGTAGGCGATGGGGAATCTATCATTTTCCATCTCTTTGAATTTATTGGTAAGGGTAATGCTCATACCCTCCGACTCAAAGGTTTTCTCTCTGCCTATTCCGCCCGCAATAGCTTTGTATCCAAATCTTCCGATAAGCATACCGATAATAAATGCCACAACAAGCACCGCTATACCCTTGCGATTGTTACGCTCCCTGTGTTCTGCAATACCCTCGCTATTGTTGTTGTCAAATCTAAAGGCGTTTGTCGATGCGAGATTAAATTTTCTTGCTCCCGAAAGCTCAATATCCTCGCTACCCTCAGGAATCTGATAATAATCGTTAGCAAAACCTTTGGTTAATTTGTCATCAATGGCAAAGATTTTCACTTCATTATCATCAATTTCGAAGGTCTTTGTTTCCCCATTTTTCGCTGCTCCAAGGAAGCGGCATGGTATGTTGTTTATGGTCACGTTGCCTGCCGAGTGATCCTCTATGTAAAACTTCACCTTTACAAGGCAACCAACAGAGCTTTTTGCTCTTGTGATAGTCAATTTTCTCATAGGACTCCCCTTTCGAAGTGATATTACACTATAATTATATCACGATCGCCCGAAGTAGTCAAGAAAAATATATATGCTTTTTACACCTCTACAAGCTCGAGGATCTTCTCCTTATTTTTCGCGCCGACCGATCTGCTGATAATCTCGCCGTCCTTCATAACGATGAGCGTAGGAATACTCATAACACCAAACTCGCGGGCAAGATCTTGATTTTCATTCACGTTAATTTTACCTACAAGAATATCTCTGCGCTCGCCTGCTATCTCATCTACAATGGGAAGCACCATACGGCAAGGTCCACACCAATCTGCGTAAAAGTCGAGAAGGGATATACCCTTATTATTTCTAACCTGATCAAAATTATTTTCATTAAGTCTAATTGCTGACATATTAAATCTCCTTTTTTGTTTTCTGACTACATTATAGCAGAAAGAGGAGAGGTCTTCCGTGACAAAGTCACACAGTAAAAAAGCGGTCCGAAGACCGCTTTTTGATTATTTTTTCTTGCCGCCGAAGAGTCTTCTGAAGAAATCTGCAATCGCCTTCCAAATTCTCTGGAAGAAGTTGAGCTTCTCCTGGGGTTCTTCGTCGGACTGAACGTCGTCGGGGTTGGTGGGATTTTCGGGTGAGATAGGAGCTTTGTCCTCGGAATTATCGGGATCATCTCCATTGTCGGGTTCTGCGGGTGCATTAGGATCTTCAATTCCACAGTCAACGCAGAAGCCGTCAACAAAATCATGTCCCTTGGCAGGAACAACCTCGGTATAACTGTCACCGCACTCGCAGGCGTATGTGATAAGACCGTCGGTAGTACAGGTTACTTCCTGTGTTTCCTCTTCAACGTAGCTGTGAGTGTGAGCAATTTCGTTGGGAGTGTACGCGATATAGTAAAGGAAGCTCTCGCTCTTGTTTTTAGTAATACTGTAAGAGGTATTTGCGCTTACGTCAATAGTAACGATACCGTCGGAGGGAATTGCTGTAGAGTTTGCACCGTTAATGTAAATTGTATATCCACTGTTGGATGGATTAAACACAAGAACAACCCTGCCGTCTGCGGGAGCTGTAAATTTAATGTATGCCTTGCTGCTCACCTTTAAGCACTCGGTAAGAGTCATATCGTTAAATACAACCTCACCCTTGGAGTCCGAGAGGCTACCGCTTAAGGTAAAGAAATTATTAGGATCGGTTATTCCGTTTTCGGTAACGTTATGAGTGTAGCTGCCAACAGGAATATTTACGTTGCCGCCGGTGTTACCGCTATCGCCAGAGCCGGTGTTGTCACCACCGGTATTACCGCTATCGCCGGAGCCGGTGTTATCATCGGGATTGGGCGCGGGAGGAGGTGTAATAGGATTAGGAGCCGCGTTGGGATCAACCGCAATAATAGTAAGACCGGAGATCTTCGCCTCCTTATACTTTCCACTGCCAACGTCGTAGACATTAGACTGAATGAAATAGTAACCGGAAGGAACTCTTACGGTACCGCCACCTACAAGCAAAGATTCGCCCTGCTCGTTGCAAATAACTGCGTCATAGGAGCTTCCGCTATACTGGGTGAGAGTGATGTCAACCTCGGTATCAACGTAGAAAACGATGTTACAGGAATCGGTGCTGCCTCCAACACCAAGATACTCCGCATTAAACTTGGTAATAGTAAAGCTAATGTTATCGTATGTACCGGATGTGGGAATATTAGTCTTGTTAAGCTGCTTTGTATAGTCAAGAGAAACCGCCGCAGTAGGATACTGTGAAACGGGAATAACAGAAGTGTTTACGTCCTCGGGTGTGATGACAGTATGCTTCTGCGCACCTGCATAAGCCATAACCACAGCCTTCATCTCGGAGATGCTTTCCTGAATAACGTAATCTCCCGAGGGGATGTAGCTGAGAGAAGAATTGGTGTCGAAGTTAGCGTATTTATTGGATGTAGAAACCTGTGTGGCTCTGTCGGTAACAATGGTTGCGTGATTATTACCGGTACAGCTCGCGAAGGAGTCGTTATAGCTCTTTACCGCGCCGGCCTTAACGTCAACAGGGTTCTTGCTCTTATAGAACATATTATACTCGGAGAAGATATACGCATTAGCTCTGGGGTTCATGCAATAGCTGGTCTGACCCTCGAAAATATTGTTATACATATGGATGTTTGCCTGACGAGCAAGAGGTCCACGCGATTCGCAATTCTTCCAATAGTTATGATGATATGTCATGTGATACTGGAGAGAATCGTCCGAAGAACCAACGAGGTTGGTCTTGTGATAGCCATTGTAGTAGCAATAGGAATTTGTGAAATACTGGCCTCTCTTGAAGTCGCAAGCACCGTCACCGCCGTCCTTATCGCTCTCTGCAGGAGAGGTAATTACGGGAGCAAGGAATGTGCAATGGTGGATCCAACAACGCTCAACGGGTGCTGTAAGAGTAGAGTCCGACTGCTGACCTTCCATACCCACACAGTCCTCGGGAACATTATCAAAGGTAAGATTTCTTACCTCAAAGCTCTTACCATAGCCTTTAGAATAATCAGCGGTCTGGCAGATAAAGTGAAGTCCCCAGCCGTCGATTTCAGCATCGAAGCCAATACCCTCAATGGTTATATCCTTACCGCCCGACATACGAGCCATAAAGCCGTTGTCACCCTTGCTTCCACCGTTACCGATACCGTTATACTGAGTAAGGCCGTCAATCTCGGAGGTTGCAGCCGACAGATTTGTGCTGCTCGCACCCTTTACACTGCCGATAATACGAACAACGAGAGGAGTACCATCGTTTGCTAGCTTGCGGAGAATATCACTATTGGTGTTAGCCACGCCGCCCTTGGAACTCTTGCCGCCGCCAACGTCCATACCAACAGAGTTAAGAATATTTCCAATTCCCGTAACGGTTGTGCCGTCTTTCGAGGTTACCGAAACGGTGTTCTTGTTTTCGTTAGTTACGTAAATTACGATGGCGTTATCCTTGAGTGTGCCGTCATCGTTATAGGCACCAACACCCTCGGTATAGTTAAAATGCGCGTAACCCGAGCGATCGTATGCTTCAACTTTGAGAGTGCCTGTTGTCATTGTATGAGAGGTCTGCTCTGCTCCGCCAATAGTGGGAACAATCTTGATCTGATACTGACCCGCCTTAAGGCCTACAACATCTACGCGATAGTATGTGGAGTAATCGCGAACAAGAGCTGCGTCAACCTTCTGCCAATCGGAGGATCCTGCCGCAGCAACATAAGCGTTATAGCCGTCTGCTCCTGATATAGGACTCCACTCCGCATAAGCCGACTCAAACCAGCCCTGTGCATTAGTAATATTTCCCTCTGCTGCGCTTGTGCCCACAGCAAAAACAAACAGCATCGACAGTATCATTGAGATAGAAAGGACGAGACTAAAAATTTTGCTTTTTAACATAGTTAAATCCTCATTTGGCTTTCGATTTTTTGATATAATTTCTAACGACTTTCTTTCAATTTACATTATATCATCAATTAATATTTTTGTCAATACGACTTTTTTGAGCAAACAACTAACTGATTGTTGATGTTTTTAGGATGTTATTTATATCAAAGAAGTTAAGAAATGCAGGAGATTTTCACATTAATTTGATATTAAATTAGTGTTGACAAGACCCCTTTTTTTTGCTATAATGAGTGTGTATATACCAAGAAAGGAATAGGGAAAATGGCAAAGCAAAAGAAAAATTCCAACTATGTAACAGACAAAACCGTTGCCGCTGCGACCAAAAAGCAGGAAGAAAAGGCAAAAAAGAAAAGAGATAAAACTATAAAGATTGTAGCAATCAGCGTTAGTGTAACTCTTGCGGTTATCGCTCTTGTTGTCGGCTTACTCTTCGCATTAGGCGCATTTGATTACGTTCCCGAGCCCACCTACGACGCAAGCATTAGCATCGAAGGATACGGCACTCTCCACGTCCAGCTTTACGGACACGACGCTCCCAAAACGGTTGAACACTTCATTGACCTGGCGAAATCCGGCTACTTCATCAACAAATCAATCCACACTCTCGCAGACGGACTTCTCTACGCAGGATCTACCGAGGCCGATGGCGGTGATAAGGGCATCTTCGGTGAGTTTAAGAATAACGGCTTCGAGAACAAGATAAAGATCAGAAAGGGCGTTGTAGCTATGGCGAGAGGCGAAGGCGCTGACTCCGCATACGGTCAGTTCTTCATTGCTACCAAGAACAAGGCTAATCTTTCAAACGATTACTGTGCATTTGGCGTAGTTACAAACTATGAGATCATCGAGCAGATCCTCAAGGATTGCGGCGGTAATATCACAGCAGAAAACGCTCCCAAAATCACCAATATCACCTTCCACGAATCTCACGATCACTAATTTTGTAAATATTAGTTGTCAAAAACGGCTATCCGAGGTTATTTTTCCCAAGGATAGCCGTTTTTTCTTTTTTCACATTTTTAGTTTTTTTGAAGTTTGTTTATTCTCTTAATTGCCGCCTCGCCGCTCCTTGCCGCAATAGGAAGACCTCCGGGAGATTGCTGCCACTGTGTAGCCAGAATAATATTTTTGTGTCCTGGAATGATACCGCTCTCGGGGAGAGGAAGATACTTTTCGGGCATTGCAAAGCTCATAAAGGACCCTATCTCGGAGTTTATGTACCTGTTATATGTCGCAGGAGTCCAAACGTCAATAGCTTTCAGTTTACCCGCAAGCTCTGGGCAATGCTCCTCGATAAGCGTGCGGAACACCTCGGCAAATCTTTCCTTTTTCGCCTTATACGCCTCTCTGTTGTCCTTTCGAAGGTCGATGAATTTCATGGCATCATCATCAAAACAGAAGGTCATGGTTTGAAGTATATTTTTGCCCTCGGGAGCATAGCTTGGCTCGTGAGAAAACTCGCGTACTATGAGCTGCTTTGTCCCAAGCTCCTCAACATATTCCTCAGGCATATCGAATATCAAGTCGCCCTCAAAGGGAAGCTCTGCCAAATCACAGGCATAAGCACAATGATATGCCGAAAAACGGCGCATTTTCTTATTATCGTACATCTTTTTCAGCTGCTTCGGCATCGGAAGGTCAAGAATTTTCCCGAACGTCACCGCAGGGTCTGTCGTAATGACAACGTAATCGCCCTTGTCAACGCTTCCGTCTGCAAGCATAACCGATGCTAGGCCGCCGTCGGTCGACTCAATCTTAACAACCTCGCTTTTGAGCTTAAGCTCTCCGCCAAGCGAGGTAAATTTATTCGCCATACGCTCCGCCATTTTCAGCGAACCGCCCGCAGGCAGACCACCGTTATTACCGCAATAGGTTGCGAAAACGTATATTAAAGCAAGAGCAGCGAAATCCTCACCCCAAAATCCGGTAATAAAGCAACGAATAGCGGGATTTTTAAAGAGATTTGCCAACTGTCCCGTGGTAAGTCGAAGATACTTGAGAATCGGTCCCATACCACGCGCAAATCTTCCAAAGGTCACTCCCTCGTTATAGTTCTTACCGGCAAGTTTATCGGTAGATGCGATAAAATCGATAGCACGTATCAGCTTCTTTATCTCCTTCTCATCCTCAGGCGACACTTTAAGCATCTCATCGCGGAGCTTTTCTATGGAATTGTACAGCGACACCCTCTGTCCGTCTCTCTCGCAGGTGAAAAGGCTATTTCCTTGAATAACGTCAACCACTTCGAGGGCTCCAAGCTCCTTCCACATTTTGTAGAGATTGGAGTTAGGATTTGTGCCGGTTAACCAGTGTATGCAATTATCGATATGATATTCGCCTCTGTTCCATCCGGTGAGATTTCCTCCCGCAATAGAATGTCTTTCATAAATTACGGCATCATGACCAGAAAGTTTAGCATATATTCCCGCAGAAAGACCGGCAACACCGCCGCCAATAATAAGGACCTTGGACATATCTTCACCTCTTTTTTGATTGTTTACCAATGCACCAAGGGAGTAGGCTTTTAGCACACTGCAAACCAATTATATCACTTCTTTAATAGAATTTCAAGTCAATTTTATTCTAACAAATCTTTTTGATGGTTAACTTTCTGTAAATAAAATTATTATTTTACAAAAGGTCTTGAAATTTTACCGATTTCGATATATAATTTTTACGTTATATTTTTATTTCGTGCAAAGGAGAAACTATGGAAAAAAGTACGAATAAAGCAAAAATAGTAAAACTGACGGTAGTTGCCGTGTTTATACTTCTTTCGGTTGTCAGCGTACTACTGTTTAGTTCAGTTAAAATCAACTATAATATATCCGATTATCTTGACGAGTCGACCGACACCAAGATTGCTCTAGGAATCATGGGGGAGGAGTTCAACCTCTCAAGCGATCTAAAGGTTATGATAACCGGTATCACTCCCGACGAGGCAAACGACGTTAAAAACCGTCTTGGAGATATCGAAAATGTTGCAATTGTAAACTTTGATTCACAAAATCGCGATTATTATGATGTGGATAGCAACACCGCCCTCTTCGTAATCCTGGTTAATGGTGAACAAAATTCCGATGCGGTTACGAACACAGTAGACTCCATAAAGACCGAGCTCGCCGATTACGGTGACAGGGTTGAGTATGGCGGGACCATAGAGGAGGGCAAGCTCCTGCGCGAGGCTATTCAGGGTGAAATTCCAATCATCCTCGCTATTTCTCTCGCTCTCGTGGCAATAGTAATGCTCGTCACAGCAAAGAGCTGGCTTGAGCCATTCATCATTCTCGCATCGGCAGGTGTTGCGGTTCTTCTTAATATGGGATCAAACGCTATATTCGGAGAAATTTCCTACGTTACAAACTCGGTAGCGGCAATTCTTCAGCTCGCCCTCTCTATGGATTACAGCATTATGCTTCTCCACAGCTACCGCGAGGAAAAGGAGAATTTCCCGAGCCTTTCCAACGATAGCGCTATGCTATCGGCAATGAAGAAGGTTATAAAGCCGATCTCCGCAAGCGCACTTACTACTATTGCAGGTCTTCTAGCCCTGCTCTTCATGTCCTTCAGAATTGGATTTGACCTCGGCATCGTGCTGATGAAGAGTATCGTCATCTCGGGAATTACAGCTGTCACACTCCTCCCCGTATTTCTTCTCTTCTTCGATAAGGCTATGTCCAAGACCGCGAAGCCGGCGCTTAACCTGACGGGCAAGTTCTTCTCTAACATATCCTTCAAGTTAAGCAAGGCAATAATGTCGGTTGCGACCGTTATTATAGCAATTTGCTGCATACTTAATTTACAGAACACCTTCGGTTTCACCGAGAGCTCCAACAAGAACACCGCTATTTCGGATAAATTCGGTGAAAACGGAACCCTCATCGTTCTCTACGAGAATGCCGACGATAACGCTGCAAAAGAGGAAGCGCTCCTTAACAAGCTCGCAGAGTATAAGAAGGGCGACGGCTCTCCCGTACTTAAGGGCTACGTAACCTACTATAGCACCATCGGTCAGATGTTCGACATAGACAAGGCGGCGCGCGATTTTGGTCTTTCAAGATCGGATGCCGAGCTTCTGTTTACTCTTTACCACTTCACCGAGTCCGACTCTGAGATTAAGATAAGCATCTCCGATTTCGCAGAATTTGCGGCAGATCTTGTTACCAACGATAGCGATGCGCAGGGTTACGTAACAGAAGGGACCGCAGATGCTCTCGCTCTTTTAAGCGCTCTGTCCGGTATGTTTGACGAAAAAGAACACACCGCCGATGAATGGGTAGCGGCTCTTGATAAGGTTGAAAGTCTTCAGGACGGACTCGGCGAGCTTGTCATCGAGCAGGTGTATGGACTTTACTTCTACGACGAGATTGAGAATAAGGAGGTTAAATTCAGCGAATTACTAAAATTCCTTCTCACCTCGGATTACGCTCACGTATATCTCGATGCAGAAACAATAGAACAACTAAACACCGTATTCAACTACTACGATGAGCTTAATTTGTCCGCACCCGACAAAATGATTTCCTCAAGAGATGAAATGAAAAAGGAAGTTCAGAATATCGGCAATCTTTTAGGCAAGTTTACCGGCGCTGGTTTCGCTCTCGAACTCAAAGAAACCGACTACAACAGACTTTGGTACAACATTCTCGGTGCCAAGCCTACAACCTTCAACGCGATGATTCAGAAGGTTATCAACGATAATATAGTAAAATCAATAATCGAAAACTCTCTTGAAGATTCGGATATGGAGATTACGTACAATGACATCAAAACCCTTGTAGGAAAGTACGATGTTTTTTACGACACCAAGGTAGCTATTGAGTCTAACTACGAATATCAGGAAATAGTTCCTCTCCTTCAGGATCTTATGGGCACGTTTAAAGATATTTCCAAGGATATTTCTATAATTGATTTTGAAATCCCCGAGCTTCCGGAAATCAGAGATAGCGATATTCAGCAGCTCTACATTCTGTATTTAAACAACGAGGGCGACAGAGTTCCTAACGGCAGTATCTCTGCAAACGAATTGTTTAGATTTGTTAAGGAAACCATAAAGACCAACGAAACTTTCAAGGCATTACTTCCCGCTGACCTGGATATTGATTTGATCATTGAGGATGTAGATGCTCTTGAGGAGCTTATCTCCGACAACTCCCCTTACAACTACAAGGATATGCACAACCGCGTTCAGTCCTTTATAGCAAATATTAAGAGTCTAGAGATTGACGCAAGTATTTCCAACGAAGCAATTATGGGCGTTTACGTTAAATATGCAGGCGCAAACAATATTATCGATATTAAGCCCATTTCCGCTTTGAACCTCCTCAACTTTGTGCTTGACGCTGCAGAAAACAATCCCCTTCTGGCAGACAGAGTAACCGAGGATATGAAGCAGACCATAAAGGAAGCTCAAGCCGGCGTAAGCGAGGGCACAGACCTTCTTATGTCGAAGAATTACACAAGAATGCTTCTTACTGTTGATCTTCCTGTTGAAAGCGAGGAGTCTACAAAATTCGTAAATTACCTTATCGAAAATTCCAAGGAAATCTTCGGTGAAGGTGCATACGTTGCAGGCGAGATTGCCACCACAAACGATCTTCAGATGGCATTTAAGAGCGACAACACCCTTATCAGCATATTTACCGTTGTGTCCATCTTTATTATCATCACGGTGATATTCAAATCGCTCTCTTTACCCATTATTCTCGTTGCCATTATACAGGGTGCTATTTGGATTGCAATGTCACTTTCCCTCCTCGGCCAGCCCATGTTCTTTATGAGCTACATTATGACAATGTGTATCCTTATGGGCGCAACGATCGACTACGGAATTCTTCTTTCCACCAACTACGTTAACCTTCGCGCAACTACCGACAAAAAGAACGCTCTGCGCCAGGCAATCGATTCTTCGCTTCCCACTATCTTTACGTCGGGAATAATCCTTATGATCTCGGGCTTTATAGTAGGTCTTATTGCTAGTCAAAGATCTATTTCCTCGGTAGGATTCCTTCTTTTCAGAGGAACGCTTATCTCGACCATTATGGTTACTCTCGTTCTTCCCTCGACACTTTATCTGCTTGATAAGTTTGTACTCAAGCTTACCGCAAGCAAGAAGATCGAGAAGGACTAAACAACGAAGTGACTGAGTCATTAAGAATTCAGCAATATCAAGGCAAAAAGTGAGGAAAATGCTGTGTCTGCTGAATTCTTAGTGCGAATCAGCTTTCTGGGCTAGCTTGATTTGGAACAGAAATCGTCGGCTGACGAGCGATAGGCGTACAAAGGTACGTCCAGCAAGGAAACGGCGATAGAACAGAAACTCAAATAAAAAAGAGAAAACCGAAGGTTTTGACCTTAAATTTTCTCTAAAAAAGTTGAAGGTAGAGGCACCAAAATCAATGCCTCTACCTTTTTTGTTCGGTTATGCCTAAATGAAGCTGCCCCTTCTCGGTATTGTTAAAAGTAGAGGTACCAAAGCACCTCTACCTTTTATTTATGCTAAATTATTAGTTATCCTCTCTGATAGGAGCCTCTACGTCCTTCTTTACAAAAAGGGACTTAAGATCAGCAAATTTCTTCTTCTGGATAAGGAACCAGTAGATTGCAAAGCCTGCGAGAGCAACTACTACAATAGAGCCTGCAACGATTGCTGTCATAGCGCCGCCGCTGATACCACCTATAACAGGAATTACACTGGTCTCAACGTGTCCACACTTGGAGCAGCTACGAGTCATAAGACCCTCGGACTTGTGAGTAGCCTCAACAGATGTAGCCCATGCGCTGAGCTTGTGTCCGGTCTTTACAGGATTGTCGCATACTTCACATGTAGAGTCGAAACAGTCGGAAACTACGTGACCGGGAGCGGTTCTCATCGCAGTACAGCCCATGTTAGAACACTTGTTAGACTCACAGTCATCATAAGCGTGTACAAGGTTCTCGCGCTTGAGGTCACAAACGCTACAATATCTGGTACAGCTGGTTACATACACGTGCTCACCGGGCTCACGAACGAAGTCGCAATTTTCGCAATCGGTGGAGTCACAGGTCTCAAAGGAGTGACCGGGAGCCTTCTTGAGTGCATAGTCACAGTTACGGCAAAATCTGTCGGTGCAATCGTTGTATACGTGCTCCTGTGCGCCAAGCTCAAGACCACAATAGATACAGATACCGTTCTTGCAGTTGTCAAATCTGTGTGCACCGCTTACTTCGCCACAAACTACGCACTTGCTGTCACACTCGTAGGAATCGAACTGATGGCCTACGCCTTCTCTCTTCTCACCACAAATGTTACAGTACTCGTCACAAGAGTTCTTGTATACGTGCTCGTCAAGGTCACGAGCCTCACCACACTTCTTACAGATTGTGGAACAAGCATATTCATACTCGTGTGCACAATCTACGGTAAGTGCTTCCTTAATGTTATCGAAGATCTGCTTCTGTCCTGCAGAGCTGATGTCGGTGATAGTAGGATCTACAAGATATGTAAGAACAAAGTCAAGGAGAGATCCGTCTGCCTCGCCGTTTGCAAGCATCTCATCATAGTTGGTCTGTGCATCGCTGATGTCAACGTAGCCAACCTTGGGAGATACAAGAGCATAGAGATAGGGACCAACGTTAGAGGTAAGTGCGATAACGCCGTAT
>JAZONX010000008.1:0-68797 GCA_045654725.1 Eubacteriales bacterium
GCGATCATTACGCGATCAGCATCGGGTGCACCGTAGTAGTTGAAGAGCTTGTAGTTAGTGCCAAGCTTTGCGTTAACCTTGTCCATGTACTCCTCAACGATTGCGGGGAGTGCATCGTAATAGGTGTTGCAAGCCTCTCTGTGCTGGAAGAAGATGTCGCCCTTCTCAGCGGAGCCGCGGAGAGCAGGAATCTCGGGGTTGAGAGATCTGTCACGGAATGCCTTGAGAGCGTCCATGTCAACCATCTCCTTGGGATCCTCATAGTCCCAAGCAGCAACCTTCTGAACCTCGTGAGAGGTACGGAAGCCATCGAAGAAGTTAAGGAAAGGAACTCTGCCCTTGATTGTAGCAAGGTGAGCAACTGCACCGAGGTCCATAATTTCCTGAGCGTTAGTCTCAGCCATCATAGCGAAACCGGTCTGACGGCAAGCGTAAACGTCGGAGTGATCACCGAAGATGTTAAGAGCGTGGGTAGCAACGCATCTTGCGGAAACGTGAATTACGCAAGGAAGAAGCTCACCGGCGATCTTGTACATGTTGGGGATCATGAGAAGGAGACCCTGAGATGCGGTGTAAGTGGTGGTAAGTGCACCTGCAGCGAGAGAACCGTGAACTGCACCGGCAGCTCCTGCCTCGGACTGCATTTCTACAACCTGAACGTTCTGACCAAGAATATTCTTAGCGGGTTCGCCGAAGATGTTCTTGTCGGATGCAGACCAGGTGTCGGTTACTTCAGCCATAGGGCTGGAAGGTGTGATAGGGTAGATGGCAGCAACTTCGGTAAACGCGTAAGAAACGTGAGCCGCAGATGTGTTACCATCCATAGAAATTTTTCTTCTTTCTATCATTGGTTTGTCCTCCATATAAAAAATTTAATAAATTAACTGTTAAAATCGAGTCCTCGCACGCGGGTGTGCGCCCTCAAACAAGTATTATAGCATAAATCTTTCAAAAAGTAAAGACGTAAAAGTCATTTTTTGTATTTTTTTATTTTGCCTTGTTCTCGGTTTTGCGAATAAACGGAATTATCGCCAGCACCAAGAGAGAAACAATTGCTGCCGCAAGGAATATCTCACGCGCAGGAAGGTACTGTGTAGTCAGAATGTCAAGACCCGGATTTTCGATAAGCTCGCCCTGTGCCTTGTTGATAGCATTTCCGATGGCAGGACCAACCAGCATAGGTATCAGAACGCTTGCAACCATTCTTACCCCCTGCATCTTTCCTGCCGATCCCTCGGGAGTATTATCGCGAAGAATAGAACCGTTAAGCGCAGAGCTGAAGATGTTTCCGCAAATCATAACAAATCCACCGAAACCGAAGAGGATCATAAGCAAAATCTTGCTATCGGTAGGCATCATTGAAGCAAAATACATAACGAAGAGTCCCGCCGAAAGGAGAGCTGCCGCAACATAAAGAAGCTTACTCTTGGACATTTTATCGGAAATCTTGCCAAGGTAGATATTCACACCTGCGCCACCGAGAATTGCAATAGCAAACACCGCGACGTATTCAAGCGTACCAAAACCGAGCACACGGATCATAAAAATGATGAGATATGGCATGAATACCTGTATCGCAATGCCGAATATCGCCACAGAAACAAGGGTTACGTAGAAGGGAGCATTTTTCTTGATAACCGAGGGACGGAAGCCATAAATTATGTCGCCAAGACCGCCGGAGCGCTCAAGAGTGGGGGCGTCCTTAAAGAGAAGTACGCCCGCTATACCCGAAACGGTTATAGCAACGCCAAGACCGATGAAAACGTACTGGAAGGATCCTAAAATTTCTGCGAGCGTTCCAAATACGCCGAAAACTATCAGCAATGATACGAGAGGGAGAATGGACAAAATACTCTCTACCCTGCCGCGGAAGGAGGGCTTCGTGCTATCGGTCACCCAAGCGTTGAATGCCGCATCGTTTGCGGTCGAGCCGAAGAGGGTCATAACACAGTCACCGACTACGACAAGAACGAGAGCCGTCTTTATCGCCTCTGCCTCGGAAAGTCTAAATAACGCCGAGAGATTTCCGGGCGTAATGCAACCGAAGAGCGCAACGGTAACACCCCAAATGATGTAACCAAACGAAATAAAACTTCTCCTGTTGCCTATCTTATCAGATAGCGTTCCGGCAATAAGCGTAACAACCGTTGCGGTGATACCGCTGAGCTGAACCATCAGAGTTACGGTTTCAAGACTGCTAAAAACTTCGTTGAACACGAAGGTGTTGAAGAACATATTTTCAACCGACCAAGCTATCTGCCCTATCGTGCCAAAAAGAAGAAGCAAAAACCAATTTTTACGAGAGAACTTTTCCATAAAAATCACTTCCCAATTCTGTTTATTTGGTATTTTTGTGAAAAGGCGAGGATTTTGCAACCTCTTCTCATCCACCAAAAACAATTATAACAAATAATCCGTCCTATGTCAACCGATTTTGAAGGCTTAAATCTATAAGATTTAGCAGACTTATGCATAACATTGCGAAAATCACAGAATTTTGTATGCAAATTATGAATTTTTTGGAAATTTTTCCGTGAATTTTATATAATATTCTTGACAAGCTTAAAATAATATGTTAAAATAAAACATAAATAAAATATTTTAAATAAATAACACGTATAAGGAGATACAAAAATGCCTGAAATCAAGTATGAAGTTGTAGACAAAATCGGTATCGTAAGCGAAGGCAACAACGGCTGGAACAAGGAGCTTAACCTTATCAGCTGGAATGAGAGAGAGCCTGTATACGATATTCGTACCTGGTCACCCGACCACGAGAAGATGGGCAAAGGCGTTACCATTTCCGTTGCAGAAGCTAAGGTTCTTCGCGACATGCTTAACGCACTTAACCTCGACTAATCTTCTACATAAAAAAACACCGCATTGCGCGGTGTTTTTTTATTTCTTAAACGCAATTGTGATAAACGAAGAAACGATGTTTATCTCTCTATTTTTTGTCATTTTGACAACTATAATTTACCTTTTTAGCCTTTTTGCCGATTTTTTGTTATCCATAGAAGAGGATTTTTTCTTATCATCCTCCTTGAAAAAGCGTTCCAAAAGTGCCCTAATAAACTTAATGCTTCCCGACTCCTCCGGCGCCGCCATCTCATCGAGTAGCTTTCGGTATCCCGGAATGGTGGTTCTGACTCCGGTAATTATAGGTGTAAACGTTCTCTCCGCCTTCTCGGAAATAACCCGCTCGCCAAATCTACGTTCAATAACCCCTTTTGCAAAGGCAATCGTAGAGTTTTGTGAGGAATATTCGTCTAGGAATCTCTCAAGAAGTCGATTGTTCGGTGTCTCTGAAAGCCTCATTCTTATCATTTCGTCCCCGATTCGCTCTATAACAATCCTTCTAACCGATGCGGTTTCGGAGAAAATAAGCTCTAATCGCAGTTCCCTCTCACCCCTACCGTTGTTCTCCACACACGCAGTTGCCATTACCCGATATTTCTCGTTTCGCACCGAGATGACGTTTGCCGTGTATCTGTAAAGTCCCGCTAAAACTATATACTCCTCCCTCCCCTCACGAACTATCAGAAGGAGATTGTCTCCCGCCATCTCGACTTCGAGAATATCTATACCCGAGTAAAAATTGTTTTGCATAGCGCGCAAAATCAAAGGAATAACACTTACGTTGTTTTCGACAAAAGCATATCTTCCGCACGTCCTTTTCAGTTCTCCGTCAAGAAAACGCGAAATACGTTTGCCCCAAAGTGCGAAAAGTCCGCGATTTTTCTCCTTTGTCGAGGCCCATCTTCTGTTTTTTAAAAATTTTCTTTCCTTTTCTCTCAAAACAGAAAGATCTCTTTTATTCACCCCATCCTCAATTTTTCCTCCGAGATGTGATCGTACGATCTCAAGTGCAGGACTGGCCTGGAAAAGCTCATTGTTTCCTCCTGTCATAACGACCACAACTTTATTTTTGGGACATATCCAAACATTCTGACCAAGCATTCCGCTGAAAAGGATTTCCTCTCCGGTTCGAGAGGTCCACATCTGATAGGCATAATTAAATCCGCCGCTATACTCGGGTGCAACCGCCTTAACCGTGCTCGAAAGCTCGACCCAGCTCTCGGGCAAAATTCGTTTTCCAAAAAAATCGCCTCGGCAAAGCATCATATATCCTAGCTTTCCCCAACTTTCAGGCGACATATAAAGCCCCCAGCCCGCCTTTTCGCAGCCCTCGGGCCCCAATTCCCACAGGTAGTTCTGTATACCCATCGGAGCAAAAATTTTCTCATCTGCCACTTTTCCAAACGGCTTCGCCGATACTCGCTCCGCAATCCTCGCCAAAATGTAGGTGTTCATACTGTTATACGCAAACTTCGTGCCGGGATTAAAACGCACAGTTGAGCTAAAATAGGCAGACGTCCAGTCCTTTTCGGTGACAGCCCCGGCCTCAGCAAAGTCCACGCCCGCCGTCATCGATAACAGATGATGAATTGTTATCTGCGGGAATTTTTTGTCGCGGTAGGCTATTTCCGGAAAAATATCCACGAGCTTGGTATCAAGCGATAAAAGTCCATCTCCTATCAAAAGACCGATAACCATTCCGCAAACCGTCTTTGACATAGAGTGGGACACCTGCCAACAGCCAACGCTGTATCCCTCTGCAGAACACTCGCATATCACCTCACCGTCGGCAATAACCAACAGACTGTGAACGTTTGCTCGCCTCTCCGCCTCCAAGCGACAGAGCATATTGTATAGTCTTTTGGACGAGATTCCATGCCTTTCCGGAATTCCGCGGCGAAAAAAAGGCTCATCAAACAACCCTACCATAGTTTTCTGCGGATAATATGGCACCACAGAAAAATCTTCTCCGCCACCAAAAATCAGCGAAAACAGAAGATTTATCGAGCGCTTTTTCCATTTTTCCAAGCCATGCACCTCCACTAATGTAAAAAAGTTCTATTACATTATAGCCGTCTTGCGCTCACTAAACTCCAAAAAAATAAAAAAAGGCGACATTTGCCGCCTTAATTATGATAAAAATAACTCTGCCGGGAAAATCAGATCGCCAATCAGACCAAAAATTACTCCAACAGCCAGAAGGATTCCGACGATAGCGAGATTTTCCTTTAACTTCTTGTTCACCTTGAAAAGCACCAACAAACCAACTCCCGCACCCGAGAACAGACCGGACATCATCGTTCCTGCCGTGATGAGACCTTCGGTACAAAGCGTCGTCAGTGCAACCGAGGCTGCACAGTTTGGAATAAGACCGAAAACAGCCGCGATCAGATGGCTGACAAAAGGCTTGTTGTACATAATCGCGCCGAGATTTTCCTCACCAACGAAGAAGACCAGAGCATTTATTGCGAAGGTAACGATCAGCACGAAAATAGAAATCGTGACTGTGTGGTGTAACGCCGAGTACCAAACGCCTCTTTCGCAATGGCAGTTGTCCTCGTCGCATATTGCATCAATATTAATCTTCTCGGGCTCGCGTCTCATCAATTTCAAAACCAGGTCCACTGCAAGTCCCACCATAATGCCTACAAGCGTTTTGTAAAGCATTACGAGAGCTACGGTTCCCGCGGGAACGTTGCCCGAGATAAGTATGGGAAGCATCTCATCCGAGGTGGAGAGAAACACCGCAACGATAGTGCCCACGGTGATTATTCTACCGGCAAAAAGATTTGCCGCAGCCGCAGAAAATCCGCATTGCGGCACGGCTCCGAGAGCGCCACCAACAACAGGCGCAAATACCCCTGCGCGCTTCATGAATCCCTCTGCCTTCTCCCCCGCCTTGTGCTCGATGAACTCCATAAGCAGGTATGTTAAAAACAGAAATGGGATTATTTTTAAGGTGTCAAGCAAGCCGTGAAGGAATATTTCCTCGGCCCAATGAGCCACTCCTCCCTCGGCGTGCGTATGTAATAACGCCATTTTTTTCGTCCTTATTTTTATTTCCAATATATAATATACCTTTTTGTGAAAAATGTCAAGTATATTCTTTTGATAAAAAATAAAAATTAAAAAAGCATTTACAAAATGGAGCGCTTGTGATAAAATAAAGGTGTCTAAATTATCAAAGGAGAGATTACTATGAAAAAGCTAGCAACTCTGATATTGATTGTCCTCTTGCTCACCTGTATGCTTGCTTCCTGTGAAGGCATATTTAACAAGGATAAGCTTTTTGACGGCAAGACGCCAAAGGATCTTTACGGATCATCCGTTAACAAATACAAGAACAACAAGGACTCCGGTCTGCCTTATTTGATAAATATCGCTTGGTCGAAAAAGGATGCAGAGCCCAGCGTGGTTATCGACTTGGTTTGTTCGGGCAATAGCATCAAATACACCATTACCGAAGGCAATTCAACCGAGGAGATTACATATCACGATGGTGTAATGTACTTCAAGGACAAGAACGGTGGAAAGCACCATTATGAATCAAACCTCGATATGGTAACAAAATATCTGTACGAACATTCAAGACTTAAGGATTTCATCCCCGCCTTCCCCGAGAATATTCCCAACAGCTGGTTTGATGATCTTGAATTTGTTCCCTCGGAGGACGGTGAATATTATACCGTCACAGCCGAACCCAAGAAGGGCAACAAAAACCATCCTCTCTACGAAGAATTCTACAAATCCGATGTAATTTGTAAGCTTTACTTTACAAAAGACGGCATTCTTGACAAAATAGAACTTGAAAATGTTACTGTAAACGGTGAAATCAGCGATCTTGTAATTTCGCTCTCATGGTCCGAAAACATCAAAACTAACGCCCCCGTTGATAAGGATGATTACCATGACAAAGGTGATTTTGACCCCGATAAGGGACACAAGCCCGGCGATGACAACCGCCCTGCAGAGGATAAGCATACACACAAACCTGGAGAAATCATAATTGAGAACGAAGTAAAAGCGACGTGTACTACCGACGGTGGATATGACGAGGTTGTTTATTGTTCGGATGATGCTTGTGGAATGGAAATAAGCAGAAACACCGTTATTATCACCGCGGAAGGTCATACCTATGAAACCGAAGTCATCAGAGAGCATACCATGGACAGTATGGGGCTGGCTGTACATACCTGTATAAAATGCAGTGACAGCTACGAGGAGTCAATAGATCATAACTACTCCCCTACAAATATTGTGCAGCCGACCTGCTATAGCGAAGGTTACACAGAATACGCGTGTTCCTGCGGAAGAACAATCGTTCGAGACGTTACCCCTAGCATTGGACATATCCCGGGCGAGAAGGAATATGTTGTAAACGAAGTCGGAATATGCGAGTGCGAATGGAGCAATCCTTATATAATTAGATGCACGGATTGCGGTGTAATCTGCGAAGAAGGTGCCGACGGCGCGTACGGACACGTTTACACAACCTGGGAGACTTGCTTACGGGAAGAATGGATTCCCGAGTGCGAACAGGCAGTTTTAGA
The DNA here is from genome assembly GCA_045654725.1 of Eubacteriales bacterium. Lineage (GTDB taxonomy): Bacteria > Bacillota > Clostridia > Oscillospirales > CAG-272 > UBA1740. The sequence continues at coordinate 7,410 of JAZONX010000008.1, forward strand.
AAGGGCTGAATGTGATAATTGCACTTGTCACCCCTATATTAAAGTTTTGGTTCCCGCCCCCGGACACGACTGGACCGACTGGACAAGAGCGGTGCTCGATGATGGCCTACTCGAGTGCGAAAACCCTATCTATTACGTTCGCTTCTGTAAAAACTGCGACTTGCAAGAAGTAGAAAAGAGAGCACCTGCGCCTGGGCATAATTATGTAGACGGAAGTTGCACCGTCTGCGGTCAGAAGAATCCCGATTATGTGGGCGACGAAACCGAGCATGAACACAGCTTTGGCGAATGGGTAAAAGCGGAGCCCCACCCTGATCTCTGCCCCTGTGTAGCAGAGAATGTTTACATTCGCGTGTGCTCCTGTGGCTTCATGGATACAAAAACGGAGCCCCCTGCTGGCCACGTTTGGGGTGAATGGGAACCCACGATTACTAACCCGAGCGTTCCCGCCTGCCAGTTGAATCCCGTATATCTGCGCGAATGTGTAGAGTGCAATTGTAATAATTGTATCGATACAAAAGAGGAGCCCGCTCCCGGACATAGCTACACCGACGGCAAGTGTATCTACTGTGGCGAAGCGGAAGAAATCCATAACCACGACTCCTTGTAATGCGCTATCGTTGTTTCTCCAAGTTGTACAAGCGACAGATATAAAGAACGTAAGTGCGATTGCGGTTACACCGAAACAGAGACTCTGCATGCAACCGGGCACAAATGGTGGGAAAATTATACAATTACGGTTGTTCCCACTCACGTCTCCGTTGGATACGCCGAGCTCTGCTGCCACCATTGTGGACTCTCCTCAACCATTACACTTCCCTCTTTGTCAACTGAAAATTACACCATAATCTTCGGAGACTGTAGTGCCCCCTATGACGAGTATGTTTATACATACCGCAGCGACGATATTTATGATGCATCTAGCTTGGACATATCCTTTAGAATCTCCGGAGACCATCCTCACGATGAAGCTCCTCCAATGGAAGATTGCCAAATTCTTCATGGAGAGTCCTTCATTTATTACGTCTTCCTTTGCTCAAAGTGCAATAGATGGGTCGTGATAGAAGCCGTTCTCAAATAATTCGACTTCTGGAAATTAGGCAACTTCTGGCACCAGGTTAACGAGGTACCTCCAGTTTGGTAAAAAATAGTTAATAAAACAACTAAAAACATTTAACCGCTCGAGAAATCGGGCGGTTTTTTCATAATTTATCACATATCGTGGAATAATAAGAAAAATCAAAATGAAAGGAATTAAGGTATGGAAACCGATACTATAAAGCTCCTGCGCGAATGTAACGCAGGAATAAAAATGGGCGAAGATGCCATTAAACAGGTTCTTCCCCACGCAAGAGATGAAGAGTTGAAGCACACGCTTCAGGTCTGCAAGAACACCCACGCCACCCTCGGCGACGAAACACACGAGCTTCTGCTTGAACACAACGCAAACACAAAAGATCCTCATCCAATGGCGCGAGCGATGAGCAGTATGAAAATTTGCGCTATGATGATGACAAAGGAGAACGACAGCAGTATTGCAAGTGTTATGACCGACGGCTGCGATATGGGAATAAAATCGCTCACTAAGTATTTGAACAAATACAGAAACGCCGATGATAAGGCAAAAAACATCGCAAAAAGACTTATCGCTTCGGAAGAATATCTCGAAGGAAAGTTGAGAAATTACCTCTAAGCCGCGAAAAAGCAGGATTTTGTAAAGCAGAATTTACATTATCAACCGTTTTTCTTTCGCCGGGTTCTCTTTTTTAAAAAATTGCACTTTTTAAAATGCGGTATTTTGATCTTGACAACAATAGCGAAATGATCTGCGCCTCTCCACCCAAAATCTCCTCGAAGCAAAAAAGCAAAATTTCTTTAATAAAAATTCAAAAACCCCTTGACTTTTATTCCTTCGAGTGATATAATATACTAGACTTTTCGGGAAACACTTCGTGTGTTTTCTGCAAAAATCGCTATATCTGGGTGTGGCGCAGTTGGTAGCGCGCTACCTTGGGGTGGTAGAGGCCGCAAGTTCAAGTCTTGTCACTCAGACCAAAAAGGAGATTCGCAAGAATCTCCTTTTTTCTTTGTTTTTTGCCCAAAATCGCCTATTTTCTCGCATTTTGCGTCCTAAATCCAGCCCTAAACGACTTCACAATCTGACCACATAAAACCTCAAAAAAGCCCTTTGACCACATGTTTGACCACTTCGCTGACCACATGGTGAATTTGGGGAGAATATTTTTGTATATTATTACCAGTGCCTTTGCCTTAACGTAAAGGTGTTGCTTGTTGTTGCTTATCTACGCTTTAATCTTAATCCAAATCCGGAACTTTATCGTTATATCGTTTTGCATTAGCATGGGCTAATACTCTTCCAACCGAAGTAATATCAAAACTATGTGGCAGTGCATCCCACCACAACCTAACCATTTTTAAGGATGCATATGAATCCCATTTTCTCATAAATTCGTTTTTGATTCTCGTTCGTTTGGATTCATCTTGTTCGTACATATCCCAAACGCACTGAATTGCTCTAATCTCGGCCTCTGTTAAATTTCGTCTTATTACTACATCGGAATTTGAAATACGCATATTCATATTTAATTGCGAAATTGCATTTTTGTCAATTACCGGAATTCGAACATGATTTTCCACAAGTTCATGGTCAATTAAAACATCTTTTGATAAATTAACTTTTGCTAGTTCCTCTATTGCTTTTTTATGCAAATCGGAATTTTTCTCAATGCCTATACATGTATATCCGCTAAAAGCATCAGGATAATAATCTTTCATTTTTTTAAATGTTCCAACGGACGAAACCCTAACGGCATTTAAAAGATCCAAGTGATATACCCACTCAAAGCCTTGTGGTAATGGTCTATATGCTAGAGAAGCGAACAATTCATTAAGTACACTTAATCCTTCGCTAATATGCCCAGTTGCAGGAACCCATTGATTAACAGCTTGCGCAACCGTTAACCCACAAAGTGCTTCGTCATCTATTTGATCGACAATTTCAACCGCGCGTGTTATGCTAGCCTTGGACTTCCTATCTTCACCTTTTTCAATCCTACGCACCAACAACTCCGAAAGCATTTGATAATCAGCTTCTCTTTCGGAACACGCTGCTGTTTTTTGAGCGCTCTTTAATAAAAACTGGAACGAAGGGTCTGCAAACGATTTAAAATCGCTTTCTATTTGCTCTATTCTTGGAATTACAATCTTCTCGAGCTGAACAATTCTTTCCATTGCTCGTGATGTGGCTTCATCCGTACAATCTTGTATTGCCTTTGCTGACATTTCAGAATATACTTCTCGTGCTCTTTTTTCGTCTATTCCATTAATTATTGTTAAGTTAACATTTTCCGCTTGAAATTGCTGAGAACCTTCACCAGCTTTTTGTATTTGCTTAACATCACTTCCCATTGATATTTATACTCCCCACTTGATTCTGATTAGAATCGTCTCCTGCATTTTGCGTTTGTTTGACTTTGTTTTTGACAGCCATTTTATATCCTATTATGCTACCCGCAGTTCCGCCAACAAGCACACCAATAATAGCGCTAATCAATTCTGTTCCTATTGTGGAACACAGCTCTTTAAACCACTCCATAATTTCTCTCTCCTTTATTTTTGATTATAATTTTCTCTTTGTTTAATGCTGTATATTTTTTATCATCATAAATATAGATAGGGTCAATACAATTAGCAACAAACCATCTTGCTTCTTGTACTGACCCCGTTTTCCCCAATTTCACTGCCGGGAGGAGATTACTTATTACATATTTTCTTGCAATCCAATCCCAAGCAGTTACACAGCGGCTTTAGGTTGGAACAAACTTGAACCCTAATCAACGGAATGTCTAACTTGTCTATAAAACCGTCAAGCTTATCGCCCTTGACATAGACTCGTTTAGCTTTTTTAAAAAGCTTTTTAATAACTTCCTGACCAGTTCCGTTTTCCTTCGGTGTCTTGGCTGACAACCTTAAATATCTTTTTACTCCATCAAAATCATACAAGAACCAATCTTCTATAGATTTGTTCGCTTCTATAAACTCTACCTTTTTTACGCCATTCTCAACGAGTTTCTTTTTTACCGTTTTCATGTCAACCGGAGGTTTCCTCGAAAATTTAAAAACATCCGTGTCATAGCACAAGAACGCATATATGTCACTATCAGGGTGTTTTCTCTTGATTTCATCCAATTTCCGCAAGGCATCGTTTTTGTAGTTCCCGACGCCTTTCATATTTATATACTCTATATTGCAACAAAATTCTTCGCTATGAAGAGTTCGTATGTCAGCTATTAAAGCCTTGTAAAAATCAACCTCGGTATAGCCTTCAACAAAGAGTATAATAACCTTTGATTTAGGATTCGACATATTCCCTTAAAGCTTCGTCGGCATCATCATTTGATAAGAGATTGAAGATATAATCTCCAATCGATCTATCGTACTGAGTTGCATCCTTAATTAAGGAATTAACTCTAGAAGATGCAATTCGCTTGAAATTCACGCCCCCGTCTTCGCGCGTTATTCCAATGTAAATGCTTCTAGGATCAAGATACTGTATGACATAAGGTGAGTGGCTGGTAAAAATTATTTTGCATTTATCTACTAACTGAGATAAAATATCCAAATAACTCTGGAACAAAGCTGGGTGTATTGAATTCTCTGGTTCTTCCATTGCTATCATAGAAAGTCCTTTAACATCAGCAATTGTTGCATATGTAAGCATTAAGAATATTCGCTTAGCTCCATCCGATAATCTATCAAAACTGATTGGTTGAATCAGCAAGTTGTCTGAAACAAACATAGTATATATACTATCGGTATACATAAACGGAGCATCTTCCGATATATTTATACGCTTGTTCTTATCATGATTAAGCTTATGTTCCCTAACATCTATATCACTGATTCTAGGGAATAATTGTTTGAAAGAGTTAACCAACAACTCGAACTTATCCTTATGTTCTTTTTTTAAGTAGTGTATCGCTCTAGGAATATTTTGTATTCCTCCAAGTTCCAATTCTTCAAAACCTTTGAATATGAAAGGATCGGGATGGTATGCAGGACTAGCATCAAGATGTCTCTCTATGAAGAACGGAATGCTATTCACCTGCTTAATGATATCCAAATAATAGAGATCATCAAATGCCAACAATTTATTTATAACGAGCGAATCATCATCTATCTTAATTTGAGAATCACATCTTCCAGATTCAGAACGCTTATACTTTGCTATACTTTCATCCCTGTTTATGTAAGTATAATACTTCTGTCCTTTTCCAACATTCTTAATCTTTAAACATTCACCAACAATTTTGGGGTGAAGCTTCGTTGTACTCCATGAAAATTCGTAGGAATATTCCACAACGTATGACTCATTCCCTAATTCAATTTCTAATTCAATTTCAAACTCAAAATTTTGTCCGGCATTTGAGCGCAAAATTGGTACATCGCTTTTAGACGACATAGCCTTACTTTTGATTTGAGGAGGATAATTTATAAAATCAATTCCAAAATCAATAGCATCCAAAATGTTAGATTTTCCGTATCCATTCAATCCCACCAATGCCGTCATCTGCCCAAACACGATTTCCGCCTCAGAAATGTTTCTAATACCTTTAATTTTAGTTCTCAGTATTTCCATTTTCTTTACCTCGTGCATCAAAATAATATCAATCAATCTATTAACCATGTTCATTATATCACACCTTTCGACGAAATGCAATAGTTTTTTTCATATTTTTATAAAAAACATCATTTTAGAGCATGTTGCTCGGGTAATATGCAATTTTTACCCCCGTTCATCATATCACAATCAACGTGCAAATCTACAAGAAAACCGTCGAAATCACAAAATCTTTATTAATCTTGATTGGAATTATCTCGTTACACGATTAGACAATCAATTTATTTGATAAAAGTTTTCTAATGTCTCTTCTTTGTTTAATGCAGTATAAATTTTTACCATCATGCGATGCCGTATTCGGCTTTCATGTCGATTATGAGCTGCTCGAGTTTCGCCTCGCATTCGGCTTCGGTGGGGGCGTACACGTTCCTCGAAATTCGCTTTTTGTTAATAGTTGGGGTGTATCTGCCCTGCCAGCAGTTCGCGCTTAACTGCTTGACATAACCTGTGCCTGGCTTACGCTTTTTACCCTTGTAAGGCTCAAAGATTTCTACGGGTGGCTTTTCGGGTTTACCGTCGTTATCGTCATCATCGTTTCTTGACGACTCGGGTGCTCCCACTGCCGAACTGAGCACTCTATCGATGGTCTTCGCAGCACTCCTCATGCCCTCGTCCGTCACGTGCGAATATACGTTCAGCGTTGTTTCTACGCTTTCGTGTCCTATGACACTCGCCAGAGTCTTGATATCCATGCCGTAGCGGAGCGATTGGGTGGCGAAAGTGTGTCGCAAGGCGTGGAACGGCACGTGCTTGCATCCTGCACGATCGAGTATCTTTGACAGGCTCTTTCTGCACGCTGTCGGATCTCTGGGAACGTCCTCTTCTTTAACGGGTGACGGAAACAGCCACTTGGAGTTAACCGTTTTGCGATATTCCTTTAGCACCTCTATGAGCTCCTTCGGCAGAACGATGGTTCTGTTGGCTGCTTTGGTCTTGGGTTCGGTTATTTTGAGAACCTTTTTATCATACCTCACCTGCTTGTTCACTCTCAGCTCGCGCTTTCTCCAATCGATATCATCCCATTGCAGTCCCAGAAGTTCTCCTCTTCTGAGCCCTGTTGCAAGGTCGAGAAGGAACATTTCATAAAATCCGTCTTCCTTGGCTTGTATAAGAAGCCTTTGCATTTCTGCCGGTGTCAGCACCTCGACCTCTGGATTTTTCTTTGGAGGAAGTCTGCAGAATTCTGCAGGATTTTTACTTATCAAGCCATCGTTTTTCACCTTTTCAAGAGCGGCTAAGCAATGGGCGTGTATGCTTCTGACCGTGGAATCTGCAAGTCCTTTTTCTCCATCCGTATCATCAAGATTGCCCCTTTTCTTGAGCTCCGAATAGAACTTTTCCAGCGTTCCCGTTGTCACTTGACTAAGCGGTGTATCACCAATCTTTGGGATTATCTGCATGTATATTCTGTACCAATAGGTTTGCCTGGTGTTTTCGTTAAGCTTGCTCTTGCAATAAGTATTAAACCAATAATCCATCCAATCACCGAATTTCATTTCGGGCGCAATTTTAACGGATGTTTCGCAGATCTCTTCCTTTAATGCTTTTAGCTTTTGTTCGCATTCTCTTTTTGTTTTTCCAAAGACGCTTTTTGTTTTGGGAAGTCCTTTTTCATCGTAATGAGTTACGACTCTGCCCTCCCAACGCCCATCGCTTCTTAATCTTACCGTGCCTTCGCCCGATTTTCTTTTCTCTCCCATGGCTTTAACTCCTTTCCAAAAGTATCCGTTATAAAGTTTCCAACGATACCGGCAGCACGCTTTTGCATATCGGTTGTTACGTGCGTGTACGCATCCAATGTGAAGCTGGGCTTTGTATGACCGAGGATTCCTGCAAGAGTTCTTGGATCAATACCGCTTGCCGCGGCATGCGTTGCAAAGGTATGCCTGAGATCATGGAATCGCATATTTGGAAGCCCTGCTTCCGCAAGAATTTGCTTTAGTCTTTTGTTCGCCATAGACGAGCTTATCGGCATCGTTGGATTGAGTGATTTGGGGAATATCCACTCGGAATATGATTTCTTTTTCCTTTCGGTCAGCATCTCTCTGACGCTTGCAGGCAGAACGATTTTTCTATTTCCCTGGTTGGTTTTCGTTTCTCCCACATTGAGCTCACCGTTTACGTATCTTATCGTTCTTTGCACGTGAATCACACCGCTGACTTCATTGATATCCGACCACTTCAGACCGCATATTTCACCGACTCTGAAGCCCATCATCAACTCCATGAAGAAGAGGTCGTGCCACTCCTCATCGTTTTCAATGGTCTTCATGAACTTCTCTATTTGCGATTCAAGCAACACCGTTTTCTCGGTTTTTTCGAGACGGGGTATCGTTGTACCGTCGGTGGGATTTCGTGGAATTAACCCCTCTCGCACTGCACCGTCCAACGCTTCGTGAAGAAGCATGTGCACCGATCGCACCGTTGCATTTGATAACACCGTTCCCATTTTCTCGTTGGAATTAACTCTTCCCTCTTGCTTCAGCTTATTGTACATCTCTTGTATGTCCTTGCTGGTTATTTGCGTAAGCTTTTTGCTACCGAGATGAGGCTTTATGTAATTGTTTGAATAATTTCTATAGTTAGCCATCGTGGTTGAGCGAATGATTCCGCTTTTGTGCTCGTCAAGCCACTTGTCCATCCATTGACCGAGAGTTATCAAGCTGTCCTCTGTCAACTCTATCCCTGCATAGCTTGCCTTTAATTTATTGAATTTGGGAAGAAGCTCCTTTTGCGTTTTGCCGAACACGTACTTGTATATTGGCTTGCCATCACTTTTGTGACCGACGATTATTCTTCCTTCCCATCTGCCGTCTTTTCTTTTGCTTATTGAACCATCACCCGCAGGCCGTCTTGCCATAACGTTCTCCTTTCTCTGTTCTTTTCAAGCACAACAATACCACATGTGTTTTGCAAAGTCCAGATATTTTTTCAATGTTTTGAAAAGAATTATTTACATTTCATAGCAAAATTAAAGTTGCCACCTGATTGCATCTTCATAAGAAATCGTGCCGTTTATTTTCTTGACTTCCGTGATGCAATCATTACGCAACTTGTTTAATGCAACGTCGCTGATTCCATGTCGTATTGCAAGTAGATTTTTAATCATGCTTATTTCAACTGCGATTCTGAAGAGTGAACCGTTGTGCCTGTTTTCGCTATCATGCATTATACTTTTCAAGGTGGATAATACAACTTGCGGAACGTAATCCTGGTTCATATTTGTATTGGTAACGTACCCACCATAAAACTGAATTGCCTTGCAAATGAACTCGCTGACACTTCTGCAATTGTCCTTCTCATACAAGTCCTTGGCGATGTCCAAGACCGAATCCTGAATGTAAAGTGCGAATTTGTGCTTGCTATCTTGTTCTTTCATTTTTTCGCTCATAATATTTTCCTTTTTTTGTGACCCATAAAATGATCTATGGGAATTTGCTTTGAAATCTGCAAAAAAGCGGTCGATGACCCTTTATTCTGCGTCAAAGGCGTTTTACCGACGTACACTTTTTCAAAGAGGCAAAAGTGCGAAAAACCCTTACGCTGTCGGCACTGCCGTCAGCTGTGATATGGGTGAAAGTCGGTTACCGACGTCAACCCTTTCTCCTGCTTAAAAATCGACCGAACTTTTAAGGCTGGTTTTTGCCTTAGTTTGACCCCCAAAGTTTGCTCTTCCACTCGTCTTTGGGAATGAATTTAAGCTCGTTTTTCGTCTCACTTATTGTTGCGCTCGACTCTTCTGTTTTGCCACGAAGCTTGTTCATTTGCTCCCTGGCTTTTGCTCGCTTTTCGTCCGACGGCGGCTTCATACACCTGAATGTGAAGTTGTCCTTGTTGATCTCAAACTCCATATATCCGTCCTCATCGCTTGTTATGAGTCTGCAAAGCTCGGGGCATTCTTCTGCGAACTCGGCAAGTCTTTTCTTGAGCTTGGTATTGTAGGTGCATACGGTAGTGTTTGCATCCGCTTCATTGAAGAAAATACTCGTTGTTTTATCCCTCTTTTTCATATTTCGTCCTTTCTGTAAGAGTATGCGTTTTTTCGATGAAAAATCCTCGGTCTAAAGCTGGTGTTTATGCCGAATTTCCAGACGAACCCCGACCTTTCGTGTCTATATATTAACCACTTTTTTAAGATGGAAAATCTCGCGAAACTCTTGGTCTAGACCTAAACAAGACTATCGCTCCGTGGGGGTGGTATGTTTACTCCACCACTTAAATATTTTGTTTAGTTTTCTTGGTCTATACCGTGGTTTTATGATTCAAAAAGTCAATGATTTGCTAAAACTACTCAGCGTTTCTGACAAGTGCTTTTTATTTGTCTTAGGCGGTCTATTTTTTGTACAAAATAAAAAAGTGAGCATCAAAAGAATTGCGGATTTAATTTCCACATTTAATTCTTTTGATGCTCACCCTGCTTTCCCATTTTCACTGATGGGAGGACGCATCACTATCAATTTGTTTTTATTAACATTGCGCGCTTACAATGGGTAGTACGATATATCCACGTGTTGCTTTTGGTTTTTCAATAATTGCAACCAAAGTTTTGCACCTTGAGCATATCATGTTTTTACCTTTGTAATCATCTGTTACAACTTTAGTAGTTATACTGTATTTGTCTTTTGGATCACTGCTGAACAAAAGAGTTCTTCCGCAATCCGAATTAGGACATCGCGCAATTGGAATGCGTTTTGTTTTTGTTTCCAACCATATCACCCCTCAGTTTAGATTTGGATATTTCACTTTGATAAGAGGTTGCTTTAAATGAAATAAAATGTCTCTTAAGTCTTCTGCTTCACGAACGTCTCTTAATAGACGCTTTATATCTTCATCCTTTTTAGGCTCTCCATTCAGTTTAAACACCATGTCTACATAGCAATTGTGACACCAATAATTTCTTCTTAATCGGGCCTGCTCAATCCTGTCATATATATCTTGCGATATTATGGACAATTTCTTTTCTGATTCAATCCTTTGGATTTCCAGAACGATTTTGCGTATATTGCAAGTTTCAACGTCTTCTAATCCTGAAACGAAATTTTTATCAGAAAGTGAAGCGTAGATCCCCTCTAAGTGATGTTCTATAAACTGATAGTGTTCGATTAAAGTACTGTGTGTTATTCTAAATTCTTCAACAGTCATATGCAACCTCGTTTTATATTATATCTTTAATAACCTTTAATGCAATTCCTTGAATTGTAAGCTCTTTCGGATATATATCTTTTTTGTCATCGGGATAGTTTTTGTTTTCCGCATGAAGTCTCGGCTTATTACCTTCCCAGAACAATCTTTTAAGAGTATTTCCGTTCTCAGTGAGGGCTACGATTACGTCACCGCTTTTTGCAGTTTCGGTTTTCTTGACAAGGATTAAATCACCTTCGAAGATTCCAAGATCAATCATTGAATCACCGTAGGCTTCAAGCAAGAAGCATTCGCCGTCAACCCACTCTTCAGGAATTGCAAGATATCCGGTTACGTGCTCTTCCTGTTCATCGGGAGTTCCGCATATAACCATACCAACGATAGGCACTCTGCGAAATCCGCAACGCATCTTTTTCTGAAGAGGAGACTCGAGAGTTTTCTTTCCGTTATAATAAACGATAACGCGCTTTTCAAGCTCGAGCACGTAACGATACGCCGTTGCCTTCGGCATATCCATATAACTCATTATCTCAGAAAGTCTCGGAGCTTTACCATTATTCTTTCTCGCGTAATTCTTTATATATTCAGCAATTGCGCAAAGTTGATTTTCATTCATGGAACGCATTTTTAATGCACCTCTTTTCTTTAATGAAACATCGTGTTTCATTTACCTGGTGGCACAATTATAACACTCGTTTGACCTTTTGTCAATAGCGTTTTTGAAAATTTTTCCGCAGTTTGAAAAAGTGTACACAGACGATGACACCTTTTGCTTTTTCACTGTTTTTCTTCTTTTCTTTGTTTCAGCTTGCGTAAATTTTAGCCATTCGTGTGGCGTGAAACAAAAAGTTCTGCGCAAGAATTTCGTGTTTTCTTCGTGTTTTCACATTTTCGTCTAAAAAGCACAAACGCCATACACATTAAGAAACCGATGGGCGAATGAAGTATACCCATCGGCTTTATGTTTTACTCTGCAGCTTTGAAGTTGTAAATAGGCTTGATGCGGCGGATAATCTCTGCGGTAGGCTCGATGTTCTCGACGATCTCGTCGATGCTCTTGTATGCCATGGGAGACTCGTCAAGGGTATCGGGTACTACGCAAGTGGTGTATATACCTGCCATTTCCCTCTCGTACTCTGCCATTGTGAGTCTCTCGAAGGCAGCGGAGCGTGACATAAGACGGCCTGCGCCGTGAGGCGCGGAATAGTTCCAATCCTCGTTGCCCTTGCCTATGCAAATAAGCGAGCCATCCCTCATGTTGATGGGGATAAGGAGTTTCTCTCCTGCCTTTGCAGACACGGAACCCTTACGGAGAATCATCTCATTTACATCAATGTAATTGTGAATGGTTTGGAAGGTCTCCACAGCGGTCCAACCACATCTGTCCATAATTATCTCTGCCATTCTTGCACGGTTTCTCTCGGCAAACTTTTGGCAAATATCTACGTCGTGAAGATAATCTTCCATAAACGAGTCGTAAAGATAGCAGAGATCCTTAGGAAGCGTAGGCTCTTTTGCCTTGTACTCCTTTTCAAGTGCCTTGAGAGTTGCTTGTATCTCAGATCTTCTGCCTTGCTCCTTGTATGTGCGAATAATCTCCTCGCGACGTCTGTAGTAGTCCTCCTTGCCTACGTTAAGATCAACAGCAAGCTGCTGATAAAACTCCGCAACTTGTGTACCGAGATTACGAGAACCCGAGTGGATAACAAGGTACTTGCCACCCTCGTCGTCTACGTCAACCTCGATGAAGTGATTACCCCCGCCAAGAGTTCCGAGGGAACGCTCAAGACGAGGTGCGTGCTTGAGGTTGCGGTAGCAACGAAGCTCGGTGAGATCGAATCTCTCGATTCTTCCATCCCAAACATCTCTACCGCAGGGTATGTAATGAGCCGCCTCATCGAGCTTCTCAAAGTCGATATCAATATTGCCAAGGTATACGGTGTACATACCGCAACCGATATCCACGCCAACCATTGAAGGAACAATCTTATCTACTATAGTCATAGTTGTACCAATAGTACAGCCCTTGCCCGCGTGAACGTCGGGCATTATTCTTATCTTTGACGAGGCAAACGCCTCGGTGTCGCAAACTGCCCTGATTTGCTCACGCGCAATATCATCTATTGTCGTGGCAAACACACGTGCGGTGTTAAAATTTCCTGTTATTTCGACCATAAAAATATCCTTTCTAAAATTTCAGTGATAGTCGTTTAACAAATTATCGTTTTCAAAATCTATCCACTCGTCGTTAATATCCCAATGAGATAGTGCCACATCAACCCATTTCTCATCATAAGCAACTACAATAATTTGGCGGACTCCTATTTGAAAGCGCAGGATCTGATGACGATTTCCCTCCTCAAGCTTTTTTACAAAACAAATAGGCTCTTGCTCCGATGAGAGAATTTTTCTGCATTCATACTCTTGCGAAAAATCATAATATACAAATTTGAAATTCTCTTCGCTGATCCCTTTGCTAGAAATAAGAATCTTTCTGTCCTCAAAAGCAACTATAATACCTTCACAATCGAGAAGATTATCGTCCATCAACCAATTAAGCTCATATATACCAATATATTCAATTGGGTTGTTGCTAATAGACAAAAATTCACTTTCCGATATTTCTGTAAACATTGTAATGTCTCCTATTGAACAAAAAGAGGGCGTTTTCACGCCCCCTGTATTTTTATGCTACTATTTTCGCATATCTTTCGTTCTCGATAACCTCAAGCATAAATGCATAGGGATTCATCTCGCCACTCGCTATCATAGAGAATAGACGAAGAGTACAACCTGATACGAGAGCCACTCCCTGCTCGTTTTTGGTAACGGGCTGTTGTCTGTTTCGACTCGCCACGTTCCAGAAAACTACGTCGGGAAGCTTATATCCCATATCCTCGAACTTTTTCTTTGCATTTTGGAAGTTGGTAAGGCTCGCATTCTCTGCACAGTAATCAAACTCCATATCGGAGACAATGACAATCTTTGCAGGAAGCTCACTCTGAGGAAGACTGTTTTTAACCGCAGTTTTTAAAATCAGGTCGAACACAGCCTCGATATTGGTATTTGCCACCTCATTATAGCCACAGCAGTAACGAAGCTTATCAAGAATATCTTCGCCTTTGATCTCCACGAGCTGAGGTCTTGCGGAGAAGGTGATAAAATGATTCTTGAAGGCTCCGGTATTTCTCTCAGCAAAATAAATACCAAGAGAAAGAGCCACGGTTATAGGCTTAGGCTCGATCCAACTATACATAGATCCGGAGCCGTCAACCACAACAAGTGTGTTTTCATCGCCACCAAAGTCTTCCTGAGAAATCCAAGTCGCATTTATCGCTTTTCTTTCCTCATCATCTACATTCTTATTGAAAAAGGGGGTAATTATTTCATAAGGTAGAAGGGTTTTAGCATTAAGCTTCACTTCACCGGAAGATACCTTATTTATAAATTCAGAGTATCTCTCGGAGTCGTTGCGCATAAACGCCTTGCGATATTTGAACATTGCCTTTGAGGGTTGCTTCGAATAATCGAAGCTATAATCCTTCTCACGCAGGTTGTTCTCAACGATTCTGATGTGCTTACGAAGGGCAACGAGTGCCTTTCTATAGCTTGCATCATTCATACCAAAGTGCTTAGCAATTTTCTTTGCGCACAAAACGGTCTCTCTGTTAGATGCGTTTACAGAGGGCAACCACTTTGCAAGCAGGGATACCTCGCTGCCATTTTCAAGAGCAGTAGTATCCGCCTTGAACTGTTCGTAAAGAACGTCAAGCATTTCCTTCTCGCAAGAAGTACCCATAAGTGCGAGAAGATCGTCAAAGCGTCCGTATTCTGCTACGTATGTAAGATTTTTGCGAACGCTCTCGGGCTCGTTATTTGCGAGCCAATTAAGAATTACCTTGAATACACGACGCTCGCCAAGTCCGCCTCTTATATCCCTAGCGAAAAAGAGAAGCTTCATAGCTATATCTCTGTTTTCTGTATAAGCGCGAATAAAACGTGCTATGATCTCGCTATCGCTTTCTCTGCGCAATGCGCCGATAGTTGCGAAAAGATCGAGACAGTCGGATTTGGTTGTAACGTGTGTTACAGCACCGTTTTCAGTGAAGGTGCTGTTTGCTTCCTGTTTCAGATACTTTAACATGAAACTCACTCCTTTTCGTTTTAAAATTGTTTTTTAATAAATACAAGGCACGCTTGATGCGAGATTCGAACTCGCGACGGATACTTTTCGTATCCTGCAATAACCACTTTGCTAATCACGGTTGCTGTTTGTGCCTTTTTTTGGTGCCTCCGGCAGGAGTCGAACCTGCGACGCAGGGATTTTCAGTCCCTCGCTCTACCTCCTGAGCTACCGAGGCATATTACAAGGCGCATTTTAATTGATAAGTGTTGGTAATCTCTAGACCCCGCGACTATTCAGAACTCAATTATCGCTGTTTGCGCCTTTTACAAGATACATTTTTCTCTTGCAAAGCCTTTCACTCTGCCCACTCTTGTTCATTCAACAAGCGCTCGTTAATCGAGCTAAAGGGAATCAAGATTTGCTGTTTGTATCTTTTAAATTCACAAGACACTTTTGTACAAACCTCCGAGATGATAAAATCATGCATCGGCATTCTAGCATACTTTGTTTGCTGTTAGCGTCTTTTTTTACAAGATGTGGGCTTACGCCTAAGTGGTCAGAAAATCAACCTGACAAAGAATTTCTTGTCTTTGCTGTACACATCTTTATATACTTAAAGGCAAGCGGATCACCGACTGCACAAATGGACGGTAACCTTTAACCATTAAGTCCTAGAAACAAGGCACGATACCCCCTGCAAAGCAGAGTGACAAAATCATCATATGGATGTCAGAAATGAGCCGAATTTGCTGTACGTGCCTTTAATAGTCCTTCTGTCACCCTCCCGTCTGATATGCCGAAGCTACAGTCAACTTGGGAGACGATAAAAAGACAGTTTTACAAGATACGTTTTTTTCTTGACGACTTACGCCGTCATCTACTGTGTAAAGCCTGCAGGGTGGTAGTCTTACAGAACTGGTCCGACAGGCTTATCACGTGCCCGACATAAAATGTCAGCCTTTGGTTGCGGTGTAGATTGCTGTACGTATCTTTTACCTAATCCCTGCGGCAGCAGTTGCGCCATCGGGAAGGCTTTGTACGAATATACATCAAGCGTATCAAGAGGAAAGGTCACACTGCCTAACGTGTTGAAAACATGCCTACACGTATATCCGTATCTTTATTACCAATCTATGCCACTCGGGATACAATTTCCGTCAGGAGATTGGCACAAGGCACATAATTTTCGGGGGCTAGCCCGACTGCTTACAGAATCCAACTCTGATGCTCAACTCTATTGCTGTCTGTGCCTTTGTGACTACATTCTAGCACCATTTTTTGCCTTTTTCACGGAAAAAAAGCTGCGAACTCTTATTTGAGTCCGCAGTTTTTCTGGTTTTTTAGCTTTTTTATGACTAAATTTCTGAAATTTTCGGGTTCTATAACCTCTACGAGCGGTCCGAAGGATAAAATTCTTATTACCATTTCAGGCTCGTCAGCCGATTCGTATTTAATCTTCAGAAGATAGTTGCTTTTATCAAGCTTCTCCACCTGCTTTTCAAAATGAGCAAAGTGAAGCATCACTCTCTCAAGGGCATTTCTCTCATCCAGCACCTTTAATGTAATGGTATCGCGCAGAACCTCTCTTTGATAACCGTCGAGAGTTTTATCGCCCTTGTAATGAACGCAGGATTTCATTTTTGCAATATTGACCGTCGACACCGAATGCCAGCCCGCTGTCACAAGCCTGAATTTATCGTCCTTTTCTGAGTATTCGATTCTCACGGGGTGACATCGCACGAACATCGGCTTACCAAATCGGTTCGTCATCTCAAACTTTATTTGCGTGCCGGACCTGATTGCTTCAAGAATCGTTCTGAATTTTCTGATGTACGACCTATCCTCAAAGGGATCGCCGTCGCTGTACTTATCGTATACGTGGTAATCAGCTGAGGTGAATAGGGGCTCCACGTCATCAAGGTCGGGGAATTCAACACCAAAAAGCTTGATGCGAGGGTCTAGTGAGATCGCCTTTAACCACTGCTTTTGCAGAGTGGTAAGTGGCATCGTTGGCTTGTGTTCAAGCGGCGTGGTCATATCCGAGTGAAGAAGCTGCCATTTCTCGCTTTTCAGCGATGGCATAATAGTCAGCACACTCTCGCCAAACGCCTTTTCGCTTACGATTTTCTGTAGTTCCCTATCGGACTGCTCTCCGTCTGCGATTTTTGAGAGAATCGCCGCTACGGTATTATAGTATGCAGAGTAAAGCTCGGAAAATATCACTGCGCCACCTCCTCTATACCGTACATTTTATACATTTCGTCAAGGTCTTCCTTGAATTTGTTTTCAAGTGTGCGATTGGAGAAATTCATCTTGACAATTCGGCAGATAAAGGTTCTTATCCAAGGCACCATTTCGCTCGTATCATACACGTCTGCAACAAATCGATAGGTGTGATCGTCGATTTTCTCTATCCGCCCGACTCGCTTTTCTCGCTCAAGTCTACGGATGATATATTCCTCACCGTCCTCAACCTTAACAACGAATTCAACGTGTTCGAGACGTTCCTCGCCCCACTTGTTGCGCTTTACACTAACTCCCCACATCTTGCCCTGCATTCTGTCAAGCTCCGCGCGAAGCTCGTCAAAGCGAGGAGTAACCTCTTCAAGCTTAATGTTTGAGAGATAATCCACTCTGTATGATTGGAAGTGGTTGTATTCCGGCAGGTAAGCAATAAGATGTTGTCTGCCGTTTTGCACGCTAATAAAGATACGAAGCGGAATTATGCGATTTCGTCTGGGAAGGTCTCTGCGACGGCTGAGGTTGGAGATAGTAACAGCACGCTTTTCTCGCATAGCGGTAAAGAGCGTAGCAAGAACACCACTGTCGATCGCTCCCGTTATGTAATGATGCTTAAAGGTAAAGTTGTCCGCCTTGTCCTCGGTTTTATCAAGAATAAACGAGCCGACAACTCCGCAAGGCGCGACCTCGGAATAGTAATGCAAAATGTCGTTAAGGTCGGAAATATCCACGCTTTCGGCTCTGCGATAGTAAACCTTGCGTCCTTCCTTCTCGGTGACGATAATGCCCTCGGCAGTATATTCCTTCAGTTTTTTGCGCACGGTTGACTCGTCGAACATCATCGGAGTCTCAAAGCCCGAGAGATATTTTTCGTCAACATCCTGCATTATCTCTGCAAGAGTGCGTCTGACGCCAGGATCGTGAAGAATATCGAATATAATAAAATGTAAAGTTATATCTCCATCGGTGAAGCTTTTGGCCTTCCAGGCATTATAAAACGGGTTGTGCCTGATATTACGGCTATCGATGGAGATAAACACGTTCTTACCCTCGGGAGTACGCATAAAGCTCATGTGATCGCCAAGCCAGCTCTCAATACGGCGGCGCTCGTCGTCATAAGAGCGTGCGCTCTTTTTGCTATAATCGTCACGGCTCTTGAAGCCGTAAACGTAGAACTCACGCATATACGCGCGAATTCGCTCAAAGTTCTTTATAAGCTCGCTGTATGATGACATTTTGTACTCCTTTCTTTAGGGTTATGGTTATGTGCGAGGAGAAGAAACTCCCTCTCACTGTCTAATCTGTTAACGTTTCGATTGCGATTTTCATGCCGAGCTTGAATGCGTAGACGAACATACTTTCGTCGGTCAAGCTTACGTACTCCCACCAGCAATCGTCGAACTTTTCGAGCAGCACCTTCTGCTCGTCCGTCATGCTCTTTAGCAAATCACAATAATGCCGTCCCATCTGTTCCGTCAGCTTCTTCATCTCTGGCGATCGCTCTCTGCAATCGTCCTCGGGTACTATGTTTCCGTGCCACAGTTCTTTAATTATGCTTTCCATCGGTTGCACCTCCTGTTAGCACAACACAATACCACATAAATTCCGAAAAGTCCAGCAAAAACCGGACTAGTTATCATTTAAGTAACATTCATGCTTTCAAGCGCGGATATGAGTTTTTGCTTCTCTCCGCTTCCGACGGTACTTAATCTCAAAACCGGAACATTATATTTCTCTAATATTGCATTCTTAACTCGATCTCGCTCGCGCTGCTTCTCGTTGTTGTGATAAGCAAATCCATCCACCTCCACAACCAGTATCGGTTGATGAGTTAGACGAGAGAAGATCAAGAAGTCCACATGCGTTAAATGGTTCGTTGCAAATGCCAGCTCACGCGTATTAAGCTTTGTCAAATCATTCAATATCATTCGGAGCGGAACATGCATAACCACGTCATATTTAGTGTAGTCGCTCTTGCTAAGCACATCGCGAATGACGGCATACATCAGATTTTCACTATCGACCTCGGATACTCGACCGTATTTTCGCATTGCATCCTCTCGTGCCTCCGCATAGCTATGATACAAATAGTCGAATACAGAATAAATTTTGCTATTAATAACCTCGTGATTGTGATACTGAATATATCCGATCAATTCATGAATCGGTGAGGTTTTATCGTTATCATTTCCATCCGTAACGACAATAAACTGATCGACCGCACGCGATACCGCAACATTTAATCGGTTGGGATCAGAGGCAAACTCGCCAATTTCATTATCCACGGTTGAGAAGATCATAACACTTCTCTCCTGACCTTGGAACTTATCAGCGGTATCCGCTTTCACTGTAGTGCCTGCGAATACTCTTTGCAATTCGTCTGCCTGATTGCGATATGGAGTTACAATGCCAACAGATCCATCGCTTGCATTTAATCCTTGGTTCGGGAACACCTCGTTTGTAATAACATCAATCTGTCTTTGATTGACACGGTTTCTTGCATGATTTCCTGGTGCGGTACGATATACCATCAACGGCTGTCGATTACTATTTGGCTTTGTCAAAACAATCAATTCGTTGTTATAAAAGCGTTGGTTACAGAATCCGATAATTTCGGGATGACAACGGTAATGTTCCTTGAGCAACACATGAGGTGCATTCGGAAACAGCGACGCGACAGAAGAAAGCAAACTATGGTCTGAATATCTATATGCTTCGGAAAGCCCATACTGTTCAAATATGGAATCAGTTATCATTTTTTGCTCTTCATTAACTACATTGGGAAGTTGTTTCAAATCGCCAACGATAACCGCTTTCTTTGCGCATGATAAAGCGAGTGCTCCTGTAGCCAAATCCACCTGAGAAGCCTCATCTACTATTACGTAGTCATATACAAAATTATTTGACAAGCTAGCTCTTAGAGAATATGTTGTGCTAAGCACCACTGGGTAATCATTGATAAAATCATACGATCTTTGCCACAAATCATCGGGTTCGTAATGTCGGCGCTCGGTGATGGATTTGTATTTTTGAGCAAGCTTTGATTTAAAAGCATCCATAGAAAGTTCGGAGTAGCGTTTCATTTTCGCTTCAAAATTGAAATCCAACAATTCTGCTTTTAATTCTTCACGTCGCCTTTCAATTTCAATCAATCTACGGTTATAATATATGTTCTGGCAGTAAGCTACAATAATTTCTGGCGGATTACCATAAAAACGAGAGTTTTTTAATCCGTATCTGAATTTTAAAACAATTCTTTTGAAGAAGCCGGGTTTGGTTTGTGCAAGAGAAATCATTTCATATTCGGCAATAAATCTCAGTATCTCTTTGGAGGCAATTTTTTTATAAAACTCCGGCATTTTCCCCACAAATTTCATAGTATTGTAATAATCTTTGAAGTGAGTATATTCTTTTGAAAGAGCATCATGCTCAGAAGCAAGAGTGGAAAGTTCGTTTTGCATTTCAAGTTTTTCATCCAAGCTCTCTTCCTCTTGGCGAATGTCTGATAATTCAGACTTTCCCTTTCTCCATCCTCTCATATTGGGAAGAGTTGAAACCTGAGATTCAATAAAAGCTTCCTTATTGTGCGTATTGCCAAGCATTGCAGCAATAAAGTCAATGCCGTAATTCTTCAATTTTTCCAAAATATTAGCTGTTGCCGAATTATTGTTTGAAACGACAGCTACGCTCTCGCCCCTCATAACCGCATTTGCAATAATATTCAATATTGTTTGAGTTTTTCCTGTTCCCGGAGGGCCTTCAATTATGCTTATTTTGCTACGCATCGCATTATCTATGGCTATCTTTTGACTCAAATTAAATCCGAACGGATACACTATAGAAGATTTCTTTTTTTTGCTTTTTTCGTTGTATTTGCCACTTAAAAAATCAGCCAATATGCTATCATCACGTATAAAGTCAATTCTTTCATATCGTGCAGCAAGTATATTATAGTCATCCACATGTATTCCTGTTACCGATGCTATTTGCTTCAAATAGTCAAAACAGTTTTTAGACTTCGGATAATTTAATGCGGAATCAACAATGCGAACGCAACTCGATTGTACCAATTCTTTATATCCGCTTTTATAAATTATTCTACAATAATCGCCAAAGAATTGCAAATTCGTAGCACCAGATGCCGGAAATCCATTTTTTAGTGCTATACACCCTACCAATTCGACGTTCTTAGGATCTTTAAAAAAACGAACATCAGCCATGTTGTACGGATAACTCTGTCCATTGCTTTTGTATGTGATAAAAACAACTGGCTTGTATTTGTCAAATCTCCATGATTCTATAGCGGAGGTTTTATCTTCGCCCTTAACAATTATCAAATTGTTGTCGAAATTAATCATATTATACTCCGTAAAAATTTGCGAGTTTATATCAAAACACCATTACAATGATCTACTTCGTGCTGAATAATCTGCGCAGTCCAACCAGTGAAATTCTTGGTATGAGTTTTCATCTCAAGCGTTTGGAACTGCACTTTAATAGTTTTATATCTCTTGCATTTGTGTGGGCCACCGAGAAGAGATAGACAACCTTCTTCGGCTTCGTATATGCCCGACTTTGCGATGATTTCCGGGTTGAGCATAACGGTATATGTAGGTGCTCGTCCACTCTCGTCGAGAAAGGCAATGATGCGCTTGCGCACGCCAATCATATTCGCCGCCATGCCAACGCAGCCTTCTCTATGAGCTATAAGTGTATCAAGCAAATCCTGCGCGACCTGCAAATCCTCTTTTGTTGCGATCTCCGACTTCCCTGCGAGGAAAATGGGATCATGTACAAGTTCCTTAATCATTTGTTTTCCCTTTCATCGAAAGCGCGAGATACAGTGCGTAAGAGCCTGTTATAACGGTAAGCAGAATTGCTGTGAGTATTCGAATCTCTGAAGTTGCGTTTGCCTCATTAGCAAATACACTGAGTGCGTTGAAGACACCGTGTGCAGCAATGCACACAATCAGACTTTTCGACTTGTAATACATCATCACGAACATAAAGCCGGCTGCGGTAGCATATATCACCTGAAGCAGATTGGGAATTAGTTCTGCACCCGAGCCGTTTATCAGATTGATGATATGCCCGATGCCGAAGGTCACGCTCGAAACGATGATGGCAGCCTTTACGCTGTCTTTTTGCATCGCCTCAAAGAGAAGTCCACGGAAGATCACTTCCTCAAGGAAGCCAACGCAAAGCATCGCCAGGATATATAGCACGGTTTCAAGTGCCACATAGTTCAAGGTCACACCATACCAAAGGTTTGCGGTGAGCATTACAAGGATCGGCAGATAGTACAGCATAGACTTCGCAGTGGACTTTGGCGCGCAAAGTCCGTAATCCGCGAAAAGTCCGTTTTTCTTCAAAAACATCAGAAGTATTGCTGAAAGGATGATTCCGATGGCAAGCGTCACGGATTTATCTATGCCGATCAATGCGGAAAGTGCATCTCCAACGGACATTAGCACGCAATATGCAATGATCCACGAGACAGCAAACCATATTGGGCTTTTATCGTATAGCTTCTTCAAAACGTTCATTACTTGATCTTCCGTTTCGTTTATTTTTGATTGCAGAAAAATGCGATTGCCTCGGCTACATACTCGGCAGTTCCCTCTCCATGCTTGTCGATATTCTTCTTGAATCGCTCGTCGGCAACATACATTTGACCAAGCCCCGCAAGGATTTCATTGGTGCAAGTATAGTAATTTTGAGTGATATATTCCTGCGATTTGACAACCAAACTTTGCACTTCGGGCGAATTTGCGTCAAATCCATAGTTTTTACGCTCGGAAAATTCGGAAAAGATACACATCAATCCATCGTTAATCTCTGCCCATTTTTCTTTAGTATAATTCTTTGCCTTTTTCTCGTGCTCGCAATATGCGTCGGTATTGCCCCAACGCTCACGAGTTTCGGTTTCATAGCTGTTCATTTATTCACCTCGAATATATTTGTAGTTATTTATACCCTGCACATCTATAACTAAATCGGCCAGTCGATCTTATCCAATTGAGAAAGATATTTTTCTCCTTTTACCTTATCGACCATTTTTACGAAGTATGCAATTCCGTATAGATGTTCTTTATAAAATCCTTTATCTATGTTCATTCGAGCCATATGATTAACTACTCCATACTTGGTACAATAATATATAGCATTTTCTATTTCAGATATCAGTTTTTCCGATACGGAAACTTTCGTATTCACCACAAGTCCTGTAACTTCTTGCCTCTGAAAATTATACTGAAGGCGGAACTTATCTTCATTAACTTCATATTTTTCCTCATAAATGATCTTTCTCATAAGATCAACATACTGACTTATGGTTGCCTTGCCCGAAAATGTTATATCGTCTGCATACCTCGTATAATCAGCTCCAATTGCGTGTGCTAACTTGCTTAATCGTTTATCCAATTTAAGCGATACTAAATTTGAAAGCGATGGACTTGCCGGTGAACCTTGAGGCAAAACATTTTTAGGATTGGTACAAAGCTTTGTTAGAAGTTTGGAAACCCCATCTGTATACCCTATATACTTGAAAATTTTGTATATCTCACTATATTTAATACTTGGGAAAAAATCTTTCAAGTCTATATTAATTACCAATTCTTTAGCGACATGCGGTAGCGCGTTATCGTATATAGACACGCCTTTTTTAAATCCTTTTGCATGTTGTGAAGGATTGAACTTATCCAAAATGTTTTCTTTTATCCAAAGTTGTATCTTTTTCAATTCATCGCTCGGAGCTTCAATAGTTCTCGTGCCACCTGATTTTTTGGGAATTTGAAATGTGCGATATGATTCATTTCGCTTTCCACCAAACAATCGTTCCTGAGCACCCTTTTTTATACCAAGAAGTTGCCTCAGATGTCGCAAATTATATATTATTGGAACTCCATTTTGCGTAAGACGTTGATTGTACTCTTCTATAAGATTTTTGTCTTCTTCGCTTATATAACCTGTTTCATAAGCTTTTTGAAGATCTTGCTTTTTATCCATATCTTTTATAATAAACAAGTTCCGATACTTACGATACCTACAATAATCATTTTCTCTTATTGTCTGATATTATGACATAAGAAATAAGATGCGAATGCATTTTGTTTATTATGTCAGCGAGTTTGTTTTTGGGAGAAAAGAAACTCGCTGAGGTATTGAACGAATGAAGAATTGAATTCGTTCAATACCTCATATTGGTTTCATAGGCAAAGCCATATGCATATGCTTTCGGAGGGGTTGGGGACGAATGCGGCGCCTGGCAATGCCAGCCGCTCGCCCCCCCGGAGCAAGCATGTGGCTATTAGTGCCGTTGAATAGCTGAAGAGATACACACTCTTCATTTTCTAAGCATCGGAACTTGAGTATTTCCTTTTTATTTTTTATATCCTAAAAAAGAACTTGCGAAATTCTTCGGAATATATGATGTTTCTACAAGTGGTATTTTATTTTCGTTTCTTAGCTTTTCTTCCGCCTTAGACCATCCCTTAAGCCTAGCTTTGATTAAACCCAAAGAAGTTTCATCCGAAGGAGTAATCACGCCATTTTCGATTTTAATATATCCACTACGCTCTATGTATTCCAATCGTTTCCATAGCATATCTACGGTAATACCAAAGTCCAAACATGCACGCTCAATCGAGAAATTCTTTCCATTCAAAACACAATAAACAATGAATCTGTTATATTGATTATCCTCTATACCAAAAAGCGCGGGTTCTTTGTGCTCATTCTTTCTTGCCGTACCTTTTAATGAACTAATGGATGTTTGTCTTGGTTGTGAATTCTTACGAAAAAGTGATACGAAATTTTCTGCGCTATGCCAAAATAGTCCTAAAGTGTTATTAGGAGTGGTTTTGTCAAAAGCAACTAAAGACTGAATATCTTTATATCCAAAAATCGCCCCTTCGTTAACACTTTTACCATAACAAATGCTTTCATACTCTTCTTCTCTTAATTTAGCTTCTATTCTGGGAAATATATAATCACCTTTAAAAGCTTTGTCTGTTTGTTCTAAGCAAATTAATGTTAAATCCAAACCTCTTTCTGATACAAAATCGTTCAATTTTGTTATTCCGGCAAGAGAAGCATGTATTACTGAAACAAACATTTTTGAATTATGGAGTTCTGGTGCAACAGAAAGCAT
The DNA here is from genome assembly GCA_045654725.1 of Eubacteriales bacterium. Taxonomy (GTDB): domain Bacteria; phylum Bacillota; class Clostridia; order Oscillospirales; family CAG-272; genus UBA1740. The sequence goes on from JAZONX010000008.1 coordinate 32,772, forward strand.
TTCTTTGAAGGCATCTGTAATGGTATCTCCAGACCCCATATAGTCATCTATAATTACTAGTTTTTCTGGTATCGCATTTTTCTTCAAATATTCTCTAACTACATCATAACATGCATAACCTTTGATATTATTGTTGAGCCAGTAAGAAGTAAAAATTATATCAGAATTTGCTACACCATATGCTTTAGGTATTTTAGCAAAAAGAACATTACTTATATCATCACCGTTTATTTCCAAAAACCGCTGATGAAGTTCTTCTACTTTTTTATCTATCGCTTTCTCGGTGTAATATGAGAAGTTTTTAAGCAATTCCAAAAGAAGAGGTCTTTCTTCCTTTGAAAACTGACTTAGCCAATTCTCTAGGATAGTATCAAATTCTTTTTTAAAATTAGCATCTCCCCAGCGCTTTGTAATTTCTCCGAACTTATATCTGGGTTTGAAAAACATTTATATTAGACCTCCTTTCGAAAAGCTATAACTTCGTTACATGCTTAATTTTTTCAATATTCCCTCGTCTGCCGGGCAGAAGTCATAATTTGGGATTTCGCTTGGAGTGATCCATCGGATATCGTTGTGTTCCAACTTCTGCGGTTCGCCCTCAAGTATTGTGGCATTGAATAACGTTAGATGTACGATTATGTCGGGATATTCGTGCGTAACATCCATAAACACATCTTCCACTGACAGCGTAATTGCAAGTTCTTCCCTGCATTCACGTATAAGAGCTTGTTCTTTCGTTTCGCCTAGCTCAACCTTGCCTCCAACGAACTCCCACAAAAATGCTCTTGCCTTGTTCGCCGGGCGTTGGCAGATCATGAATTTATCGTCCTTCCATATGAGAGCTGCAACAACTTCTACCATAACTAACCTCATTTACTCAAAGTTTCTTCGACCTTGTGTCGTAAACACCACATCACGGTGGTATTCAAGATTTTGTTTCAGTTCTTGAGAAGCTTTTAGATTAAATGTATCGGTTGCCGATATATGCAGTTTGCTAACGACCTCGGCCGACAATTGAGAAGAAATAAGTATTCTTCCTGAATCGGCAAAAGAAATTAATCCGCAATCGAAGAGCTTATCAAATGTCGGACTTAACAATAAGCCATTTTCAACACTAAGTCGTTCTGCATTTGTGCATACAGCCCAAGGCTTGATGTGACTCGCTATAAGGAGCTTCTTTTCATTTATACCAGTAATCACACAACTACTATTATATTTTTTGATAAGCTCTTTTCTAAACAAACCTTGTCCGATACGCGACTTTACAACCGCATCGCGTTCGGTTTCTTTAAGAGTAGCGTAATCTTCAATCACGCTTGTAGCCTCATCATGATCAACAACTTCCACGGTTTCAATATTTCGGAACAATCTGAACTGCTTAAGAGCGTTACTGTACATATTGTTTCCTGTCTTGTTTTTAGTGATGAAATTAGGATCGTGTAAAATCAACGGAACGAATATGTCAAGCTGCAACACCGACATTGCAAGAAGGCTTTCGGTGATTACGCCCTTCTCTTTCATCTCATTCGAGATAGTATTAACTGCTCGAGTATATTTGTAGACCGAGCTATCAGATAATGTAGAGCTTTCTCGCATCCAAGCCGAGAATTCTTCCAATGTAATCACCTTAATCACCTCTCATTTAATTTCACTTCAACTACTTTTATTCAGCAGCATGCAAACACCCTTTGCGTCCTCAAAATTGGCTGTTTTCTCTCAACAATTCGCAAAGTTGATGAGAAACATGCCAAAACATTACGGGCGGAATTGCATTTCCCAATGCTCTATACTGAGCACCTTCCACTCCAATCAACTTAAAAGACTCGGGGAAAGATTGGATCCGCGCAACTTCTCTTGGCGTAAATCTTCTATATCTGCCACCATCCAACAACACCGGATCTGTGCTGTTTAATGAAACCTTTGCCAAATGCGAACCTACCGTATTACAAGGTTTATTTAAGTCTTGAGCTCTGCCTTTGTTCATATCTCTCTTAGCTGCTCTCATTCCTTGAACCGCTCTTTCGCTGAAGAAATACTTTTCATCAACTTGATTCTCTATTACATCGCCAAGAACTGCATAATCATCTTCGGTAAGTGCATCTTCAGGAAATTCGTATTTGAACCCAAGATCATTTCGAATTCCAACAATAATTACACGTTCTCTTTTCTGCGGAACTCCAAAAGCTGCAGCATTGATAAGCTTATGTGTTACCTGATAACCTGATTTTTCAAACTCGCTTATAATAAGCGGAAATGCTTCGCCCTTATTTGCCGACAATAATCCTTTAACATTTTCTGCTATAAAACACTTCGGCTGCTTTTCTCTCAAAATTCTGCACATCTCAAAGAACAGCATTCCGCGCTCATCTTTATATCCCAATCTCTTGGGATTTTGTGCAACTATTGAAAAGGATTGACATGGGAATCCACCAGTAAGTACATCTATTTCGGGAATCTCTGATGCCGGAACAGTTCTAATATCTCGTCTATCCGGAACTACACCAAAGTTTTCTTCGAATATGCGACATGCGCTTTCTTCAATATCGTTTGCATACACAATTTCCATTGGATTTCTTGCATAGTTTTCACCGAGAAAATCAAAGCCGCCGAGTAGTCCAACATCAGTTCCTCCGCAACCGCAGAAAAGCGATGCAACCTTTAAGCTCTCCATGTTAACAACTCCTCAAATGCCCCAACGACCTTGGGATCAAAAGTAATATCTGCACCATCTGTCGGAACCATGTCTATCATATCCTTCTTGTAAAGTCCGACAGGATCTTGCAATAAGAACAGCTTTCTTTCACCTTTACTTATCATCAAGCGATATATATAATAGCGATCACGAGTGCTGTTCGCGGTGTTCCACTCGTTCTTAGTTAAATGAATCTTGTTGAAATGCAAAGGCTTTGCACTAATTGTAGTCTTAACCTCAATATAACGCTTTCTTTCATCGAGCTCCACGGAGCTGATATCATATCCAACAGCAAATTGAGTAGGAATGCGTTTTATTAAATGAATAAGATCTTCACGTCCACCCAGTTTAATTCGCATGCATTCATGACCATGAATAAGATTTTCGCCTATATCACCGATGTCCTTGGTTGTAAAATCATCAACGCCCACTCTTAAGCGCTCACCTATAATTTCTTCGCTCTTGATTTTTTCCTTCTCTATTATTTCAACAGCGCTCAATTCTTCCGCACCACTCTTTAAAGCAGTGAGTTCATCTGCATCAGCAGCAATGTAAGCGAGAATATCAGTAGCAAAATCAGTATGGGACATATCACGATTTACATACTCAAACCATCTTGTTTTTCGATTATTGACAGCTACCAGTGTACCATACTTATTACGAATCATTACATCGTACTGATCGAACCATTCGGTAGATTCAATAAATTTTATGATGGCATCTTCTTCAAGCGAATTAAGATAATAAGTTCTGCTATCGTATGTCACCAAAAGATTGGCTATCTCCATATAATCAACGATATCGCCTGCATAGCGAATCACATCGCCAGTCTGATCATAGGTTAATTCCAATTTCCGATTTTCTTTAATGCGTTTCCATGTTAATGCAACATCTTCGTTATCGCGAGTGCATCTAAGATCATTAAATACACAGTGGCAGATCTCGAATTTTGTTAAACCAATATTTATACCTTCCGTGGTACATGCGTGCTTCAAAAGTTTTAGAATATACTGTGCTGGCTTAAAATGAACACCGTGCTCGATTTGTTCTAATACAGCATGCGACTTGATATGTGCTCCAGGATATTGAAAATTATAAAGATATGTTTTAAAGAACTCAACCAAGTCCTGTTTCTCGGCCAACTCAATTGCACGCCTTCCTGGTTTGGCGGTTGAATCATTTTGCTGAATGAAACCAAACAGAGATGAGATTTCAGTTCTCCAGTTGTTTATTGTTTTTAGCTCTCTATGTGCATTGCCGGGATATCTATAAATTGCAGCATTTACCTTCGAAACAAACTCGTCAACAGGCAATTCTCCTATAGCAGTTAATTCTTCTGCGAAATATATAAGCACGTTCTCTATATCGCCTTTGAATCTAGGGCGGACATGGTGTATGCGGAAATAATATTCACTTGGAATACTGTATTCACTCATAATTAATCCTCCAATGCTTTTTCAAGCTGTTTTGCAATGCATTCTGCCATAAGGGGTGGAACAGCATTTCCGACTTGTCTAAACTGTTGCGTTTTGTTTCCAATAAAAACAAAGTCATCCGGGAATGATTGAATCCTCGCACACTCTCTTACGGTGGGAACACGATTATGTTTGTAATGGAAATGGTGTCTATGTCCTGTATCGATCGTAGGTGCAGGCTTTTGACTTGCAAAACGTGTCCATGCTACATGGAAGTTTCGACTACTACGATACTCTTCCGGCAAATCTTTATAGTTACCACCGTCAGGAACAAGCGATATAATGTGCTGTACTTTTTCTGAATGTGTTGCGGCAACATGATTGTATACCTTGCGAGATTTTTCTCTCATAATTTTCTGATATGCATTTTGTGGTGCAAACATATACTCCTGTTCTTCTTCACCCAATTCATCCGTAAGAGGCGGCAAATCAGAAAGAGCCATTTCGCAGGTTACAACATAGTCAAGTACATCGGGATAGAAGAATTCATTCTCGCCATTCTTCATTCCAACAAACACTACTCTCTTGCGATTTTGAGGCACACCATAATCCGCGGCACAGAGTATCTGATATTTAACTGTATATCCAAGCTCAGTGAAACGTTTAATGATGTTATCCTTTACTTCTCCATTAAACAATCCTACCAATCCTGGAACATTTTCAATGACAAATGCTCTAGGCTTAATTTCTTCCACCAAACGTATATAACTTAAATAGAGCTTGTTTCTCGGATCATTGAAATTGCGTGGACCGGAAAGAGAAAAACCCTGACAAGGGGGGCCGCCAATAATCACATCAATGGTTTTGTCGCCGATCACATTTTTAATATCGGCATATCCAATTTCCGTAATATCACCACATATAGACTTAGCACCATTATGATTTGCTTCAAAGGTTTCAAGAGCTTTTTTATCATTATCTATTCCGAGGATTATATTAAAACCTGCGCGTTCAAATCCACACGACAATCCACCTGCTCCGCAGAACAAATCTAATACGTTGTATTTAATCATTTTTGCTTTCCTTCATCGTTCTTGCATCAATTGGTTTTTCAGCATCCTCTGGGATTGCCCATGCATCCCCTAGTTTGAATACGCCTTTAATTCTTCCCTCTGCGCATAAAATCTGAACTCTTCTCTGAGAAATGTTCCACTTTCGAGCAGCTTGACTTGCCGTCATATACTTCATGTTTTACCTCCATTTATTCCACGGGGCGAATAATACAAATTCATTATACTACAAATCTACATTTTTTGCAATAGTTATTATAATATTTGCGCGAGACTTTTTTATCACCCTTCTTCCAGAGCCTTTTCTTTGTTTAAGCTTGTGTAAATTTTGATCATTAAGAAAGAAGAAAAGAAGTTAAAATGGCTTGTATTATTTTTGAATCAGAGTTACAATGAGGCAAAGGAAAAGCATCGGCTGGTGAGCCGAGGCGATGAGGATTCACGCGTTACTTTTTCTTGTTTTTGACCACATTTGACCACATGTTTTGACTACTTCGCAAAGCGGAATACACGGAATATACGGAATTATTTGCATTATTTGTACAGTTTAGTTTACAAGATTGGACTAAACGGACTAAAAAGTGCCAGAAAAACGAGTACCTGGCAGTTGGGGTGGTAGAGGCCGCAAGTTCAAGTCTTTTCATTAAAACAAAAATAAAGCCTTGAAAACGTTGAGTTTTCAAGGCTTTATTTGCCAATAGAAGGCACTTTATATCAAATATGTATTACGTTTAATTTGTCTGCAAAGACGAATCCACAGTGTCATCGTTTATAGTAGCCATGGCTTCTTCTAAAGACATTCCACTTGCTATTGCGGCTTTACGTGCCGAATTAACTGCCTGAATAGTTTTAACTCGTTTTCCGTCAAGCGAATATCCCTTCATCGAAAGCAGAGTCAATGCCCAAGCAATCATAGGAATTATACAGAACAGAAGAATAACAACGCCCTGCATTCCATCCGAATATGGAGTGGTCTTGGTGGGCAGATCATGAATGCCAATGCACATAAGTGCAATAGATACAACCGCAGATGCAAGGCTGGAAACAAGTTTGTCAACAAGTGAGAAGAGTGTTCCCATAATACCCGGGATAAATTTACCCGAACGATATGTCTCGTAGTCTGCGCAATCGGCAACCATAGGTATTGGCATATCTGCTGTAGCGTAATAAGCACCGTAGCCTACACCGAAGAACAGAACGAAGAGAATGGTGTAAAGGTTGATGGAAAGTCCGCTATCACCAAAGAGACTAAGGTTGAACGCGGGGTTGCCCTGCTGCCACAGGAGAAGAAGAGCAAGCACACCGATGTAACATCCGAGAGCCACAGCAACGTATGTCATAAGAGATTTTTTCTGACCGTGCTTCTGAGAGGTTCGAACGGTTAGAACGAAGAATGGAGCACTAAAAACGTATCCAAGCGCCATAAACACCATATTGAAGGTATCATAGTTGCCCATCATACAGCCGTAAAGCATAATAAGCACAGTGATGTTCTGCGCAATAGCAAGAGCAAGCTTACATCCGCCACCTGCAACCATTAGACGCTGAAGCGGTTTATTTGCCTTGATTATCTCCAAATATTCGGATATCTTAACGGTTTCCTGCTGACCACCAATACCGAAGTATTTTTCGTTATCCTTTTCAGCAATACCAATAACAGCAAGCAATGTAAGGAGTGCCGAAATCGCAATTCCCACGAAGGTCATAATTGTATACCACTTGGCATTATAATCGCCTGCAAAGGAATCCCACGCCATAACCATACCTACAACCTGCATAATTCCCATACCTGCAAGAGAGCCTATGGTGTTAAAGATAGTAAAGAGAGGACGCTGATTAGGGTCATTTGTCAAAACCGTCTGTGCACTTCTGGTAACAGATGTCTGGAACGTGTATCCGATAACCCAAACGGCATAAAGAAAAGTAAATAAAACGTAACGAAGCCACATTGCGTTGGCGGGTACAAATGGTGTAAGCACGTAAAGGAGTAGCACGCTTATCGCCATAATTACATTACCAATGACCATAAAAGGACGAAACTTGCCGAATTTTGTGCTTGTTTTATCCATCAGGGCGCCGATGATCGGGTCAGTAATTGCATCAAACACACGCATTCCGGTAACCATAAAGGATGCGAATAGCATAGCTAGTCCCAAAACTACGTTACCGAACTGAGCAATATAAGAAAGTATCAACACAAAGTATACATTTGTAGCACCGTTATTCATAGGAAACAGCGCCAGCTGATATAGTTTGGCGCGGTTTACGCCATTGTTTTCATTCATTTTTTATCTCCTTATGTATATCAAGGTAATAATTTTTGAAATAGACGCTTTTACAAGCAAATAAGCATATCAGAAATGCCGAGAAATTAAGTCCAATTTCCACCGCCTGCTTTATTCTTACCGAGCTTATAAAGAGGATTCTTTTGCTTCACACGACGAATAATGATCTCGTCACTATGCTCTCCCGAGACAGCGCGAACCTTTACCTCGCCCTCCAAGGGAATTCGGAAATCAAACACCCTACTTCCCGAAACTGAAGAGAATTTTTCGCCGTTGATAAACAGATCCACCTCAGAACAGTTGGAATAAACCTTGATGCGAGTCTTTTTCTCTGCGCGATCTACGTAACGTCTGCCGGCAATGTAAACGAAAGGCTCCTTGCTCCACCACGCTTTATAGAGGTAGAAGCTATCCTTCTTGGTTTTTCTATCAAATGTAACAAGTCCCTTGTGGTTCATGCCCGGCTCGCCGCCCTGGTTTCTGGCATCGGCAGCAAAGTCAAACATATTCCAAAGATGTGTCGCCCACATAAACGGCCTTTTCTCAAAGAAATTAAGCATATACTCGTTATATTTGCATTGATATTCCTCACTCTGATCACCTCTTCGAGGATGCGAAGAGTGTAGATTAGGCATACATTCACAGCCGTATTCAGAATATCCAATACAACGATTAGGATAGCGTCCGTGGAAGTAATCCACCCAAATGTTGTTAAGCCACATAAAGGGAGTATACCAGCCGAGATACAGATTCCAGCTAACAACGTCCGAAATATGTCCGACAGAGTCAAACGGAGCGCACATGGCATAGCAAGCCAAGGTTGTTGGACGGCTGGGATCCATTTCATGAATAAGGTCGTTCAACATCTTGTGGTTATCGAGCATATCCGCCCTTTTCTTGGTGGAAATGGTGATCTCGTTTGAAATTCCCCAAACGCAGATGGAGGGGTGATTGTAGCATTGAACCACGAGTTCCTTCATTTGACTCACCGTGTTTTCTCTGCCGTTTGGCATATGCTCGGAAATGTATGGAATCTCTGCCCAGACAATCATTCCGTACTCGTCACACAGATCATAGAAATACTGGTCATGCTGATAATGTGCAAGGCGAACCGTATTGGCGCCAACCTCACGTATCATAGCCATATCCGTATCGTGATGCTCCTTAGTGATAGCATTACCTATGCCTTTCCAGTCCTGATGACGGCAAACACCACGGAGAGGATACTCGCGACCGTTCAAGAAAAAGCCTTTATCGGCGTCTATTTTGAAGGATCGAACACCAAAGCGACAGCTCACCATGTCGGTAGGCACACCGTCAACCATAAGCGTAGCCTCGCAAGAATACAGATAGGGATCAACCACACCATGCCAACGATGTGCTTTTTCAATAACTATGGTCTCGTCGTTATCGTCACCGGTGCCAACTATATTTCCATCAGCATCCTTAAGGACTATGTTCACAACACCGTTATCTGCGTTATGCCAGGTGCGAACCCATATAGCCGCATCCTCGCCCGCTACCTCGGGGCAAACAGCAAGACCGCGTCCGCCATAGAAGTCAAGATCAAAGTGATATTTGTTTACAGTGATAAGATTCACATCGCGGTAAATACCGCCGTAAAATGTAAAATCCGCCTTCTGCGGATACACTCTATCGTTTTTAGAGTTATCCACCTCAACCACCATATGGTTATCGGATACAAGATGATCAGTAACATCACATCTAAAGGTAGAATATCCACCGTCATGCGTCATTATTACCTCACCATTAAGAATAACCTTAGCGGATGCGTTGACACCGTTGAACTCAAGATACACCCGTTCCTCCTGCGAAAAGGCGGGAGCTTTAAAGTCCTTCTCATAGATGCAAGTGCCACGGTAATAATCGTCACCGCCATCCTGTCCATCAATATTATTCCAGGTGTGAGGAATATTCACTACCATCTCGCTACCGTCGTGATAGCGAAACAGCCAATTGTCATTGATTAGTTGATATTTTCTCATTGTATATTCCTATCGATAAATACCCCCCTGCCCTATTTTCGACACTCGCCACGGACAGGGGGATTAAATTATGTCAGTGTTATAACTACTTTATACGGATCTGCGCTTAATTATAATCATAACAACCCAAATAGCAGCAAGACCAATTGTTACAAGGGTAATGGTGGTGATAATTGCAGGGGTGGTAGCTACTACCTCTGTATCAGCACCCACACCGTTCATTGCTGCGGAATTCAGAATTGTGAAGAGGTTGTGGTGAACAGCCTCAAGCATAGCATTAACGAAAACAGGATCATCGGTAGCTGTCTTGATATCATTGGTAGCGTATGACATCATTGCATCGAAGCAAGTTACACCGCCTGCCATGATAGCATCAATAGCATTGCAATTTTCGGTAATCATATTATCGGTAATATGCATGGAGTTATTGCCCCACTCCTCGCGAAGAATACCTGTCATAAGGCCATAATTTGCAGCCGACCATGTGGTACCCCAACGAGTGTATGCAGTCATAACGCCGCCGCGTCCGCCGTTCTCCTCAAGAGCCTTCTGGAATGCCTTAAGATAAACCTCACGTGCAGCCTGCTCAGTAAGCCATACAGCCTGACCAAGACGTTCCTGCTCGGAGTCGTTAAGAGCGAAGTGCTTCATAACAACGTCAACACCCTTAGAGAGGATACCCTTAACCTCTATACCGCCCATCTCTCCGGAAAGGAAGCCGTCCTCGGAGTAGTACTCGAAGTTACGTCCGCCATAGGGAGTACGGTGAGTGTTTGCGCCGGGACCATAGAGACAAGAAACACCTGCATCAAGGCAGTCGTTACCGATCATAACACCAACCTGATACATAAGGTCAAGGTTGAATGTCGCTGCCATAACGTCCTCAGATGTGAAAGCGGTAGCCTCTGCCTGAAGACCCGAGCCAAAGAGAGAAACGGTAAGACCCTGAGGTCCGTTCTCATCACGGGAACCGGGAGCGTCTACAGAAGCCACGGGATGTCTCCAGTGGAAGCAGTCGCCTATCTGAATGAGTTCCTTAAGAGTAACCTGCTCAAGAAGCTTATCCCATGCGGGATCATCATACTGCTTGGAAGCGGGAACACCGTTCTCGTCATAGTCAGCAGTAAACATATCATAAAGAGAAAGATCTCCGTCTTCACCGAGAGCAGGCATGGTATGCCAATCTCTACCTGTCTTTTCCTCGAAGTCAGCAATCATCTGCTCGTACTCGGGAATATTGTTGTTGTAACGGTTATCAAGCTCCTTCGCCATTGCAGCGGAAAGCGCAAGCTTATACTCGCCGGTAGGCCAAGTGCCTTCCCAGTCATTTCTGGAAAGGAATGTGATTGTATTCTCACCATAGTAGAGGTTAGGATCCGAACCGGAAAGCTGGTTTTCGATTTCGGTACCGTTAAGAGATGTGGAATAGGTCACTGCATCAAGCTCTGCAATATCAAAGCTACATACAAGATCTGCATTACCATTGTAATCCATTCCATCTGCTACGGTGTAACCATTCTTTGCAAGAAGGTTGTTTGCTGCATCGTGAGAATCGGTAGCTGCGATAAGGTGATAAACACCCGCATCAAGAATGTAAGTGCCTGCACCGTATGCATCATAAACAGCCATATCGCGCTCGTCAACCTGAATGGTGATTACCTCGGACTTGCCGGGCTCGATGATATCGGTCTTGCCAAAGCCGATGAGCTGAACTGCAGCCTTTTCTATCTTGTTATCTATGTCGTACTGGGTGTAGGGAGAGGAAAGGTAAATCTGAACTGTTTCCTTACCTGCTACGCTGCCTGTGTTAGTAACGGTAACGCTTACGTTATAGCAAGCCTCGCCATACTGGTTAACACCCTTCTCGTAGTTTACGCTGCTGTAAGTAAATGTGGTATAAGAGAGACCGTATCCGAAGGGGAATGCAACCTCTTCACCATACTTAGAAGCATATTTGCCGGCATTGCCTGCGTTCATAACAGAGTCAACGTAACGAGTTTCGTAGTACTTGTATCCTACGTAAATGCCTTCCTGGTATACCATATAAGTAGAGATGGCATCAGGAATCTCCACGCCGGACTCAACTACATACTGCTGTGCAATGAAGTTCTGCATAGCGGGAGAAGTAAAGTTATCATTGCAATAAGTATCTACAATGCTACCCGAGGGATTAACCTTACCTGCAAGAATGTCGGTAACCGCATTAGTACCCGAGATACCAAGACCACCAACCCACATACATGCATCAACTGCATAATCCTCAAGGAAATCAACCTCAAGAGCATTGGAAGTGTTTATAAGAACGATGATACTTTTAATCTTGCCCTCGTTCTTAAGATTGTTTGCATAGTTAAGAAGACCCTTTTCATTATCATTGAGCTCAAGATAATTCTGAGCATTTGCGTTACCCTGATATCCGGGGAATGAGCAATCGTAACCCTCACCGCCAACACGGGAGAATGTAATGATAACAGCATCACCGTACTCGGAGATAGAGTTCTTTACATCATTGGGGTAATCGTTAATGTCAATTTCGAGAATGGGAGCCTGACCTGCAAGAACCGCGCTCTCACCCTTGGAGTCGCCGGAAGCCTTTTCGATTTTCTTCATAAGCTTCTCTGCATCCTTGCCGTTATACCAGTCCCAAAGAGTCGAGTTTACGTTAAAACCGGACTTTTCAAGAGCAGTCTTAAGATTATCTGCCTTGGAAGCGTCAACGTTACCCGAACCGGTACCGCCGTATGTAAGATCTACAGAATTAACCGAAAGAGTACTTACCTTTGCGCCGTTTGCAAGAGGAAGTGCACCATTGTTAAGAAGAAGAGCTGCACCCTCTGCCTCTAACTGATAGCAGAGCTCTTTACCTGCGGCAATTCTCTCAGCCTCTGTTGCATAATCGCTATCAAAATAAATAGCGGACGAATCCTCGTTCTTAAGAGTCCAGAACTTGTTTCCAGGCAAAAGAAGAGAAACTGTGTTGTCAAACATTCTAACAACAATGTTTACAGGAATCATAATGACCAAAATAATGGTCAAAAGGACAAATAGAAATTTTCTCATATTTATCTCCTTATTTTTCGGCATGGTGTTACCCACGCAGTTTTACAAGTAATATTGTAACACAGTCCTCTTTAATTGTCAATGGAATTTAAAATAATTAAATATATTTATATATTGTTTGCAATTCTTGGGTTGGAAATTTGGTAATAAAGCGAATATCTCAATGCAAGCAAAAAGGATTATTAAAAGCTCAAAAATGCCATGCAATTTAAGTCTGTTTGGCGCACAGTGTAATAGATTAATAGGATATTTGACTAGTTTTGTTGTCAAAATTGTAATTTTATGTGCTGATTTAAGCACATATATCAGTAAGTCAAATTATAAAAATATAATCATCCTTCTCTCACAAAAGGGAGTAAGTTCAAAATTTACGAGTAAAGCAAAACACGGCCAACCGCATTTAGATTGACCGTGTTTTTTGGTGGCGGTGAACCGGGATCGATTCACCGCTATATTGTTATTTTGAAAGATTACAGCTTGTCACCGCAAGCGCACTTTTCGGGAAGTCCAAAGAGTCTTCTGAAGAAGTTGAATATTGCTCTCCAGAAGTTCTTCCAGCCACTTGATTCTTCCTTACAATCGCTGTGATCCTCGTCCTCGGCAGGAGCGTCGGTGGGTTCATCCGAAGGATCTTCAGGCTGCTCGGGAGCAACGTAGTTGGGATCTTCAACACCGCACTCGCACTTGCCGTTAATGAATTCGTGCTCGTGAGGAGAAACGTAATCGGGATCCTTATCACCACAACGTGTGCACTGACCTTCGTTGAAGTCGTGACCGAGAGCTTCGATTACTGCAAGACCAACCTTATGATCGCATCTTGTACATTCGCCTCCGGCTTCAACACCGTCTGTTATACAAGTAGGAAGAATCTCGGTATGTGTAATCATATCGTGACCAAGTGCATCAACAACTGTCTGCTCAACCTTGTGGTCACATCTTGTGCAATGCTCACCTGCGGTAAAACCACTTTCGGTACATGTGGGAGCCTTTGCCTCGTCAACTACGATATTGTGACCGAGTGCCGCCACCTCATCTGCAACGTAGCTGTCGCCACAGTTGGAACAGGTATGTATTGTGTAACCGCCCGCGGTACATGTAGGAGCTGTTACTACTGCTTCGTAGGAGTGACCAAGTGCATCAACAACAGTCTGTGCAACCTTGTGGTCACATCTTGTGCAATGCTCACCTGCGGTAAGACCACTTTCGGTACATGTGGGAGCCTTTGCCTCGTCAACTACGATATTGTGACCAAGTGCCGCAACCTCGTCTGCAACGTAGCTGTCACCACAAGAACAGGTATATGTTGTGTAACCGCCTGCAGTACATGTGGGAGCTGTTACTACTGCTTCGTAAGAGTGACCGAGTGCCGCAACCTCATCTGCAACGTAGCTGTCACCACATGAACAGGTATATGTCGTGTAACCGCCTGCAGTACATGTGGGAGCTGTTACTACTGCATTGTAAATATGAGCGTGAGTGTAAAGAGTGAGTGTTCCATCTTCGTTTACTGTAAGTGTGAAGTAAACCTCAACACCCGCGGGAACGAACATCTTCTCGCTATTGCCTTCAGCAAATACAACGTTCTTATCAATACCTTCATGTACATAAGACTCTGTCAAGAACCACTTAACGTTTTCGCCGTTAAGATTGCCTGTCTTTACGAAGATGTAGCTGTCATTAGTGAATGTTGCGGTGAGTTTACCGTCAACAAATTTGTATTCGCCAAGATTTGTGTAGTCTCCTTCGCAACCGTAGTCAGCGCCGTTGATAAATCCTACAAGGTAATAATCTACGTAACTAGCATCCTTGCCGCCACATACCGAGCAAATACCATATACGTACTTGTGACCAAGAGCTTCACCCTCGGTTGCGCCACATACGGAGCAGGTCTTGGGAGAATCGCAATCTGCGTCTACCCAGATGTGTCCAAGAGCTGCATCCTCGGTTGCGCCGCATACAGAACAAGTTTTTGCTGCTGTGCAGTTTGCATCTACCCAAGTGTGTGCGCTAGGAAGAACTACCGCCAAGAGGTTTGTGTTAAAAGTGCAATTTTCATCGAGGTAAGCAGATCCGCAATCGGTGCAGTACCAATACTCGATGTTTCCGTTTTCGGTACATGTAGGTGCCTTAGCCTCTACATGAGTAATGTTAGAATGTACAGGAGCAAGCTCCTCGGTGATCACTGTGCCACATATTGTACAGGTGGAAACCTTCGAACCGGCTGCATCACAGGTAGGATCTGTTGTTACTGTTTCGTATACGTGGTATTCGTAAGTGCTAACGTAAACGCCCTGCTCTTCGCTCCAACACATGTAGAAGCATACGCAATCTGCCCAGCCGGACTCAATGTCGGGTGTCTGTGTATCACTGCCGTTGTCCTTGCCGTTAAAGATAATACCGTCAGCATACTTGGGAACTGTTACAGCGTAAACGTCATGCTCGCCGCTTCCGTTCTTGCCAATAGGCTCGCCAACAGATACACCGGGCCAGCTGTTGTTGTTTTCACCGTACCAATAGTATACGTGAATTTCTGTCCACTTCCAATTGTTCTCGAAGTAGATTGTTACTGTTTCGCTAAGATCAATAGTACCACAAACCGAGCACTTACCGTCTGCATAGCTGTGACCAAGAGCCTCGCCCTCGGTTGCGCCACATACGGAGCAGGTCTTTGCTGTATCGCAATTTGCGTCTACCCAGGTGTGTCCTGCAGCTGCGCCTTCGGTTACACCGCATACGGAGCAGGTTTTGGGTTCTGTGCAGCTGGCGTTATCCCAAGTGTGACCACCAAGAATTTCCTCGGTGTAGGAGTCACCACAAGAGCAAGTATATGTTTTAACGCCTGTTGTAGTACAGCTGGGAGCTGTTGTTATTTCACCCTCACCATAATCGTGAACGTGAGTATAAAGGCTAACTGTGCCATCTTCATTTACTGTAAGTGTGAAGTGAAGCTCGGTATTTGCAGGAACAAACATCTTCTCGCTCTTGCCCTCAGCAAATACGACATCCTTATCAATGCCGTCAGCTACGTAGGATTCTGTCAACAACCACTTAACGCTTTCGCCGTTAAGATTGCCTGTCTTTACGAAGATGTAGCTGTCAACGCTAAATGTTGCGGTTAGTTTACCGTCAACAAATTTATATTCGCCAAGATTTTGGTAGTCTTCTTCGCAACCGTAGTTAGCACCATTGATATAACCCACAAGGTAGTAATCTACGTAATTTGCATCCTTGTCGCCACATACAGAGCAAATACCGTATACATAGCTGTGACCAAGAGCTTCACCCTCGGTTTCGCCACATACGAAACAGGTCTTTGCTGTATCGCAATCTGCGTCTACCCATGTATGTCCGGCAGGCTCGCCCTGGGTTTCGCCACATACGGAACAAGTCTTTGCTGTATCGCAATCTGCGTCTACCCAGGTGTGTCCAGCAGGCTCGCCCTCGGTTATGTGACACACGGTACAGGTTCTAGCTGTATCGCAATCAGCATTTGCCCAGGTATGAGCAGCGGGGATTGTCTCGGTGTAAGAATCACCACAAGAGCAAGTAAAGGTCTTAACTCCGGTTGTTTCACAGCCGGGAGCTGTTGTTACTTCGCCCTCACCATAATCGTGAACGTGAGGAACCTCTACGGTAACACTAACTGCAGTACCCTTGAGAATAATGGTTACAGTACTACCAGCCTCTTCAACTACGAACTGATAATTACCGTCTGCGGCGGTTCCACCGTAAGATGTTGTCCAGGCGTGATCCTGAGCGCACTTAATCAAATAAGTTCCTGCTGCTACGTTCTCATATACTTTGGTATATGTGCCGGTTGCTGCATCGTAGAGCATATCATTAGCAGTATTTGCAACATCCCAAGTTGTTCCGAGAAGAGCAGCACTGTCACCTGCTACAGTATATGTATGACCGGCAGAACAGCCTTCGTTTGTACAAAGACCATACTCATTGTAATTGTGGGAAGTGCAAGCAGGAGTATAGCTACTCCAAGAACCGCTAGTATTCCATCCGGTCATAGTATAGCAATTATTAGTACTTGTAATGGATATATCACTAGTACTAGCCCATTGCTGACCACCATCCCAAGACCCCTGAGTATGACTAGGTCCTCGTCTAATAATCTTCATTCCTGTGGCATCGTTAGGAATCTGAGCCTCATAATAGCCGTCGCCATCAGCATCGGTAAATTTATACCACGAATCTGATTTTTGGCTACTACCCCAAACCCATGCTTCCATCCAAGCACTTGCTTGAGGCCAATTTGAGCCACTTAAATTCAAGTAAATGGTTCTAGTTGTTACATCCGCGCTTACAGGAACTGCCACCACCGCGAGGATGGAGAAGATCATCGCAAGAGCGAGAACTAAAGTTAGAATTTTTACTTTTTTGTTCATAACATTACCCTTTCTAAATTATGACACAATATAATTTTTTATCTTTCTACTAGTTTTGCGCTTGTATAAGATATATTATATATTATTTCAACAACTTTGTCAATATTTTCTAAGGTGAAAAACCTTATTTGTGCAATAGTGACAACAAACTACGCTTTTGCAATAAAAAACGTATCATCGGAACTGTATAGTTTCACAATGATACGTCTTCTATGTAATTATGAATTCAACCTTATTTCTTGTCTTTTCGCAGTGCTAAGTATACCGCGTAGGAGCCTGTGATGAATGCGAGAATGAGACCGACAATTATTCTATATTCCTGCGATACCCCGCCCTCGTTAGCGAATACACCGAGAGCGTTAAAGACTCCGTGCGCAAGAATGCAAACGATAAGGCTTTTTGTTCTCACGTAGAGCATTACAAACATAAATCCCGCAGTCGTGGCATACACCACCTGCACCAAATTCGGTATAAGCTCTATGCCGGATCCGTTCAGCAGATTGATTATGTGTCCTATGCCAAACGTAAGGCCGGAAACGACTACGGCTGCCTTGAAATTTTCCTCACGCATAGCGCCAAACAGAAAGCCACGAAAAATCATCTCCTCCAAAAATCCCACGCAAAGCATAGAGAGGATGTAAAGGACGGTTTCAAGCACTCTGTAATTAAGGGTTACACCATACCAAAGATTTACCGAAAGCATTAAAAGTAGTGGGGCGTAATAGAGAATCGATTTCAATGACGCCTCTGAAGAACGCAATCCATAGGTTTCAAAAAGCGCGTTTTTCTTCAAAAAAATCAACAAAATTCCCGAAAGAAAAACTCCAACGCCGAGCGTGACCGATTTTTCAAGTCCGACCATAGCGGAGAGCATATCACCCAAAGACATCAAAACACAATAAGCGATAATCCAGCTAAGCGCAAACCATATTTTGCTCTTTTCGTACAATTTTTTCAGCATTTTACACCTCCGTAACCAATGAGTCAGGATTAGCTATCTTGATTATATCACACACCCACTGACTTGTAAAGTCCAAAATTGATAGAATTTTCTCAATTATTCAATAAAAAATGCACGGAATAAAAGGGGTCGTTATGCTTTTGTTCGGAAATTTTAACCAAAATGCCTACTTTTGTTTGCAATACAGCCTATTTTAACAACGATTTACCATTTTTAAAAAGCATTCCAAGGAAACGGAAATTAGAATATCGGCAGTATCATAGCTGCCGCAAAAATGACGAATTTTCGAGGTCAAAATACCAAAGTCTGCATCTTCCATAAAAGAAAATTATTGGAAAAATCGCCGTATGTCTTGATTTAATGGCGCGCTAGGTATATAATGTTTATGAAGAAGAATGGAGGATGCGATATGGCTCTACATGTAATTGATGAAGCGAACAGATGCTTGCAATGTAAAAATCCGCAATGCGTAAAGGGCTGCCCTATAAGTACGCCTATTCCGGAAATAATTAGGTTACTTAAAGAAAGCAAGCTGGATGAGGCGGGCAGGCTACTGTTCGAAAACAATCCTCTCACCACCGTTTGCAGCCTTATCTGCAACCACGAAAAGCAGTGCGAGGGACATTGTGTGCTGGGTAAAAAGGGTGTTCCGGTGCACTTCTCGGATATTGAACAGTATATTTCGCGTGCTTACGCACCTAAAATGGTCAAAGGACCGAAGCCCTGGAACGGTATGCGCGTTGCTATCATAGGATCGGGTCCTGCGGGTATTACAATCGCCATAATTCTCGCTAGATACGGCTATCAGGTTACGATTTTTGAGAATCAGAGCGAAATCGGTGGCGTCCTCCGTTACGGAATTCCCGATTTCCGTCTGCCAAAGACGGTGCTTGACGATATTCAATATCGCCACATCGAGATGAAGGGCATCAAAATTCGACCCAACACTCATATCGGCGGTTCAATCGGTATAGAGGATCTCTTGCGCGACGGCTATAAGGCGATATTTATTGGAACAGGCGTGTGGAAGCCTAATGCGCTCCACATCAAAGGCGAGACGCTCGGTCACGTGCATTTCGGCATAAACTATTTGAACAGTCCCGACTCCTTCAAGCTCGGTCAAAGGGTTATTGTAATCGGCGCAGGCAATGCGGCTATGGATGTTGCGAGAACAGCACTTCGCCACGAGGTAGAATACCTCACCTGCTTCTCTATCACAAAGGAGGTTGCGGCGAGCCAGTACGAGTTTGATTACGCGAAACTCGAAGGCGTTGACTTTGAGTACAACAAGCGACCCGTCGAAATCGTTGACGAGGGTGTAATCTTCTGCGACGTAATCGAGAACGAGGACGGAAGCCTCACAGATATTCCCGGAAGCGAAAAACTCTATGAGGCTGACAGCGTGATTATTTCGATTAGCCAGGGTCCGCAAAACACTTTGACAAGCGGACTTGAAACCAACAAACGCGGCCTTCTCGTGGCAGACGAGTTTGGAAACACATCCCGCCCGGGCATCTTCTCAAGCGGCGATGCCGTTCACGGCCCAAGAACTGTCGTTGAGGCGGTTGCACACAGCAAAATAGTAGCAGAAACAATGCACAAATATATGCAGTCACTCGCCGAGGAATAATTCGTTGGCAGTTCTCTCCCTTCGAGCATAAAGCTCGATGATTTTGAATATACTTGCTCACAGAGTATCTTTGGGGGTGAGTTATGAAAAAATCTCTTTGGATTTGGTCGCTTGTGGGGTTCGCGATGTCCTCATTTGTCGGTACGTTATTGCATTTTTTATACGAATGGACAGAATCTGCGCTAATTGCTCCATTTTCGGGCGTAAACGAATCAACCTGGGAGCACATGAAGCTGCTCTTTTGGCCGATGTTCGTTTTTGCCATAGTGCAAAGCTTTTTCTTCCGTGATAGAGCCAGTTTTTGGTGTATCAAGCTAAAAGGAATACTTCTGGGTCTTGTTCTGATTCCCTTTCTCTTCTACACATACAACGGCGTAATCGGCAAATCGCCTGATTGGATAAATATCGCAATTTTCTTCATCTCGGCAGCGGCAGCATATATCTATGAGGCGTTCGCCCTAAGGAAGGATGACAGCGAGTGTAAGCGACCAAAATTGGCTTTTCTGACGCTTTGCGTTATCGCTCTTTTATTTGTTATTTTCACCTTTGCAACACCCGAAATCGGCATATTTAAAGATCCGTTGACAAGCACTTATGGGATATAAAATTAAGAGGCATATCTTTTTAGAGAATGCCTCTTTTTCTATTGAATTATCGATATTACTGTGATATAATGTTTTCGAAATATAATTACGATTGGAGTTTTTTATGGAAAACGTAAAGATTCGTTTGGAAATAGAAAAGGACTACAGAGCAGTTGAGGAATTGACTCGCGAGGCATTTTGGAACATCTATAAGCCAGGCGCGGACGAGCATTATTACGTTCATATGATGAGAAATCATCCCGACTTTATCCCAGAACTTGCCTTCGTTCTTGAAAAGGATGGAGAGATTATTGGAAATATAATGTACACCAAGGCGTGGCTTGAGGATGAACATGGCGAGAGAAAGGAAATCATTTCCTTTGGTCCGCTTTGCGTTGCGCCAAAATATCAGAGAAAAAAGCTAGGAAAAATACTGATCGACCATTCCTTCGAAGTGGCGCGCAAGATGGGATATGATGTAAATATCAACTTCGGCAACCCGGGCAACTATGTGAGCCGTGGATTTGTAAGCTGCAAAAAGAAGAACGTCAGTTTTATGGTTGACGGCAACTTCCCTACCGCCCTGCTCGTTGCGGAGCTTGTGCCCGGTGCACTTGACGGAAAAAAATGGATGTATATTGCCAGCACCGCAGCGGATTGCTGCGAGGACACCGCCGCTGTCGAGGCATTTGATGCCACCTTCCCTGCTAAAGAAAAATCATGGATGCCAAGCCAAGAGGAGTTCTACATTTACCGTCATTCTTCGGTAGTAAGATAATAAAAAATAGCCGATGAGGTTTCGCGAGATTCCTCATCGGTTTTAGTTATTCATATGTATTTTTACTTGATCTGTTTTCCGTCAGAAAAGGCTCTGCCTACCACCTCTCCGAGACGACGGTAGGTGTGATGAACACTATCATAGCAGATATGGTCAAGCTTTTCGGGATCGATTTTGCCATTTTCATCAAGGACACTTTCATCAGCCGATATATTTACAATCTCGCCTATGCAAATTCCGTCCTCGGTAAATTTATGAAGCTTACACTCCACCGAAACAGGGAGCTCGTCTATCAAAGGTGCATTAACCTTGTCGCTTTTTGTCGCGTGGAACCCCGCTTTTTCAAATTTGTCGGGTGTATCGTTAGCCGAAACTATACCAACGTAGTCGCAAGGAACAACCGTATTTGCCGTTGCAAAGCTTACGGTAAACGCCCCGGTCTTCTTAATGTTTTCGGTGGTTTTGTGCTCATCTGCAAGGCAAACCATCACTAAATTTGTATCATACATACCGCCCCAAGCGGCATTCATAGCGTTGGGAGTTCCCTTCTCATCATAAGTACCAACGATAAAAACAGGCATCGGATAGAGCCAACATTTTGCACCAAAATCTTTACGCATAATACTCCTCCTAAAAATCCGTGTCTTAAAGCATAAAACATAGATTTTGTAAATAATAGTTGTCTTTTTGATAGTAAAACTGAGTCCAACACAGTTTTTGCATTGGACTCAGAAATAAGTGTTAATTTACTTTTTATAGCATTAAACGATGAGGTTGAGCTGGGTTTCCTCGTCGAAGAAGTGCATTACCTTACCCTCGAAGGTAACGTAAATTGTCTGACCCTGAACGAGCGAATGACGCTGCTCATCGGTGAGAGAAACGGTAGGAATACGAACGATAAGTCTCTGACCGTTCTCCTCGAGAACGTGGAGGTGAAGCTCACTACCCATCATCTCGTTTACGATGATCTGACAAGCGATCGCACCGGGGTTATCCTTCTCGGTGAGAGTGTAATGCTCGGGACGAACGCCGAGAATAACATCTCTGGAGCCGATGCCCTTAGCCTTAAGAGCCTCTGCCTTGGCACCGGTAACCTCAATCTTCGCGCCGGACTCATGGATGAAGTACTTGCCGCCCTCGGAAACGAGTTTGGTCTTGAAGGTATTCATCTTGGGAGCACCGATGAACTCTGCTACGAAGAGGTTGATAGGCATATCAAATACCTCTGTGGGAGTACCAACCTGCTGAATAAGGCCGTCCTTCATAATTACGATACGGTCACCAAGAGTCATTGCCTCGGTCTGGTCGTGTGTTACGTAGATGAAGGTGGTGTCGATCTTCTTACGGAGAAGAATGATCTCTGCTCTCATCTGGTTACGAAGCTTCGCGTCGAGGTTGGAGAGAGGTTCGTCCATAAGGAATACCTTGGAGTCACGAACCATCGCACGGCCGATAGCAACTCTCTGACGCTGACCGCCCGAAAGAGCTCTGGGCTTTCTGGTAAGATACTCGGTAATACCGAGAATCTCTGCCGCCTCAACTACCTTCTTATAAACCTCTTCCTGAGGAACCTTCTTAAGACGAAGGCTGAACGCCATGTTCTCAAAAACGGTAAGGTGGGGATAAAGCGCATAGTTCTGGAATACCATCGCGATATCTCTGTCACGGGGCTGAAGGTCGTTTACAACCACGCCGTCAATCTCAACTGTACCGCCGGAAATATCCTCAAGACCCGCGATCATACGAAGAGTTGTGGACTTACCACATCCCGAAGGACCTACGAATACGATAAATTCCTTATCGGCGATATCAAGGTTGAAATTATCAACTGCAAGAGTGTTCTTGCCATATATTTTCTTTACATTAGTTAATTTTACACTAGCCATATTTAAATCCTCTTATCCTCTTATCCTTTGACTGCACCGCCGGTAACACCCTCTACGTAGTACTTCTGAAGAAGAAGGAATACCAACGTAACGGGAACCGCTACCATAACGCCGGCTGCACAGAACACGGTGTAATGTGTGTTTAAGTTTGTTCTGGAAAGCCACTCGAACATACCAACCGCAACGTTCATACCCTCGGAATTCTCATGAATAAGGTAGTTAGCCATCATGAAGTCGCCCCAAGGAGCCATGAAGCCCATAAGGATGGTGTAAATAACGATAGGCTTAGAAAGGGGCATGATTACCTTATAGAATACCTGCAAACGAGTTGCGCCGTCAATTCTTGCCGCCTCGTCAAGGCTCTTGGAGATTGTATCGAAGAAGCCCTTGGAAACGTAGTAACCCATACCACTGGATGCACAATAAACGATGATAAGTCCGACGGGAGCCATATCCATCGTAAGACCGAAGTCGGAGAACACCTTGTAGATAAGTATCAGTGTAAGGAATCCGGGGAACATACCCAGGATAAGCATAAGGTTCATAAGACCCTTTCTTCCCTTGAATCTAAGTCTTGAGAGTGTGTAAGACATAGAGAGAATGAAGAAGGTCTGAAGGAAAGCAACTACGATGCCCATAAGTGCGGTATTCTTGAACCACTTAATAAAGTCGGTTTCCTTGAAGAGTCTGATGTAGTTGTCAAGGCCAAATTCTCTGGGCCAGAGATAGCTATCCATAGCCTTGGTGCTAACCTCGAGAGACTCAAACACAATTCCGAAGAAGGGGAACAGCCATGTGATAGAAATCAATACGAGAATTATGTAAATAATTGTATTACCAATGATTCTGCTGGCTCTTGCACCGAGACCGGACTTTTTGATAGAGCTTGTATTTTCTTGTTTCATTATCCAAAGTCCTCCTCGTTCTTAGTAGACGGAATTACGTTATAAACGATAAGCGAAAGTATCGCAACTACAACGAACATCAAGATACCGATAACCGATGCCATATAGTACTTACTCTCAGGGCTCTCAAGAGTCATTCTGTAAAGCCATGTGATAAGAAGGTCGGTATGACCTACCGATACACCGCCCGCATATTTTATCTCCGTGTTGGTGGGTCCACCGCCCGAAAGAAGATAAATAACGTTGAAGTTATTAAGGTTACCAACAAAGCTTGTAAGAAGGTAAGGACCTGTTACAAATAGCATATAAGGAAGGGTGATCTTGGTAAACTGCTGAACACCACTTGCACCGTCGATACGAGCAGACTCGTAAAGGTCGGCGGGAATGTTCATAAGAATACCGGTTGCCATAAGCATGATGTAAGGAATACCGATCCAGATGTTGATCACGATCAGAAGAATTCTCGCAGATGTAGGATTCTGCCAGAGACCGTACTGATTGAGTGCAAGCATCTTATCGGGGATCATACCCCAGTCAAGAAGAAGCTTACCTACGATACCCGACGGGTCAAACATACGGGATACGTAAAGAAGAGAAACGAACTGAGGAATAGCAATGGTCATAACCAGAATGGTACGCCAGAACTTCTTGAACTTAATTCCTTTCTTATTGATCATTATCGCAACGAACATACCAAGGAAGTAGTTACTGAAGGTTGCGAAGAAGGACCACATAAGTGTCCAGGAAAGAATCTCACCGAAAGCAAGACCAAGACCGCCTGTGCCGAAGTTGGTCAGCTCGTTGAAATGCTCGAGACCAACCCAAGAGAAGAGGTTGGAATAACCGTCATGCGCCGCATCATAGCTTGTGAAGGCGATGAGCACCATATAAATGGTGGGAAGTACGGTGAATATGAGAATACCAAGGAGAGAGGGAGTGAGAAGAGTCTTATGGAACTGATCGTCAATAAGAGACTGAAGGTCGTCCTTACCACTCTTAATCTTCTTGCCCTGAGCAGTGATGTCCATACAGATACGGCACTGCTTAACCTGCATTCTCCAGGTTGCGATAAATCCAATGATGAACACTACAGTAAGAAGTGCGTAGAGAAGCACCTTTACCGAGTCGTCACCGGGAACCCAGTCCTTGGTTACGATGAGCTTATCCTTGTAGTAGATGGAGGTGTACTTGAATGTACCCTGAACAGTACCAACGGTAGCGCCGGTCTGGAAGAAGTTCGCCTTACCGAGCCAATAAAAACCTCCGCTGGGAAGGAACATATACACGAAGAATATTATCTCAAATAAAAGGAAGAGAACTCCTCGCATGATCTGTCCATAGAACAAGTTTCCAAATCCGAAGATAAGGAAGGAGAGCTTAACTGCCCAATTACCTTTTCTAAAGGTATTGAAAATATCCAGGGCCTCGTCCTTAATGGAGATGCCACAATTCTTAATAAAAGCCCAAATGGCAAGGCCAAGCTTTACGAACCATCCGGGGATGGAACAAACAAATACCTTGACGTTGTACCAAAGAGCTTGAATCTTATTTAGTTTTAAATAATCTAAATCGTTCAATCTTTTCATAAAGCAAAAATATAAACTGAGTTTAACTCCTTTTTGTTATGAAAGGCATTGTTAGTCGATACACAAGACCACTGTCGTCCTTGTATTCCGGCTAACAATGCCTTTACTGCCCGACGGCAGGGGAGCCGAAGCTCCCCGTTAGCCGGAAGTTATTAAATTTAAGCGGGAATAAGCTCGATAGTAGCGGAAGTCTCGCTGTGGATAGTAAGACGTACGATGTAGTTACCGCTTGTCTCAACTACGCAGTTAGGACCATTGAGGTTACCATCGGAACCGAAGTTAACGCTCCAAGAAGCGCCCTGACGGCACTTGAACTCTTCAGCTGCGGTGAGTGCGAGAACGTCGGACTCGTAAACGCCGTTACCCTTGTTGGTCATGGGGAAGTCGGTATCCCAGCTGGTTCCACAGATAGAACCGATTACGCCCC
Source organism: Eubacteriales bacterium (assembly GCA_045654725.1). Lineage (GTDB taxonomy): Bacteria > Bacillota > Clostridia > Oscillospirales > CAG-272 > UBA1740. Next base: position 58,454 of record JAZONX010000008.1, read on the forward strand.
AAGCCTGCTTCTGCTCTTCTGTCATCTGGAAGAGAGCGCCGATTGCGAGATCGTATGCATCAAGGGAAGCCTGAAGGTCTGCAATGGATGTAGCTGCCTTAGCGTCTGCGCCAAGTACCTTTGCGATATCCCACCAAGAACCGTGGATCTGGCCCTGAGGCTGACCGTATGCGTTCTGCTTAGCGAGAGCTGCAAGAGAGAGGTTCTCCTGAACGTCCTCAGAAGCCTGAGCTGCGAGGTTAGAGGGACCCCACTGGAAGGACTCGTATCTCTGAAGCTGGCACTCTTCGCTGGTGAGGTAAAGAGCGAGAAGCTGAAGAACTGCTGCCTTGTTGGAATCTTCCTGAGGCTTAACACCGAGAAGCTTGTTACCGGTGTAAGAACCAAGGTGGTAGGATTCGCCATCAACGGTGAAGGAAGGAAGATCGGTAACACCGAAGTTCTCACCGAAGTGCTCCTCTGCTGCGTCTGCGTTCCAAATACCGGTGATGATTACACCAGCGTTGGTGAAGATGTCAGCGTTGGAGTCGTAGCAAGAAGACTGAGCGAGCTTCTGCATACCCTGCATAGCTACAAGACCTGCTGCGGAGTTGAATGTATCATCAACAGCGTTGAAGTTACCCTCAGCGTCCATGGTCCAGTTGGAATGACAACCGGTAGCGAAGAAGAAGGATGCGGTGTACCAAGCGTTCTCAAGAGCGTAACGGAAGGTCTTGCCGTTAGCCTCGCACTGAGCGATGAGATCCTCAAGGCTCTCAGCCTGCTTGGGAGAGATGATGCTGGTATCATAGTACATATAGTAACCGTTGTCGGAAGTCATGGGATAAGCATAAACCTCACCTGCAACAGAAGCTGCAGCAACGGAACCCTTATCGTTAGATTCCTTAACGAGAGTTTCGATGTCACCACCGGGACCTGCAAGAGCAGCTGCCTGAACAAGACGAGCGAGCTGGTCCTGTGCGAAACAGAACATATCGGGAGCAGATGCAACGTCAGCAACTACCTTAGAGCCTGCGTCAGCCTCAGTAACACCCTCGATGGATGCTGTGATGTTGATGCCGGGGTTCTCAGCCATGAAAGCCTCGATCTGAGCGTAGAACTGATCAGCAACGCCTTCCTTCTCGGAAACCCAAAGAGTGATGTTATAGTCACCTGCAAGAGGATTGTTCTCGGGAACATCAGGGGTGTCGGGAGTGTCGGGTGTGTCAGGTGTGTCGGGTGTGTCGGGAGTATCAGGAGTATCGGGAGTCTGATTGTTGTCCTGATTATTGTCGTTATTGTTGCTTGCGCCGCCGCCACATGCGATAAGGCAAGAAGCGATCATAACAACAACGAGGAGAAGAGCTAAGATCTTACTCATTTTCATAAGAGTAAATCCTCCTTAAATAATTTTTATTACGCAACTTTGCGCATAAAGATTATAACATCATTGGACATTTTTGTCAACAAGAAAAGACCGCCCATAATCAAAATCGGCATTTTGCACAAATCACCTTGGCAATTTTTTAACAAAATACCAAGGTGACCGTATCTTATATTAATTTAAATTCATCAAAAGCGGGAAGTTTTCTGCCTTCGTAGTCAAAAAGACACTGATTTGCCCACTCGTTTGAGGTGGATTTTCCCTCCTCGTGAATGTAGCTCTGCCCTGCCTCGCTAGCCCAGCAAATGCCCTCTCCGGGAAGCCAAAGGGGCTCCCAATAGAACAAACCGTCAATGGCATTTTTCTGAAGGAGAGTTACGATATGCTTGATGTACTCTGCCTGACCATTAGGTGTCAGAGGATAAACGTCGGTCACACCCGGAACGATTGCGCGCTCCTGATCAATGACAAGTCTTCTTTCCTCTCCATTGAGGACGTAGCCCTTGTCGGTGAAGCCGTATCCAAGCTCAACAACCATTATCTTCTTTCCAAAATGCTTGCAAGCGTTAAGATTTTCCATAAGCTGTGAGGGCGTGCCGTGCCAATAAGGATAGTACGACGCGCCGATTATGTCGTAATCTATGCCGTGACCCTCCATCTCGGTGAAAAATTCCTGATACACCTCTTTATCGTGGCTACGCTCAAGGTGAAGCATTATTTCCGCAGAAGGAAGGACCTCACGGCAGGCGCGACAACCGGCATCGATCAGTCGGCAGAAATTGTCATAATTACCGCGTTTTCCGTCGATTTCCAGCTTGCCTATCGGCCAAAGAATGCCATTTGTTATCTCGTTGCCAACCTGTATCATATCGGGCGCAACGCCCTCACTAACAGCAACCTCAAGACAGTGCTTTGTGAAGGAGTAAAGAGCATCGGTCATCTCGTCGATTCCGTAGCTTGCCCAAGCCTTCGGGATCATCTGCTTTCCGGGATCTGCCCAAAAATCAGAGTAGTGAAGATCCATAAGGATCTTATATCCCTTTGACTTTGCAAGTTTTGCAAGTTTTACATAGTTGTCGAGATCGCAATTTCCTGCGAGATAGAGCTCTCCGGAAGGACCTTTCGGATCATTCCAAACTCGAATTCTCATATATTCGACACCGTTCTTAACAAATGCATCAAGAGGGTCGATTTCCGTATCTTTGTCGTAGTATTTTGCGCCAAAAGAAAGTTCCTCGAGGTAGGTCGAAACGTCAACGCCTAAAATCATTGCTCGCCACCTCTGTGATCCTCGAATTTCGGAGGTTCATTGTCCTCTCCAAAATCAACAACACGCTTTTTCATGGCACGATAACGGTATCTCGCCATCTCGTTAAGGCGCAAAACATCCTCTTCACGACCGGTAAAACCGCAACGAAGACAGTAGTACTCCTTTGCCTCTCCATCGTAGAACATATCAATGTCAATATCTCTCATAAAGCAGGAGGGACAACGGAAATTCAGTTTACCTTTTGTAGATTGAGCCATGTTTTTACTCCTCCTTCGCTGATAGTTTTGCTAACCTCGATGTGATAGATAGGCGAGAATGCAATTCCCTCCTCCGCTACGGCAGAAACTCCCTCACCACCCATAGAAACCTGGGTTAAAACATCGGGAATATTAACGTAAACGGACTCGGCATTCTCCTTAACTATCTTTCTTCCGTGATAGGAATAGTTCATCTCCTCACCGTCAACTCCGAGGGTGAGATTTGTCATATCCGACTGGTATTCGGTCGTACCGAAGCCACCTGTGAAATACTCGGTGAAGGTAACCTTTTCACCGCCGAGATCGTTGAGAATATTACGCTCGGTGATGATTTTTCCCTCGCCCTCAAGAATGGTAAACACCGACTGAACCTCAACGTTAAGACCGCCGAGATCGAGAGTAACGGGATCGGTTGTAAGCCTTACACCGCCGTCAATCTTCTCGTACTTTGCCATGGTTCTGGTGAGAGCAAGATCGGCACTTCTGCCTCTGGCAGAAACCTTACAGGATTTGATTGTTCCCGCGCCGGCATAGTGGGTGAAGAAGCCCGCGCGATAGTTGATTTGAATAAGGTAGGGATAGGACGCATCGTACACGTTCTCCGTGCCAATACCGGTTTTCTGCGGAATTCTCGCCACGTAGGGACGAAGATCGATCATCGCGCCACCCTGATTGAAGTCAAAACAGGTTCGCATCGAGGGGTCTGCATACCAGAAATACTCCTTACGGCTACCGTAAAGAATGTCCTTCCAAAGAGCGCACTCTCCACGCTTGTAATCCTTATGGCAGGAGCGATAATAGTCGGCAAATTCGCTCATTGTCATATCTATAAGCTTGCCCTCGCTCTTGAGCTTTCCGTAGTATTTCATACCGTCGTCGTAGGACTTCGCTAGAAGCTCATAGGGTGCCTCCCAGCGACCCATTTTGTTGAGCCAACCGGGACCAACGAACATCATATTATAGCTATAACCGTCGTTATATTTCGCAAGATGACGGTATTGATCGATAAGATTGTAGAGATAGGGATACTCGTACTCGCCGTTTTCGTTATAATAGATCATTCCTCGAAGAACGTTTTGAGGATGTGTTCCAAAATTAGAGCCGTTTCCGTCAAAGCAAGCCATCAAATCACGGGAAAGATGAGGAATTGCAACTATTCCCGAGTCATCTGCCTCGTCAGAAGCCGGACAATGCGAGTTTACCTTCGAGGGGATCCAAGGATTCCAGGGTCCACCATCCATGAAGGTATACCAGGAGTTGTTACAGGTATGGAAGGCCTTGGGACCCTCCTCCCAGCAGGTTGCAACCGCACACTTTACGCTGGGATACCTTTCCTTAATATAGTTAATTGTGTAGGCATCGAGGAAATAACTGCTTGTGGATTCGGGATAAAAGCCGAATTTCTCATAAAATTTACCAAAAACGTCGTCGATTATCTCGCGCTTGGTCGCCTCGTCAAACATCCAAATGCAGAAATCCTCGGTCTTATACTTTGCTTTAAACTCGGGACAAGGGAGGCCAAGAAGCGAAAGGCCTATCTCGTCACCGTACTTTTCGTGCTCTTCCTTCGCAAGAGCGATAATGATGTCCGAGAAGAGCGATGCATAGGTTATCTGGATGGTAGTTTTCAGTCCGTACTTATGGGCGCAGTCCTGCTGGAATCTGAAAATATCCAAAGATTCATCCCTCACATCCTGAACACCCCCGAGGGCCTTTTCAGCGTACTCGGGGGATAATTCGGGGCGGTGGATAATATTAACAACAAACTTGTTTTCCATATTTTTCACCATAAAATGTTATGTTTTGTTTACATTATTTGAGAATTACAGAGGTGTGAGCAGCAATTGTGAGCATACTACCCTCGAGAGTTGCGTTGTTACCAAGAACCTCAAGAAGCTGGGTAAACTTGTTGCCGTCAAGACCATTACACTTGTTCACGTCAATGGTGATGGTCTTTGTAGACGTATTGTGGAAAATACCGAGAACCTCACCCTCGTAGGTAACGTAGAAACCGCCAAACTTGGTGTTGGAGCTTGTTACGGTATTATAATCTCCACGAGCGATCGCAGGATATCTGTTGCGAACGTTGATTACCTTTGAATAATGGCTGAGAAGGCTGTTGGGATCCTCAAGCTGGGTAGCAACGGTCGTCTTAATCTGCTTATCATCGGTATAAGTGTATCCGACAGGGTTCTTAACTCTGTCTTTATCACCCCAAAGCATCGCAAGTCTGCGGTTTGCATCTGTGGCTTCGCTGGCTCTCGAGCCTCTCATACCGATCTCCTCACCGTAATAGATGAAGGGAGAACCGTGAGCAAGAAGATAAAGGTTTGCCGCCATTTTCATGTTCGACTGGTTGATAAAGGTTCCTGCAATTCTGTCCATGTCATGGTTGGAAAGGAATGCACACATCATCGCCTTTGAATTGGCGCTTTCAATAGAATTCTGATAGTTCTCAACATAATTGAGGTAGGTCGAAAGACTTGTTCCCTTTGCAGCAGAGGCAACCTTGCCCTCCGCGCCTGCCATAGAGAAGTTAAAGCAGTTCATGGAATCATAGTATTTGATAACTTCGTTATCACCAGACCAGCACTCACCCACGATGTAGACGTCAGGCTTGTATGCTCTGAGCTCGGAGTTATACCATTCCCAAAATGCTGTGGATCTGTTTGTATCACCGTAATAAATGTACTTAACTGCGTCAAAACGGAAGCCGTCAACACCGAGATCGAGATAATACTTTGCTACCGCAAGCATCTCCGCTTTAACCTCGGGATTGTCAAAATCAAGCTCGGGCATATCACCGGTGAAGTTACACTCATACCAGCAGTCAACACCTGCGATTTTCTGATATGTCTTACCGTTTACCTTGCCAGCCTCTGTTGTGCAGGAGTAATAATTGTAATACTTGTTGCTTGTATCGCCGTTTACTCTCGCCTGCTTGAACTCAAGGAACCAGGGATGCTGATTGGAGGTGTGGTTGATTGCAAGGTCGATAATGAGCTTTACGTTACGCTCGTGACAGATCTCAATAAGATCCTTGAGAGCAGCCTCGTTACCAAATCTCCAGTCGATTTTATAATAATCGCTTGCATCGTACTTGTGATAAGAGGGAGATGAGAAGATGGGTGAGAGCCAAATGCCCTGAACACCAAGGTCGTTGCCGGAGTTAATATCGCCATCGTTAAGGTAATCCATACGGTTGATAATACCGCGAAGGTCACCAATGGTGTCATTGTTAGAGTCGGAGAAGGAACCTACGAAAATATGATAGAACACTCTGTAATCGTCGCTAACGGGATCAACAACAGGAACGTAGGGCTCATCGGGAGTATCGGGCGTGTCAGGCGTATCTGGTGTATCATTCGGAATTTCCTCTACGCCATCTTCAACGTAAACATCTTCAAAAAGCATACAAGATGTCACCGAAAATGTGGAAAATAGCATAATAAATACCAGCAAAAGGCTGATTATGATTCGTTTTTGTTTGTTTTTTACCATTTTAGTACCTTCCTTTTATTCGTTCACCGAGTTAAGAAGAGCATCGTCGATCTTACCCCAAGCACCGCTGCCGGAGCCTACGCACTTAACGTAAAGACCAACTATCATTACGTCGCCTTCATTATATTCGATATCCTTGATGGTGGCTGTGTGCCACTCATTATAAACTGTAAACTGTGCATCTGCCTTGTAAACTATCTCACCGTTGATTTTTACGTAAGCATAAGCCTCGTATTCGCCGCAATCGCCACCCATGGTAGAGATGGAGTAGTTGTACTTACCTGCCTTGATGCCGCTAACCTCCTGCTCGAGAGTAAACTCTACGGAGTTTGTGCCGGAGCCCCAGAAGTGATAGTGCTTTGTGCCGGTCATAGAGTCTGTAACCTTATCTTCAACGTAAAGCTCATCGAACTTATTAGAAGCAGTTGCTGTCCAACCGGTTCCTTCAGCATCGTCCTCAAAGCTCCAGTTCTGAAGGAAGTTATATTCAACCATAGAAACGTAGCAGCGTGCGGTCATTCCGCCTGCGGTACCGAGAATTTCATACTTTGCAACGCCGCCGTTCTTCATTGTATCGTAATCAACGTTATGCCAAACAACAGGGAGAACCTGCTTGGAATCGTCAAGCATTACTGCGTAAACAGTTTCGGGAAGAATAATATCTCCGTTAAGGTCGACGATAAGGGTTACATCCTCAATAGCATCTGCCTTGTTTTCTACGATATTGCCCTTGTGTACAAGAGCGAACACCTTAAGAGATTCACGCACCTTGCCGTTTTCATCGAAGAATGCCTGGTTGTCAACAGAGCATCCGCCGTAATACTTACCTGCATCGTTGGGATCATAAGAACCTGCATAGGATGTCGCCCAGCCCGAGCCGTACTTCTCCCAAAGCTGAGAGTTTTCTTCCCAGGTCTCACCGCCAACCGAAATCCAAGTGCCTTCCCAGTAGAAAACGCCAATGCAGTTGTGAATATCGTTTGCAGCGGTATCAATAAGGTTTCTGAGGTGGTTTGCCTGGCCCTGCTCGGTGAAGGGATAGGGCTTAACCGCATCACCACCCGTGTTGCCGAAGAAGTCGGTGTCCTCAAGGGTGTTAACGTAAGCAGTCTCGGCAATCATAACCTTCTTGTTGTACTTATCTGCAATGTTATTCAAAACAGATGCAAGATTATCAAGCGTTCCGTGCCAGAAGGGATAGTAAGATGATGCGAAAACGTCATAATCTACCTTCTGGGAGGAGAGATAATAACCATAATTATTGTAATTTGAAACCTTCTCGGGGTTTGCAAAGTGAATCGCAATGAGAGCATCGGGACAAACCTCACGGGTCGCCTTTGAGCCTGCGTTCATAAGCTTGGCAATATTGGTCCAAACCTTCTCGCCACACATATAACCGTTGGTTTCATTACCAATCTGTACCATTCCGATGTCAACACCGGCGTCAACGAGCCTCTGGAGGCACTCCTTGGTATAAGCATAAAGAGCATCTACCTTTTCGTTAAGCTCCATTCCTCTCCATGCCTTAGGAACCATCTGTTTTGCAGGGTCAGCCCAGAAGTCGGAGTAATGGAAGTTTACGAGAAGCTTCATACCGTACTTGGTAGCTCTCTTACCGATTTCAATAGCGTTTTCAATATCACAGTTACCGCCGCCGTATCCGTTGCCCTGGCTGTCAAAGGGATCGTTCCAAATACGAACTCTTATGTAGTTGATTCCGTTATTGCTGAGAATTTCGTAAACGTCCTTCTCGGTGCCGTCATAATCGTAATACTTAACACCGCTAGCCTCAAGAGAGGGAACCGCGGATGCATCCATGCCCATTATAAAATCTTCAGAAAGGTTCTCAACCTTTTGAACGTAAAGGGTATCGGATGTTACGCTCTCAACAGGGTCGGGATTTTCAGGGGTGTCGGGTGTGTCGGGTGTGTCATTAGTGTTGGGTGTGTCAGGGGTGTTCTCATCCTTGTTCTTATTCTTGTTGCAGGAACAAACAAGAAGGAAAATCATAGCGAAAACAAGAAGGAGAGAGAGAAATCGTGTGGATTTTTTCATAATAAGCTCCATTCTGCCGTTAGGCATATTCTTGAAAAGTTTTTCGTCATTAAATATTGTAGCAAAGTTTTGACTAAAATTCAATAATGTATACTTAACAAAAATAAAGGCTTATGTTTGTTAAAAATAACCATACAAATACGTAAAAGACAAAATAAATTCATGAAAAACGTTTCCCAATAAGAATTATCATTTTCGAAAAAATCACTCAAACTTAGTGCTTTGCAAAGAAGATCATAAAGACGCTTTAGATAACAAATTTTGCAGTAATTTCTAAACACAAAAAACCAATGCAAGAGAAGTTAAGCCAATGAAATGTTCGTTTATTTTTTTCGTTATTTTTCTTTACAAGAATGAATTTATGAGACAAATTTGTTTGTTTTTGACTATTATTATTTACATCTTTGCATTTTTTCGACTTATTTCAAACCATCTGCGGGAAAATGATATGAATAAAAATATCATGTTTTTTCAAAAAACACCTCTATCTGCAATCTGCTATAACAAGAACACTTTTTGCATGATTCTACTCAAGTGTAATGTTCTCCCCTTACCAAAAACCATCTTTTTAGACTGTAAAAGCGGGTTTGTTATTTTTTCGTCAGGTTTGTGCATTTTACATAAATACATTCCACTATTTTGGGTAATTTTTTTCTTTTATAACAGTTGATTTTGCTCTTACTTTATGTTAAAATATATATGTGCTAATATGTTTTATCTTCGTGCGCACCCTATCATGCGCACGATTCTTGGTTATCAACTGTTCATTTTAAAGTAATTTTAGTGCCCCACAGGGCTTTAAGGAAGTAAAATGTATAACGATTTACAAAAAGCTGATTTTTGGAAAAGAATCTCCGCAGGCCTTTTCGATATAATTTTGGTTTTCGTACTTATTCTCGGACTGATGCTTGCATTCTCTTCCATTCTAAGATTTGACGAATATTACGACGGACTCAATCAATGCTATGCCGAATACGGCATAAACGTCTCCTACGAAGATTACCAAAATTTCACTGAAGAGCAGATGAAAGATTATAACAACGCCATGAAAATGATGGCAAAGGATGAGCGTTTTGAATTTTACAACACAATGACGATAAACATTGGTCTCATCATTATCATCTTCTCGGTTCTTATTGGATATACCCTGCTTGAGTTTGTCGTTCCGCTTCTGTTTAAAAATGGACAAACCCTCGGCAAAAAAATGTTCGGCCTCGGGGTTATGCGATCGGATAGCGTAAGAATTACTCCGTTTATGCTATTTGTAAGAGCAGTTCTCGGTAAATGCACCATCGAAACCCTCATTCCTATCCTCGTATTTCTTATGATTATGCTCGGTATCACCGGCATCGTTGGATTGGCGGCTCTTGTCGGTTTGATTTTGGCACAGTTGATACTCTTCTTCGCTAACAGAAATCGCACACCCATTCATGATATTATGGCTCACACCGTTGTTATCGACCTCGGCAGTCAGAAGATCTTCGAAACCGAACTTGAGCTTATCGAGTACAAGGAAAGACTTCAAGCGGAAAGAGCAACAAGATCCGATTATTGATCGAACACAAAAACATTATATATTAAATCGTAATCAACTTTTTATGCTTTCATTAAATTGTTGGCAACAAAAATTTTATATAAACGAAAGGAAGATTCCATGAAAGTTGAGTTGCAAAATCTAACAAAAATCTTCCCCGGCAGAAACAAGAAGGTACACGAAGAGGTGGTTGCGGTAAATAACTTTACCTTCACCATTCCCGACGGCAAGCTCGTTGGTCTTCTCGGCCCTTCCGGTTGCGGTAAGTCCACCACTCTTTATATGATCAGTGGTCTTCAGCAGCCTTCCGGCGGAAAAATCTTCTTCGGAGAAGAGGACGTTACCGATCTCTCTCCCGAGAACA
>JAZONX010000009.1:0-6466 GCA_045654725.1 Eubacteriales bacterium
AGAGCTATCTTAATCTAGCTTCTTCTTACTTTTTGAGTTTTTCTCAATGTGTTTGACAAGAACTACACCGTTTTGGATTTCTCCAAAACGCAATGTTTTTTCTTCTTTTCATGTTGTTCAATTTTCAATGATCAAGGTGCCTGTTGGTCACAAGCTTTTCTATTATACAATAAGACCCCAGAAAAGTCAAGAGATTTTTTTGTTTTTTGAAAAGTTTTCACAGTTTAAACAACAGATACACAAAAACGCAATTTTATTTTGTGCAATATCAACATAAAATCAAAAAAATAATAAGATATAATATGAGAATCAATATTATAAGGGAATAATAGAATAGTATAATAATAAATAATATGATGAAGAAAACATAAGCAAAGGCAAAACATTTTTTCTTCCTTATATTATATATACCTTGTGCATTGTGGCAAATGGTATATATTTCTAAGTGCGATAGTAAGTTGTTCTGCTTTTTTTAATCTACATTTTTCAAAGTTTGTAGAACAACTCCTTTTGATTTTCTGTGTTTTTGTCAATCATTATTTACATTTTGTTTTATTTTGTGTCGTTTTTAGTTTAAAATAGCTTCTCAATATTTGTATTTATGTGCCTTAAAAATAATTTTAAAAAAATTTAACTTTTTTTCATTTTTCTATTGAAATATTTATAAATATATGATATAATTGTTCTGTACAAAAATACTTATATGATTGGATTGTTAATATGGGAGAAAGAGTTAATTCTATTCTTGAGTCAGCTAAGAACGTACTCATGATTGATCAAATAAGCGAAAAACTTCTCGGATTACAAGCGTATATCCCTGATTTCATTCTCAATTTCATTGCGCAGTATAAGGTTCTCTGCTACATAGTTGCTATTGCCCTTCTTGTGCTCCTTGCGTTTGAGGGATATAGACTCTTTAAGATGGCGCTTTACGTTGTAAGTGCTATTGGCTTTGGCGTTGTTGGTTATGCCTTCATCGGCCCCTTCATCGTTAAATATACGCAGGCATCGACGCTTGAAATCGTGAGCACTCAAGTTCTTGTCGGACTTGTTTGTGCGCTTCTTGCGATCTTCCTTACTCGTTGCGCGTATAACTTTATGATTCTTATGCTCGGTTGCGGATGCGGCTTCGCATTCGGATACTTCTTCGTATCCCTTGTGCTCGCTAAATTCTTCAATACCCTTGAATTCCTGCAGACCGACATAGTTAAGATCATCATTGGCGTGCTCTTCGCAGCTATTTCCGGTCTTCTCTTCATCCTTATGTTTAGACATGTGTTCATAATCGGCTCCGGTTTCGGCTGTTCGGTTCTCGCTGCTATCCTCCTCAGACAGATTCTCGTTCCCGAATGTGATAGTAACGTTAAGATCTGTTTCATCGTACTCGGTGCAGCTCTCTCGATCTTTGCAATCGTTTACCAGTACAAGGAAGAAGAAAAAGCGCTTGAGATCGTATTCTAATTCGGTTAATTACATATTATAAAAGGCTGAGTCTCCCACTCAGCCTTTTCTTTTTCCCTTGACTATAATGTCACATCATATACCTTCGTAGCTTGTCAATAGCGCCTTTTTCGAGTCGCGAAACTTGCGCCTGTGAAATGCCGATTTCGTCAGCAATTTCCATCTGTGTTCTACCCTTATAAAATCGGCGCTCAATTATTCCCATCTCTCTGGCGGATAGCTTTTTCATTGCTTCCTTAAGTGAAATGTTCTCTACCCATATCTCATCAGACTGCCCCTCGTCAGCGAGCTTGTCGATGACATATACCGTATCCTCACCGTCACCGTACACCGAGTCGAATAACGAGATTGGTTCAACAATAGCCTCAATCGCCTCATTGACCGACTTCTCCGAAACACCGAGGCGCTCTGCGATTTCGCTAACGGTCGCCTCCCTTTGCAGCTTTCCCGCAATTTCTTCCTTGGTTTGCAAAGCCTTATAAGCAAGGTCTCGGACACCACGAGATACTCTGACAGCATTGTTATCTCTCTGATACCTGCGCACTTCACCAATAATCATCGGTACAGCATAGGTTGAAAAACGCACATCCATATCAAGATTAAAATTGTCAATTGCCTTGATCAAACCGATGCAGCCTACTTGAAATAGATCATCAATACTCTCGCGCTTGGGGTTGAACCTGCCGATGACACTCAAAACAAGCCTTAAATTCCCCATTACTAGTGCTTCCCTCGCCTTTTGGTCACCCCCACGAGCTTTAATAAGCAGAACACGTTTTTCCTCTTCGTTTAAGGTGCTAAGTGACGAGGTGTTTATTCCGCAGATTTCGACCTTATTTATTCGCATATTAATCCTCACATATTGTTTGTGAGGTTAGTATTACCAATATAAGGCGAAAAAACACCCAATATGCAAATATTTATTTACAAAAAGCAGACAGTTTTTGGCTGTCTGCTTTAGTTTTTTGTTTAGTTAAGGGGATTTCCGTTTTTGTCAAAGAGAGGAAGAGGCGCGAGATACGTAATATCCTCTCTGCCAATAGCGTCGCCCTCTGCAAGAATGGTCATCTTACCAACCACCTCGCCACCTGCCTGTGCAACGAGATTTTCCAGCGAAAGAAGTGAGCCACCGGTGCTGATAACATCGTCTACGATAAGAACCTTCTTGCCCTTAAGATACTCGGCATCGTCACCGTCTATGTAAAGGGTCTGCACGTGGCCTGTGGTTATGGATTTGGTTTCGCACTTAAGAACGTCCTTCATATAAAGCTTAACCGACTTTCTCGCAAGAACGTATCTATTTTCACCAAGATGGCGAGCCATTGCGTGAATAAGAGGAATACCCTTGGATTCAGCAGTCAGGAGCACATCGTGCTCGGGAGCAAGCTTTGCAAGCTCCTCTGCGCATCTCTCGGTAAGCTCAACGTCACCAAAAAGAATAAACGCACCAATATAAAGTTCTTCGCTAATGGGACAAAGCGGCAAATCTCTTTCGAGGCCGGCAACCTTCATTCTGTAAACCATTTTTGTGATCTCCTTGAAGTTTCATTACCTTATTATTATACTACTTTATACGATAATTTTCAAGTGTTTTTTGATAAATTCACAAAAATGCATAAAAAAGCCGCCATGTTGCCAAGGCGGCTCAAGTTTTTACTTATAAAAGTCGTGGTTGCCGATGGTGAAGGCGTATTCGCGAGTACGTGGGATCCAGGAGGAGGTCGCAAGTTTTACGTTCAGGAAAAAGAACGCACCCTCGGATACGTCGTAGCCCTCAAGACAAATTTTTGCTGCCAGCGTTGCGCTGTAACCGGGGGTGTTGTATATTGAACCGTCAAGAACGGGGCTGAATTGCACACCGTATTTTCTGTCAAAGATAACGCCGTAGATGGTGTTGGGATAGTATGCCGACTTAACGCGATTCATAACTACGTTTCCGACTGCGATCTGTCCGATGAGAGCTTCGCCCCTACTCTCAGCATGAATAATTCTCGCAAGCCAGAAAACCTCGTCAGAACGGTAGAATTTATCTGCACTGAGAAGCGGAGAATAGCTTCCCGTTATGGAGATTTTGCTTTGGGTCGCGTCTGCCTTCATACCAACCGCCTTTGCGAACACAGAAGCAGGAATATAGAGTCTTCCATCGCTCATTATAACGTTGGGAGTAGTATTAAATAATGTACGTCCGTTTGCATATGTAACGTAACATCCGTTTCCTGCCACAATCTCGAGCCCTGGCGCTCGCATCGTCGCGGTTTTAGTCTTTGAATCATAGCTGTATGTGCTTCCGGGAATTACCGAGGCTGCTGCGCGGAATGGAATGTAGCTTACGCCATTGATAATTACGCCGCTAACCGAGAGACCCGTCGAGCCAACTGTTACACTGGGCCGCTTATAATTCCAAAGTCTTGTGTCGGTTATACTCTTGAGATATTTATACTCTCGTCCATCAATATCAAGACTTGTATTCATTGTCGCGAGAGGGTCAGAAGTAACTGTCTGCGCACTAACAGACACCGAGCCGAGGCTGAGCGCACTTGACAATAGCAAGCCGACTGCTATGACCTTTAGGTTTTTCTTATGCATTTTTCACCTTCCTTTCTTCTAAGCTACGCATAAATTATACCATAGAAGGGCTTCTGTTTCAATGCATAATGATTGTCAGAAAGTACAAATACTACCAGTAAAGATAGGCTTTTTGATGATTATTGTTTGTTTTTTACTATTATTCCAAATATAACAAAAATGAGCGTCTGCCTTGTGGCAGACGCTCTTATAGGTCAAATCGCTTTAAAGCTATAATTACTTATCGAGAACGGTAAGTCTTACAATAGCGGTCTCAGCGCCGTCACCACGACGGGGACCCATCTTATAAACCTGTGTATAACCACCGTTTACGTTAGCGTAAGCGGGAGCAATAGTGCTGAAGAGCTTCTTTGCTACGTCTTCCTTGGTGATGTAAGCAAGAGCTGCACGGTAAGCTGCGAGGTCGCCCTTCTTTCCGAGGGTGATCATCTCATCAGCCTTTGCAGAAACTTCCTGTGCTCTGGTGTAGGTAGTTTCGATCTTGCCGGTTTCAAGGAGAAGAGTAACCATGCCGCGAAGCATAGCCTTACGCTGTGCAGTAGTTCTGCCAAGCTTTCTCATTTGTATATCCTCCTAAAATGAATCTTAATCTTCGTCTTTCTTCAGGGCGAGACCTAAAGAAGCGAGCTTCTGGATAACCTCCTCGAGGGACTTACGGCCAAGGTTACGAACCTTGATCATATCCTCTTCGGTGCGGTTAATCAAATCCTCGACAGTATCAATTGCTGCACGCTTCAAACAGTTGAAGCTACGTACAGACAAGTCAAGTTCCTCAATGGTCATCTCGAGTACTTTTTCTTTCTTTACTTCTGCTCTCTCAACCATGATGTCTTCACCATTCTTTGCAATGTCGGACATCTCAATGAAGAGCCTGAGGTGCTCGTTGAGAACCTTGGCAGCGAGGGATACCGCCTCCTGAGCCTGGATGGTTCCGTTAGTAAGAACCTTCATCGTAAGCTTGTCATAGTCGGTTACGTTGCCCACACGAGTATTTTCTACGTTATACTCAACCTTGTAAACAGGGGTGAATATAGAATCAACGAAGATAAGACCGATAGGTGCGCCGAGATTTGCTCCGACTGTTGCGAGGTAGTTCTGCTTGTTCACGTCAGAGGGAACGTAGCCGCGGCCTTCATCGAAGGTGATCTCCATATAGAAGCGCGCGTTCTCACTAACTGTGCAGATGTGATGCTCGGGGTTGTAAATTACAAGGTCAGCATCGGGGGTGATGTCGCCTGCAGTAACATTACAGGGGCCGGTAACGTCGATAACAACCGTCTTGGGCTCGCTACATTCAAGCTTAGCAACAATACCCTTAACGTTAAGTACGATCTCAGGAACATCTTCCTTCACGCCGTTGCAGGCGGAAATCTCGTGAAGAACACCGTCAATCTTAATACTTGTCGCCGCATAACCGGGAAGTGTGGAGAGGAGTACTCTGCGAAGGGAATTTCCGAGAGTAATACCATAACCTCTTACGAGGGGCTCTGCCACGAAAATTGCTTCATTGCCGCTTTCACT
The DNA here is from genome assembly GCA_045654725.1 of Eubacteriales bacterium. GTDB lineage: Bacteria > Bacillota > Clostridia > Oscillospirales > CAG-272 > UBA1740. The sequence continues at coordinate 5,569 of JAZONX010000009.1, forward strand.
CACAGAGTGCGCGGTAATATTGAACTTCTCTATTGCGTTCATCATTTCTGTTTACCTCCTATTTTACTTATGTTTCTCTTGCGAGATATTGTGAATATGAAGACCCGAAGGCCTTCAGATACAGTGCGAAGAATATGAGGACTGTGCCCTGACATATTCTTACGCTCGGTATCGGAGGGATTACTTGGAATAGAGCTCGACGATAAGCTGCTCTTCGAATTCGAAGTCGATATCGTCTCTTGCAGGAAGAGCTGCAACCTTTGCTACTGCGTTCTGAGCATCAAGCTCAAGCCACTTGGGAGTAGCTACGGTAGCGAGACCCTCAACGAGAGCCTTGATCTTAACGCTTTCCTTGCTGGTTTCCTTAACGGCGATAACGTCACCTGCCTTAACAAGGATAGAGGGGATGGTTACCTTCTTACCGTTAAGAGTGAAGTGAGCGTGGAGAACAAGCTGACGAGCTTCCTTTCTAGATGCTGCCATACCCATTCTGTATACTACGTTGTCAAGACGTCTTTCAAGAAGGATGAGAAGGTTCTGACCGGTGATGCCGTCCATCTTCTCAGCCATTTCATAGTAATGCTTGAACTGACCCTCAAGCACGCCGTAGTAACGTCTAGCCTTCTGCTTCTCACGAAGCTGCTTGCCGTATTCTCCGACCTTCTTACGAGCCGCGCCGTGCTGACCGGGAGCTGTGCTTCTGTGGTCAAAAGCGCACTTGCCGTTGGTGCAGCGCTCGCCCTTGAGGTAGAGCTTGCAGCCTTCACGGCGGCACATTTTACAGTTAGGACCTGTATATCTAGCCATTTTACATTTACCTCCCTAAAGATTAAACGCGTCTGCGCTTAGGAGGACGACAACCATTGTGAGGAATGGGAGTTACGTCCTTGATCATAGT
>JAZONX010000010.1:0-9510 GCA_045654725.1 Eubacteriales bacterium
TGTCACCATCGTTTACGGCAAAGGATATATCTTTTAGAATTACGTCCGTGCCATAGGCAAGTGAGACGTTCTCTGTGGAAAGTGCAATCATTGTATCTCCTGTAAGGAAGGAAACGTATTCCGTCCCATAAAAATCATTTCTATTATTTTACCATTTTCAGAGCTTGATGTCAAGACTCGACGAGCTTTTACGTCTTGAGAGAATGATAACCGAATATATTCATAGCAAAATGCATAATTATGCAATTTAACTGCATATATTCAGCGATAAAAAGTGTCAAAACGGTAGTGCTAAACAAATATTTTTATTTAAAAAACTTCAAAATATATTAGAAAGTTGTGCAAAATGCACAAACCTAAGTTTGAAAAATGCAGATATGCATAAAAATTCAACAAAAATGAATTATTTTTCAAAAAGGTGTTGACTTTATGCATTGATAGGTGTATAATTATGACATCCAACAAACAAACGGGCATTGATCCCGAAACAGAAAGAAGGAAAACTAAAATGAAAAAGATTATCTCACTTATTCTTACGATTGCAATTTTCTGCACCTTTATGCTCACCTCCTGCACGCTTATTAACGGTGGCAGCAACGATCCCGTAGCAAAGATAGTTGACGTTAAGCTCACCGATGAAGAATACGCCTTCGTGTGCAAGAAGGGTAACACCGAGCTTGTTGACGGATTTAACGCTTTCCTTGCTGAAATCAAGGATAACGGCAAGTTTGACGCTCTTGTAAATAAGTATTTCAAGGGTGAAGGCGAAAAGGTTGGTTATAACGTTACCACTACCGACATCGAGAACACAGCAAGCAATCTTATCGTTGCTACTAACTGCCCCTTCGAGCCCTTCGAGTACATCGGCGACGACGGTAAGATCTACGGTCTTGACATCGAGATCGCGGCTGCTTACGCTCAGTCCAAGGGTCTTGAACTCGTAATCAAGAACATCGGCTTCGACGATATCTTCACTCAGGTTGACGCAGGTTATGCTGATATCGGTATGGCAGGTATCACCGTAAGCGAGGATCGTGCAGCTATCTATGATTTCACAAACACCTACTTTGAGGCTTCCCAGAAGCTCATCGTAGCGGCTGACAACACCGATTTCGATAACTGCAAGACCGTTGATGACGTACAGGCGGTTCTCGCAGGTCTTAACGGTAAGAAAATCGGCTATCAGAACGGCACCACAGGTGGTATGTACGTTGTAGGTGACGCTGATTGGGGTTATGATGGCTTCTCCAACATCGAGGGCGTTGGTTACGTAAGCGCACAGGAGGCGGTTACCGACCTTATCAACGGCCGTCTTTACGCAGTAATCGTAGACGAAGCTCCTGCAAATGCTATCGTTAACGCTGTAAACAACTAATAAAAATTAAGTTCCCGCAATGCGAGTTGCGGGAGCTTTTGTGTGAAAAATAGGAGTTTTTATGAATTGGGATGTAAAAATTGAGAAGTTCCTCTCTACAATGGAGAGCGAATACTTCCAAAAGCTCTTCCTTACAGGCCTTTTGAATACAGTTAAGGTTGCTGTTCTCGGTCTGATTATAGGAATCATTATAGGTACGATTATTGCAGTTGTCAAGGTCGCGCCTAAATATAAGCTTATTATTCGTATTTTAGATAAGATTTGTAGCGTCTATATTGCTATCTTCAGAGGCACACCCATGGTAGTACAGCTTTTGCTCGCCTACTACGTTCTTCTGCCCAGCCTCAACATCATTAATGTTGATTCAATCGTAGTTGGTATCGTTGTCTTCGGTATGAACAGCGGTGCGTATGTTGCCGAGATCATGAGAGGCGGACTTAATTCTGTCGACAAGGGACAGATGGAGGCGGGACGCGCTGTTGGTCTTTCCTATAATACAACGATGATAAAGATTATTATTCCTCAGGCGATTAAGAACATTTTGCCTACTCTCGGCAATGAGTTTATCACTCTTATCAAGGAAACCTCGGTGCTCAGCTTTATTACCGTTTACGACCTTTACACCGCACTTAGCACTATTGGAAGCAAAAACTATGAGAAGATGGTTCCTTATATCGTAATGGCGATTATTTATATTGTTCTCGTATTGCTTATTACCTTGCTTGTAAAGATTCTTGAAAACATCTTTGCCAAGAGCGACAAAAAGAAATACGATGTTAAGAAGGGAAAGGCGGTGTAAGAGATGGCTACAAATTATGAAAATGCAATTATCCGCGTTGAGGGGCTTGAGAAGACCTTTGAGGACGGAAAAACCGTGCTTCGTGGCATAGATCTTGTGGTCAATCAGGGCGAAAAGGTAGTTATTCTCGGTGCATCCGGCTCGGGCAAATCTACTCTTTTGCGTTGTCTTAACTGTATGGAGGATCCCACGGGAGGCTCGATTTACTTTGATGGCGTAGATATTGCGGACATGAAGGTTGATATCAATATTCACCGTGAGCACATGGGAATGGTGTTCCAGCAGTTCAACCTTTTCAACAACAAGAACGTAATCGACAATATCACACTCGCACCTATTCATATCGCGCTTCGCAATATGCGTAAGGAAAAAATAAAGCGTTTCTTTGGTAAGTCTAATGAAAATGCCGAGCCTTTGAAGACAAAAAGTGAGATTATCGCCGAGAAGAAGGCGCACGCAATGGAACTTCTCAGGAGAATCGGACTCGAAGATAAGGCGGATGCATATCCTGCGACTCTTTCGGGTGGACAGAAGCAGAGAATTGCGATAATCCGTGCTCTCGCCATGAATCCGACGGTAATGCTCTTTGACGAGCCAACTTCTGCTCTTGATCCCGAGATGGTTGGTGAGGTTCTTGACCTTATGAAGCAGCTTGCTGCCGAGGGCATGACGATGGTTATCGTTACTCACGAGATGGGCTTTGCCCGCGAGGTTGCTGATAAGATTATCTTCATCGACGAGGGAATTATCAAGGAGCAGGGAACTCCGGCAGAGGTCTTTGGTAACCCTAAAGACGCTCGACTTAAGGATTTTCTTTCTAAGGTTCTTTAAAACAAAAAGACTGTTTTCCATTGAAAACAGTCTTTTTTCATACTATTATTTACATTTTTTGCTTAATTCAACTCTTTTCGAAGCAATTCGAGTGCCTTTTCAAACTCTTCGGGAAGATCACATTCGAATACCATTCGCCTGCCCGTTCTGGGGTGAGTCAGGCTGAGTTTTTTTGCGTGGAGAGCCTGTCCTGAAAACAGACTGGGATGTCTTTTCTCAAACTGTGTCTTTGCCTTTGCGTAAACCTCATCGCCGAGAAGCGCGTGACCTGTGTAGGACATGTGAACGCGGATCTGGTGAGTTCTTCCTGTTTCAAGTCGGAGCGCAAGATAGGAAATAGAGCCGAAGCGCTCAAGAACCTCGTAATGCGTAATTGCCTCGCGCGCGGTGTGGTCGCCGTCAAGGATTACTGCCTGCTTTTTTCGGTCAACAGGGTGCCTGCCGATAGGATAATTCACAGTTCCCGTGTCATTCTTAAAGCCGCCGACAACGAGAGCGCGATACTCACGCTCGATTCCGTGCACCTTCAGCTCGTCGGAGAGTGTTGTGTGGGCAAAATCATTCTTCGCAACCACTAGTAGGCCCGATGTGTCCTTGTCGATACGATGAACGATTCCGGGGCGCATAACTCCACCGACACCCGACAGCGAATCGCGACAGTGATAGAGCAGGGCGTTTACCAGTGTGCCGGTGTAATTTCCGGGAGCAGGGTGCACAACCATACCCTTGGGTTTGTTGATTACTATAATGTCATCATCCTCGTAAACCACGTCGAGAGGAGTGTTCTCCGGCAGAGCCTCGGGCTCTTTACACTCGGGGAGATTTATCTCGATAGCGTCGCCCGTCTTTACTTGATATTTTTTTGCCTCTGTGCGACCTGAAACGGTAATAGAGCCTTCCTCAATAAGCCTTGCTGCAGCCGATCTGGTAATTCCTGCCGCCTCGGCGCAGTAGGCATCAAGCCTCTGACCCTTATCAGCATCGTTTACAGTGTAGATCATCAGTCCTTTTTAACCTCATCGGTGCTTGCTTCTTCGGAGTTTTCAAGAGCAGCCTTTTTTTCTTTTTCCGCCTTGAATTCCTTTACCAAATCAATGACGAGCGCCAAAATCAGAAGTCCAGCGCCAACGCAAACGAAGGAGTCCGCACCGTTAAATATGGCATCCCAAATTCCGCAGAAATCGATGAAATCGATAACCTCGCCGTTTCCGGTTTTGGGATTAACGTAAAATCCAAAGCCCAGTCGGTCAATCATATTACCGATACCGCCCGAAATAACCATGGACAACGACACGCCGTAGAGCATATTATCAGCGTGACCGAGGTAGAGGAATGCTAAAAACGCCAGAATCGCCACCGAAGATACGACGATAAATATCCAACGCTGATTAGGTCCGTCCATCATTCCGAAGGATGCGCCGTCGTTGGTGATGTATGTTATATGAAGAAAGTCTTTGATAAGGGGAATAGAATCAAAGAGCTCCATATTCTTGAAAACAAGGAATTTCGACACCTGATCGATTATAATTCCAACTATGATTACAGCCGAGTAGATGATATAGTCTATCGGTCTTTTTTTCTTAAATAAAACCATTTTTCTCTCCAAACTCAAATTGCAGGAAGTAGATTCCTGAGCAAAATGATGATAAGATATGTGATAGAAAAAGCCCAGTCAACAGGCGAATTTTGTCCGATATCCAGCTTGACCATGATAGCTCGAACGGGTACAATGAATGGTTCTGTCATAACGGCGGAGATATAGTAAATCTTATTCTCCATCGGGTCGACAAACCAGGGCAATACCATACGAACCAGCATAGCGATTGACACTACCGATAGGGTTAGGGATACCGTTTTTGCTAGGATGTAAAATAATTGTTCCACGATAAATTCCTTTTAGAAAAATAGGGCTGTCGCAAACTCTATTTGCGACAGCCTCTGTAGACAGATCCGGCCTATGTCTTCTTCGGGCAATAGCCTCGCAAAATATGCTTTGATCATGTCGGTGCGAGTGGGCATAGCTTGACCCAAAGGGCATACTTTTCCCTCAAAAGGGCATACCTCGAGCCGATACGCGTTTGCGCATTAGACGGGAGAGCCACCGCGCTCTATAACTTTATGGGTGAATTAGGTCTCGTCAGTAACGTCCACGTTGTGGGGAGTGATGATGTAGGTGTTGTTAGAAACGTTCTTGATCTCTCCGTCGTTGGAGTATGTAACTCCGTTAAGGAAATCGAGCATACGAACGGTCTGTACGTTGTCAAGAAGCTCAAGGTTGAGCACAACGGTGCAGCCGGCGATGAGATGATCAGCAATCTCACTAACCTCAGCAAAAGATGCAGGACGAACAACCTTAAGCTCGATATTGCTGTCAGCGTCGCCTGTGTTAGCTACGATGGGAGTAGCTCTTCTGGTGTCATCATGTCTTTCTACGTTCATGGGTGTAACCTCCTCATATGCGGGAAAATCGGGAATGTCGTTCTCACTTCCGTTTCCCTTTCTTAATTTTTTCATGAAATCCTCAAACATTTTTGGGTTCCTTTCTTGTCTTTTATCCTAAAAAATAAAAACCTAATTAATGAAAAGCCTTCGTCCGACTCTTACTAGGGTAGAGCCCTCCTCAATGGCAACCGCATAGCTGTCACTCATGCCCATGGAGAGAATATCTCCGTCGAAGCCGTGATTTTCGTTTAGACGGTCGAAAAGCTCCTTGGTTGCCTTGAAATAGGGGCGAAGCTCCTCGGGGTCGTCACAAACCGGTCCCATGGTCATCAAACCGCAGACACGTATGTGCGAAAGCTCCTTCAGCTTCAGCAGAAAACTCTCTGCCTCCTCGGGAAGAATTCCTCCCTTTTGCTCCTCGCGTGCGGAATTGATCTCGATAAGCACAGGGATTGTTCTGCCGACTCTCTCTGCCTGCTTCTCAATCTCAATAGCGAGCGAGAGGCTGTCGAGCGAGTGGATCAAATCAACGCTTTCGATAATCAGCTTGACCTTATTCCTCTGCAGATTTCCTATTTCGTGAATGGCGGGGGAGTGTCCCAAACTCTTCAGCAAATCTCCGCGTCGTCGTAGCTCACCGGGACGATTTTCGCCGATGTTCTCGATACCAAGCTCTGCGAGAGCAATAAGCTCCTCGTCACTTCCGCTTTTTGTAACGGCAACCAGCGTAATTTCTCTGCCAACCCTCTCACCGAGGGTCTTTATCTCTTGAGAAAGGCTCTCAAGGTTACTTTTGATATACTCAAAGCCCATGATTTCAAGCCTCCTCGCAGGATAATTTGGCAATACGCATAGCAGTTTATCTTATTATATCATAAGAAAATCTCGATTGCAAGAGCAAACTAAAATTTTTTATAAAAAAGATTTAATGTGCGCGCATAAAAAAGCCGACGCAAAAAGCGTCGGCTAAAATACCTTATTCAACATCGATCGATCTCATCAACTCCGCAATGTCCTCAAGCTTGAAGACAGCATAGTTATAGGTTTTCGTTGTTCCGTCAGGATGTTCAACGGTTTCGCTGTACTTTCCGCTGATCATCACAGCTTTAAGCTGATCGTAGTAATCCTCAAAATAAATTTCAAGAGTTCTTTCGGAATAGCTCCCGTCCTCCTCCTCGTGAATAACCGGTTCGTATACATAATATTCACCGTCTATTTCGATGCAATCTATAGTTCCTGATTGATAAAGCACATCTATATCACAGCTGTAATAGAAACGATCTGTCTCAGCTTCAATGTTTTTGATAAACAGGTCATAAAATTCAATATCGGGAGCTACGCATACGCCGTCTACAAATTCGGGATAGAAAATCGCATAATGCTCCATAACCGTTTCGGCTTCACCTGTTTTTATGTTGTAACAGAATTCCTGAAGATTGATCTGGAATGCTCCGATAATTTTTTCGCCGTTATAGGTTTCGGGAATATCTTCGAGATTTTCAAAGCCTACAAAGGTATATTTATCGCGACAGCAGGCAACATATATTTCTTCCTCGCGATACTCGTGACTATCGTTAAAGTATGCAACAACGTAGTAATAATTCTCTCTGCTGAACTTTACGAGCATAGGCTCAAGGTAGGTGCTGCGCTTTATTTCACCGCCGAGAGTGAATCCTTTTATCGACTGCATCGCACGAATATCAGAAAAATGTTCTCGAAGCACACTAACCAGATTCTCATCTAATTTCAGGGTGCCATCTTCGTTGTGGGTTTGTGTAACAGCAGTGTTCTGCTCGGTTTTATGTCCACAAATTTTACATTCTTTGTGCTGAATACCAACGATTGTATATGAAGGTTCTTTGTCAATTACCCACTCGTAATCGTGGCTTTCGGACTCGGTTTTGGCACCACATTCGCACACCGAGTGATGCTGATTTTCATCATTTTTAACCACATATTCGTGAGTGTGCTCGGGCTGATTTTTGGTCTCATCATTTTCATTTTTCACGATCCTTTCACAACCAAAAAGCGCGAGAGAAATCATAAGCAAAATCAAAATTGAACCAACTGTTTTTTTATGTTTAATTATTTTCATAACGTTTCCTCTTAATAAAGATCCATATTGTTGAAAAAGCACTTAGAACAAATAATCGTTGCCGTCTCATGGCTTATATGCCTGCAAACCGTCCCACTCTCTAAAATATACCAAGTTTCTTCTATCCCATCGCCGGATGGGTTTGGAACGCACAGATCATACTCTACATTTAGCATTGCATCATGTGCCTCTGCTTGAATTACGGTAAATGAAATAATATTCATTAGCAGGGCTAAAACAACTAGTGAAGAAGTTAATAGTTTCGCGAGTTTCATATACATTGTTCCTCCTTTTTGATGACACTGTTATTCTATAACAATATACTAAGGCAAACCAACATTTTGTATGAAAATACCTCAAATTAAGTATACCATATATTTGTTTGATTTGCAAGTTTTTCAAAAATATTAACTGGCTAATAATAAGTTAAGTATTGATTTTATTAAAATTATGTGCTACAATGTATTTGTGAAAAGATGACTATTTGCCGACTTTGAGAAAGTGGGCAGAGAAAAGGAGAAGGAAATGCACGACAGTATAATTGGAGCAACCCTGCCTACCACGGCGGCGCTCGCATATCTCGGTGATGCGCGACACGCGTTGTACGTCAGACGTATGCTGGTGGAGAAGGGAATATGCAAATCCGGTGAGCTTAACGAAGCGGCTCTCTCCTACGTTACTGCCGAGGCGCAGGCAGCGTGTATGCGAAGAATTGAGCATCTGCTTCTTGAAGACGAACGCGATGTTTATAAACGTGCTGCAAACTCGGGGCATCTCAACAAGCCAAGACACGCCTCTGCCGCGGATTATCGTGCGGCAACCGGCTTTGAGGCTGTTGTTGGAATGCTCGAGTGGATTGGCGACCACGAAAGACTCGAGATGCTTCTCAAAGAAGCGCATAACGAAGATAAATAAAGAATTGGAGATAGAAAAATGATTCAGAAGATTAAAGGAACAATGGATATACTTCCCGAGGAAACTCCCCTTTGGAGACACATTGAGGGAATTATGCGTGAGGAGGCCGAAAAATACGGCTACGGCGAGATCAGAACTCCCACCTTTGAGAATACAGAACTCTTCGTTCGCGGAGTAGGTGACACCACCGACGTTGTGCAAAAGGAGATGTATACCTTCGCTGACAGAGATGAGGGCAGAAGCATCTCTCTCCGTCCCGAGGGAACCGCATCGGTTGTAAGAGCGCTTATTGAGAACGGAAAATGCTCTGATCCTATGCCTCTCAAGTACTATTACATCATGTCCTGCTTCCGTCACGAGAAGCCACAGGCCGGAAGAAGCCGTGAGTTCGTTCAGTTTGGCACAGAGATGTTCGGCTCTCACAGTCCTGCATCCGACGCTACCGCGATTGCTCTCGCAAACTCGGTACTTAAAAGACTCGGCCTTACCAACGTGAAGCTTCACGTTAACTCTATCGGCTGTAAGGACTGCCGTCCCAAGTACAGAGAGGCTCTTGTAGAGTATTACAACTCTCACGTTGACACCCTTTGCGACACCTGTAAGACCAGACTTGAGAAGAATCCTCTGCGTCTGCTTGACTGTAAGAATCCCGATTGCCACGCACTTGCTCTTAATGCGCCTAAGACTGTTGACCACCTTTGCGAGGGCTGCCAGTCTAACTTCGAGATGCTTAAGAGTGCGCTCTCCGCAATGAAGATCGACTACGTGGTAGATTCCTCTATCGTTCGTGGTCTTGACTACTACACAGGCACCGTATTTGAGTTTATTGCCGAGGGCATCGGCGCACAGTCTACCGTTTGTGGCGGCGGCCGTTATGACGGTCTTGTTTCCTCTCTCGGCGGTCCTGAGCTTCCCGGTATCGGCTTCGGTATGGGTATCACCCGTCTTATCCTCGCTATGCGTGAGCTTGGTCTTGACAATATTGAGGTGGCAAAGCCTGTTATCTATATTGCCGCCCTCGGTCAGTCTGCTATGATCAAGGGTCTTGAGATT
>JAZONX010000011.1:0-43352 GCA_045654725.1 Eubacteriales bacterium
AGACTACGAGTTTGATAGGTCGTAGGTGTAAGCACAGTAATGTGTTCAGCTGAACGATACTAATAGACCGAGGGCTTGAACTGTTGTCTTAATTCAACAGAAAACAAGTTCGCACATTTCCTTGAGCTTCGTTTCTATACCTTTATTCGGTTTTTAATGGGCATTTGCTCAGAAAAACAAAATACCGATGTGCACCTTTAGCTCAGTTGGTAGAGCAACTGACTCTTAATCAGTGGGTCCCGGGTTCGAATCCCTGAAGGTGCACCATTTATTCCTCGATAGCTCAGTCGGTAGAGCGCATGACTGTTAATCATGATGTCACTGGTTCGAGCCCAGTTCGGGGAGCCACAGAAAAAACACCGCATTATAGCGGTGTTTTTCTTTTGTTATTACATTTTAGGGCTCGAGTCAGTAACATCAGCTTAACAATCATTGTTTGCTACGCAAACTGACTGTGAAAGGGCGGCTCGGGATAGAATAACATCTAATTCCGCTTGTAGCACTAATTACATATACCATCTCCTCGCTTCGCCCAATACCGCATTCGCGGTATACATGAGTCACTGGATTTGAATCCAGTTGGGGGAGCCACAGAAAAAACACCGCATTATAGCGGTGTTTTTCTTTTGTTATTACATTTTAGGGCTCGAGTCAGTAACATCAGCTTAACAGTCATTGTTTGCTACGCAAACTGACTGTGAAAGGGCGGCTCGGGATAGAATAACATCTAATTTCGCTTATTGTACCAATTGCATATACTATCTCCTCGCTTCGCCCAATACCGCATTCGCGATATACATGAGTCACTGGTTCGAGCCCAGTTCGGGAAGCCACAGAAAAAACACCGCATTATAGCGGTGTTTTTCTTTTGTTATTACATTTTAGGGCTCGAGTCAGTAACATCAGCTTAACAATCATTGTTTGCTACGCAAACTGACTGTGAAAGGGCGGCTCGGTATAGAATAACATCTAATTTCGCTTATTGTACCAATTGCATATACTATCTCCTCGCTTCGCCCAATACCGCATTCGCGGTATGCAGTGGGTCTCGGGTTCGAATGTGGCAAGATGTGCGCATGACCTAAGAAAGATTCAAGATGTTTCTTTGTGGTGTCACGAGATGAAGGAAAATGATAGGGTTGACAAGAGGTTAGCGGTATTGTATAATTAAACTACAATTACTCTACGGAGGTAATGTGATGAAGAAAATCGTTTCGATATTTGTTTTTGTTTTACTAATTTTAAATCTTTCGTCATGTTTTTTATTTAAAAGATATAGCGCACCGGTTGAGTGTCTGAAAACCGAAACCGGAGAGTCAGTAGAACTGACCGAAGAAGAGCAGAAAATTATACTTGATGTTATCGACGAAGGTAAGTGGACTTATGACATTGTGAAATGCCTTTGCGACTATAAATTCACTTTTGAAAACGGTGAGATGAGTTACCACTCCGAGTGCGGACATTTTGTTGACTACAAAAATCGTCGTACATTGAGTATCTCAAACGAAAATAAAGAGAAGATAAATGCTATCCTTTTTGCTGACAATTAATTCACAGAAACTTGACATTTAATTTTTTCGTATTATTATAAACAAAATGAGGATTTGTTATGAAAAATTTTATTTTGATTTTATTAGTTTTTATCATGATTCTTTCGGTATTTATTTTTTTACCAAGGGAATGGCGTTTTTGGAATCCCAAGGTTGATCCTCTTCCCAATTTTAAGGATGAAAAGATAGTATCCATGTATGCGAAAATTTACGCAAGCGCTGATGGAAGCCGGGAAGATAGAAGATATGAGATTCCGACGAGCGAATATGATAAGATTCTTAATCTTCTCGAACAGGCAGAGCCTACTCGAATACCAAGTCACACCGATTCGGTTTATGGAGAGGACTATCGTTTATTATCTATAAAAACTGAGGATAATGTATATAATTTATTTGTTTATCAGAGTAAAAATAAGACCTATCTTGAAATTCCATATACGGGTGTTTATAGAGTAGATGCCGAGTTGTTTGAAATTTTGGACGACTATTTGTTTTGATTTTTAATCATTGGTTGTAAATATAGAAGGAGGGTTGCGTGATGCAAACCGCCTAAAATGTTGTGTTTTATTTACAAAAATGCTGTTTTTGGCATTATTTTTTTGCCTTTTTGCCTTTGCGCTTGAAGATGAAACTTCTGAACAAAATTATGTTCATTACGACGAAGAAGGCAAAGAGAATACCAAGTGTAAGCTCGGGATGATAGGGAGCCATGTTTGCGAGGAGCATCAGCGGGAAGCCAAATACTATCGCGGGGAAGTTCTGGTAAACCATATTATCAGCCGCGGGGGTTTTGAAGTCACCGTCAACTTCACGAAGAAGGATTGTACCTGTGCTTGCTGTACCTGTGAGCATGCCGTACATCATAAGGAATTCTTCCTCCTCATATTCGGGGAAGAGCTTCTTGCAAACGATACGGAGATAAACGTATGTGATAACAAGGCCAACGATACCAAGTGTGATAACGATGCCCCAATAATCCTGAAGCGCGTCGAGTCTGATAGCTGCAACGCCTGCAACAACCATAAGATCGAAGAAGAAGTTGCTTGTACGGGTCATGAGGAAGTTGTTAATGTACTTTCTGCCCATGAGCTTTGTCTTGCGGAGCATGGAAACAACGCTCTTTACGATAGTCGCACCGATAACACCGAGAAGGAAGTTAAAGCCGTAAATGGTGTCTCTCATGCCGGGAAGAAGCTTGCCGAGACCGAACATCATAAGGTATGCTAAAACGTAGGAGATAACTATGAAGGAAATCTGAATAGTCATCTTGTCTACGCTTTCCTGCATAGGGATCTCATCGGGAGCGTCAACAACCTCTGTCTGATCGCTGCCGTCTGTTCTCTTGGACTTAACAAGCTTACCTGTTCTCTTTCTAATGTTAAGGTGAATAACGCCTCCAACTGCTGCGGAAAGGAATCCCAGAGCTGCAATGGTAAGACCAAAGTTAGTGCCGCCCTTGAAAGGAGTTATATCGGTGAGGCGCTCGTAAATGCTACCGTAGTTCATTGCTTGTCCTGTTCCCTGGCCGTAGCCGAAGGGAAGAATAATACCTGCAGCCTTGAAGAAGTCTGGCATAAAGAGATAAGCAGCTACAATAGTGATCGCCATGCCAAATACACCCTGAAGAAGGTAGGTGGAAACTGTGGTAACACCAGTGTTAAAGATCTCTACGGCGCGTTTTTTGTTAAGCTTCTTCTCGCTTGTCTTAAGTGAAGATGCAATAAATCCGAGTGCAAGAGCGTGATATGTAATAACCTCAAGATTTTTTGTTCCCTCGTAGCCGAATGCCGCTGTATCGAACATAACGTCACCTGTTATTGCCTTATAAATCGCCGCTACGATCAGAAGGACGATGCCTCCGAGAACAGATGTGGGAATAAGCGAGTTTCTGAGAAGAGGAATTTTTCTTCTTAATGTGTTGCCTACCAAAAGGCTTCCTGTAAGTACTGCGAAGAGCAGTATCCAGCTCCAAACGTCAGAATCATAAAAGTGCATGTTTTTCTCCTTTCTTAACGTTTACGTATCTGGTAAATATATGTACATACTTGAGGGCACAGAAGCGCTCGTTGCCCTTAAGCTGATAGATTTTGCCGCCGTGGTAGATATTGAGCTTGTTTTTGCCGAGAACGGTTACAGCGATGGTTTCATCAAATGGGAAGACGAACTTTTCGTTACCCGTCACCTCGATTCTGTCACCGTAGAGCAAAATATCGGCATTCTCGGAGAGAAGAAGCTTCTTCTCATAAGGAATAACCTGCTTCATTGTGGCGCGGTCCTTGTAAACAGGCTCATCGCAATGAAGAGTTGGATCAAATTCGCTCATATATGCGGTCTGTGCATTATACCAATCAAGCACAAATCTATGAGGAAAATCACAGTCAACGCCCACAAGCTCCTTGGTGGGAAGGTATCTCACAGTTTTGCCACATTTTTTGCAGGTGATGAGATCACCATGGCTCTCAAGCTCACTCAGTCCGCAATCGGGACAGGTGTAGATCGCACGCTCAAGATATTCGGCAAGATTTTTGTGCTTGAATGTGCCGTCAACCCTTGCTTCGTTTATGTAGAGGTCATTTTTGATGATCTCAAAGAGCTCGTCGTCGGTGAGATTCTTGTATTCTTCAGGCTCAATAACTCTCGAAACAAATGCGCGCATTTTACCCTTGCGTGTAACGTCACTCCATCTGGGCTGAACACCGTATCCGCCCTCAATATGGAAGAGCATAATAGGCATACCCATCTTTCTCGCAAGAGAGGAGATCGCAGGGCTCATATATACTGTTTCACCGCTGTACGTACGGTTTCCCTCGGGAGAGATGGCGATTGTTCCGCCCTCCTTGGCAACTCGGATACAGTTGAGGATTGCTTTGATATCAGTGGTCTGTTTCTTGATTGGAATGGGCTCAACCAGATATTTTATGAGAGAAGATACCCAGCCGTTAGAGAAAAGATCCTCGGTGGCTAGGTAGTAAATAGGCTGTTTGAAGGCGAGGCCTACGAAGAATTGGTCGAATGCGGTTTGGTGGTTATAAAGAATAAGACAGGGACGTTTTGCCTTGTCGCGATATTTTGTTATCTTAATTCCATACTTGATTTTACAGAGAAAATGTACGGGAAGTCTTAAAATAGCGTGAACGACTTTGTGTCGAAATTTTAGCCATTTTCTGTTCTTTTTTTGCTGTTTGTTTTTCATAATGAACTCCTTCATACAGAGTAATTATACCTCGAAACGGATAATTTGTCAAGTAAAAACGATTTTTTTACCATTTCTTAACGAAATGCTTGCATTGATATGGTATAATATAGAGTGAAATAATAAGTAAACAAATTTAACATTTTTGCGAGATAAAAGGAGATACAATGAACTTTTTGCTTGACACGAACGTCTCTGACAGCGGCATTGCATGGTCGGAGATTATAAACGGGATAATCAGCTGGAGTCTTAACACGGGAATAAGGATAATTATCTCTCTCTTGATACTTGTAGTTAGCTTCAGGATTATCGGCGTTATTTCCAGAAGGATTGAGAAAAGATTGAATGCCAATGATAAGCTGGATAAGACTATTGTAAGAGTGCTGAGCTACATTGGAAAGGTTGCTTCAAAAATTATTGTGGTTATCTGTCTTGTAGGTTATCTTGGTATTGATACCAGCGGACTTACCGCGCTTGTGACATCCCTCGGCGTTTGCGTCGGTTTGGCGGTAAACGGTGCGCTCTCCAATTTTGCAGGCGGAATTTTGATTATTTTCACCAGACCCTTTAAGGTTGACGATTATATTGAGGTTGAGGGTACAAATAGCGTTTCGGGTACGGTTGAGGACATCAGAATCGTGTCCACAAAGCTTCGTACACCCGACAACAAGGTGATTTACGTTCCCAACGGAACGCTCTCCAATTCCAATATCATAAACTACTCCGAAAAGGAAACAAGGCGAGTTGATTTTGCGTTCAGTATTGATTATAAGAATGATTTTGAGAAGGCAAAGGCTCTTGTAGCTGCAATTTGTGAGGCGCACGCTCTTGTTCTCTCCGATCCCACGCCTTTTATCAGAGTCAGTGAGCACGGTGAGCACGGTGTGAAGATTACTGCTCGAGTGTGGGTTAAGAGTAACGACTATTGGACGGTTAAGTTCGATATTCTTGAGTCGGTGAAGAAGACCTTTGACGAGAGTGGAATTTCTATTCCGTATCATCAGCTAGACGTTCATATTAAGGATAAAAAATAAGCTATAAGTGGTGTAAAAATGAGCGAAATTTGGGATCTTGTAGACAAGGACGGAAAATATTTGGGTATTAAGTGGCCTCGTAGTAAGCACAGCGATATTCCCGCGGGACAATATCATCTCTGCGTTGAGGTGTGGGTGAGAATTGGCGACAAGCTTCTACTGGCAAAGCGTCATCCCGATAAGACCGAGGGTCTTAAATTTGACTGTCCCGGTGGTGCGGTTGTGTCGGGTGAGAGCGTGACTTTTGCCGCCCTGCGTGAGCTTTACGAGGAGGTTGGCATTGAGGCGGATGAATGCGATTTGAGGCTTCTTGGCAGTCTTGCGATGGGAAAGGCCTATGCTGTATCATATCTGCTTACACTCGATGCGCTTCCCAAATTACATCTCCAGCCTACCGAGGTTGTAGGATATGATCTATTCTGCCGCGATGAGATTGAGCAAATGTCCGACGAACTAACTAAAGGAACACTCCATAGATTTGAGATATATAAAAATAGTATATTCTAATGTGGGTGATCACTTGGAAATGTGAAAAAAACGTTTTTGTTATTGACATTTTTTACACTAAGTGATATAATTAGTTCAGTAAATGTTTTTCAAAAGCAAATGCCTTTATTTTTGAAAGGAAAGTGATATTATGAGTAGTAGAATGTTTAATGGAGCCGGCGTTCTTGCCGCTGTTCTCGGCGTGCTTGTTCTTGTTCTTATCTTCGTGTTTGTTGGCACGGTTGATCTTGTTTATATGAATAATGGTCGTGAGGTTTACCGTCAGAATGGCGTTGGTGTTTTCGCTGATGTTGACGATCCCAACGAAAAAATGCATGAAGAATTCCGCACAGAGGGTGAAACCATTGAGTTTACATACACCATCGGTGAGGATCAGAAGGACTTTGATCCCGAGGATCCCAAGAATCTTAAGGCAGATATCGTTAAGACTCTTCTTACCAATCTCTTCACCTTTAAGTGGGATGAGCTTGATAACGATATAGTTTTCGAGGCAAAATAATTTTTGATAATAATTTAGGCAGAGATACCGAAGGGTGTCTCTGCCTTTTGCTTTGCGTTATATTTTGATTATTCTTTCGGGTTTAGCATCGAGAGCTTCCAGTTGCTCCGGGCCTCCGACTATGACGGTGTTTGCCGAGTGAAGCACCTCGTCGATAATATCTGCGGCGAGGATAAGATCCTCGGCATTCATCTTTAGCATATCCTCTCGGATTTTGATTTCCTCGTGGGCGTTGTAGCCGTTGAGATAATCTCTTGTGATAAGATTTGCGGCAATTTTGGGGGTGATAATAAAGTCATACTCTCCGATTGCGCCAATGATGAATTTTGTGATGTCATCGCCTTCGCTTGCAATATGGCGCAGATAGTCTGCGCTCTGTTTGTAGTATTTTATCGAATTGTGCGGAGAGGGATCGCGATAGGAGTAGAATTCCATACCACCGTCGCGGCGAACGACAAATCCCGCACCGTATGCTCCGTTTTTAACTCTGATGGTATTCCACAGGTATTCGTAGGAGAGAATAGATCTTACAACGCGGAGAGCACCGAGATGCTCGCCAACCTTTTTGCTGTGTCCGCCCATCGCGGCATAACCGACCTTTGAGGGAGTGACTATAAATTCGCTCTTTGCAGCGCAAATGGGGGTTTGCCTTCTCTCAATATTAGCGCCCGTGTCGGTAATTATTTCTATCAGTCTGCCGATTTCATCATCGGAAATCTCACCTGTTACCGAAAGAGTGAGTCTTTGACGGTCCATAAGCCTTCCTAAAAGACTACCGAGCGAATTTATGAGCTCTTTAACCTTCTCTTTGTCATCAGCGAGGCGGGAGAGTATTTTGTACGCCTCGTATCCGCTTAAATACTCGGTGATAGCGCCAACCTCGGTGAGTCCCGCCTCGACTCTCGACATGGCAAATGACTCGCCGGAGGAAATCATGGCATCCTCTATGTGGGATTTCATCTGCAAAATAAGGTTGTATATCTCGTCCTCATCCTCAATGCGGGAGGTGGTTAGAACCTCTTTTGTGATACGGATGAGATCATCAATCTTTGTGGTGAGTGAGCTTGCGAAAAGCTTGAAATATGGGGTTGTTACACCGTCCTTGCAGCCGATGGCGAAGGAAGGGTAGAAATTACCGATATTTGATTTGATATCATTCTGCAGCGCAAGTGCATCATGATTTGCGGTGGGGGAATTTATGAGAGCTGCGCACAAAAGTGATAGCTTGATAAGATCCTCAGATGCAAGGTCAGAGGCATCGAAGTACATTGAAATGTAAACAATACCGTTCGTTTTTGCATCGCATTTGAGTATTTTGACCCCGTTTTGCTCGTTGATGGAGTATGTGGGGCGGTTGATATTTTTTGGAATATCCTCTAGAGTGAGTGTGGGAATTGTTGCAAGAGCCTCGTCGCTCTCATCACTTTGCTGCCAGATTTTCAGCTCGCGATCTGCCTCTATAATTGCCGAAAGCTCATCCTCTCTCATATTATCAAGAATTTTCTTGAGTCTTTCTGCTTCTGCCTTGGCATTTTTTGCACCGAGCTCCTTATCCGGGAGCATAATAACCCTTGCTTTGTGGTTGTTTTCGAGGAAGATTTTGCGCAGCTCCTCTTCGAAATAGTTGGTCTGTATTCTCTCTCTTATAGATTTCAGCGTGTCGTCAATAACGAGTCCGTCCTCGGGGTTGCCGCCGTAAATCCAGTTCGAGTAAATCGAAGTTGCGAAGGCGATTCCCGACGGCATCGTGCCGAAATCTCGCTCTCTTAAGCGAAATTCGATGCTGTTAAGGGTAGAAATTAAGCGACTTTTCTCAATTCCGCCTTCGACAAGTCTATTGATAACCTCCTTTACCGACGCATCAATCTCGTCTATTTTGTCCGCCCCGGCATCTCGAATTTCGATAACTACAGTCTGCCTTCTCGATTTTATCGAGTACATTATCGCGTCTTTGGCGAGCCCGCGATCAAGCAGAGCACGTTTAAGCGGAGATGCGTTCGATCCGCAGAGAATATCCGCAAGTATCGACACGCAGAGCTGTGCCTCCTTATCGCTAAAGTCGGAGTACACAAATCCATAGGTAAGACGAGCCTTACCGTCTTCGCTCTCATTTTCGGGAATCTCGTAGCTTATGGTTAGATCGGGCGCGATGACAGGTTTGCGCTCTTTTGGCAAAACGGTAGGCGTTTTTCTGTCAAATTTCGAGAGATGTGAGTCGATAAGAGGAAGAACTTTCGTAAGATCCATTCTTCCGTCAAGTATTATCTTTGCGGATGAGGGGTGATAATACTTCTCGTAGGCTGACTTGAATTTTTCGTATGTCAGCTCGGGAATGTGCTCGGGATCTCCACCCGAATCGTATCTATAAATTTCCTCGCTCCACAGCGCGCGATTAAGCGCAACGGCAGACAGCTCGTCAGGTGAGGAATAAGCACCCTTCATCTCGTTATACACAACTCCGTTGAGCGTGAGAGCTCGGCTCTCCTCATCATATTCGTAATGCCAGCCCTCCTGCATAAAGATTCTCTGATCGCGTAGCAGATTGGGTGAAAAAACGGCGTCGAGATATACGTCGGTCAGGTTAAGAAAATCCTTCTCACATCTTGAGGATATGGGATAAATCGTCCTGTCCTCATAGGTCATCGCGTTGAGGAAGGTGTTCAGCGAGCCCTTGAGAAGCTCGGCAAAGGGATCACGCAGAGGATATTTCTCCGATCCGCAAAGCACAGAGTGCTCGATGATGTGAAAAACTCCCGTGTCATCGCTTGGCGGAGTGGGAAAGCCTATGCAGAAGGTTTTATTCTCCTCCTCGCGGTCGAGATAAATCAGCCTCGCACCGCTTTTGTTATGCTCAATTTCATAAAGATTGGAATCTATTTCCTCAAGGCGTCGCTCCCTGATGAGCGAGAAGCCGTATTTTGCTAAATTAGTCATTTTTACTCCTGTTTTTGCATTATTTGTCTTAATTTATTTATTATGTTTTATTGACATTTAGGACATACTGCATTATAATTATTATACAGATAAAGTATGAACAAGTCAAGTAAATTGATATACGGAGATAAACGAATGTTTGATTTTGCTGTTATTGGCGCAGGCGTTGTGGGGGGCATGGTTGCCAGAGAGCTCGCCAGGTATACCGATAGCCTTTGTATTTTGGAAAAGGGAAGCGACGTTTCGCTCGGAGCGACACGTGCAAACAGCGCGATAGTTCACGCAGGATATGATGCCGAGAGCGGATCGCTGAAGGCTCTCCTTAACGTGCGCGGATCGAGAATAATGGCGGAGGTCTGCCGTGATCTCGGTGTGAAATATAGAAATAACGGCTCGCTTGTTGTTGGCTTTAATGCCGAGGATGAGGCGACGCTTAAGAATATTTGTGCACGCGGTGAGAAAAACGGTGTTGACGGTTTGAGGGTTATTTACAGAGATGAAATTCTTGCTCTTGAGCCCAATATTGGAAAAGAGGTTACCGTCGCTCTTCACGCTCCCACCGGAGCTATCGTTTGTCCTTACGAGCTCTGCATGGCGTCTGTCGGCAATGCTATGGATAACGGTGCGACCTTGATCACTAGCTTTGAGGTTAAGTCTATTGAAAAGGTAACCGACGGATATAAAATCTGCTCCGATGCAGGCGAGGTCTTAGCGAAATGCGTTATCAACTGTGCGGGAGTTTTTGCTGATGATATAGCGAAAATGGTTGGTGACAGCTCCTTTGAAATCAAACCTCGTAGAGGAGAATATCTCCTTCTTGACCGTGAGGTTGGTGATCATATCAGCCATACCGTCTTCCGCTGTCCTACGAAAATGGGTAAGGGAGTGCTTGTAACACCCACGGTTGACGGCAACCTTCTCGTGGGTCCCACCGCAGAGGATATTTTGGATAAAGATGATACGAGAACGACCGCCGAAGGTCTTGCAAAAGTTCGCTCTCTCGCCTCGGGTCAGGTTGACGGCATTGATTTCAGCAAGGTTATTACATCCTTCTCGGGTCTCCGCGCTACGGGAAGCACGGGCGATTTTATAATTTGCAGTCCTATGCACGGATTTGTGAACGTTGCGGGTATTGAGAGTCCCGGACTTTCGGCATCTCCCGCTATCGCGGAATACGTAATTTCGCTTCTTGCCGATACAGGCTTTGAGCTTACAAAGAGAGAGGATTTTGTTGGTACAAGAAGACCCATGCATCATTTCTCTATGCTCTCAGTTGAGGAGAAAAACAAGCTGATAAAGGAGCGCCCGGAGTACGCGCATATCGTTTGCCGTTGCGAAACGGTCAGCGAGGGTGAAATTCTTGATGCAATTCGTACAAATCCCCGTCCCACCGACGTTGACGGAGTAAAGCGCAGAACAAGAGCTTCTATGGGCAGATGTCAGGGTGGCTTCTGTACGCCTTATATAATCGAGCTTCTCGCGAAGGAGCTCGGCGTGAAATATACCGACGTTACCAAGTTTGGCGGTGATTCGGTGATCAATTTTGGAAAAACGAAGGCGGGTGATACCAATGAAAACTGATCTTGTAATAATCGGTGGCGGACCTGCCGGAATGGCGGCGGCTGTTTCTGCTTATGAAGCGGGCGTTAGAGATATTCTTATTCTTGAGAGAGATGATGCTCTCGGCGGAATTTTAAGACAGTGTATACACAACGGCTTTGGTCTTCATCGCTTTGGTGAAGAGCTTACCGGCCCGGAGTATGCCTATAAATATGAGAAAATGGTGGAAGAGCTTGAGATTCCATATATGCTGAACACTATGGTTATAGAGGTTTCGGCAGACAAGAAAGTCACCGCGATGAACCGCGAGAGTGGAATTTTCACCATTGACGCGAAGGCTATAATTTTAGCGATGGGATGTCGAGAGAGACCGAAGGGTGCCTTGAATATTGCGGGCAACCGTCCATCCGGCATATTCACAGCCGGCACAGCGCAGAAGTTCGTAAATATGAAGGGCTTTATGCCCGGCAGAGAGGTTGTTATCCTCGGTTCGGGTGACATCGGACTTATTATGGCGCGTCGAATGACCCTTGAGGGCGCAAAGGTAAAGGCGGTTTGCGAGCTTATGCCTTATTCGGGCGGACTTGCAAGAAATATTGAGCAGTGTCTTAACGATTTCAATATTCCCCTGAAGCTCAGCCACACCGTGGTGTATATTCACGGAAAGGATAGACTTGAAGGTGTGACTATTGCGAGGGTTGACGAAAATCGTCGTCCAATAAAGGAGAGCGAGGAATACATTCCCTGCGACACGCTTCTTCTTTCCTGCGGTCTTATTCCCGAGAACGAGCTGACCAAGGCTGCAGGCATCGGGCTTGACAGAGTGACCGGCGGAGCGCA
This sequence comes from Eubacteriales bacterium, assembly GCA_045654725.1. Classification (GTDB taxonomy): domain Bacteria; phylum Bacillota; class Clostridia; order Oscillospirales; family CAG-272; genus UBA1740. Next base: position 12,118 of record JAZONX010000011.1, read on the forward strand.
GGTTGACGGTGACAGAGAAACCGAGATAAAGGGTGTCTTTGCTTGCGGAAACGTTCTTCACGTTCACGATCTTGTGGACTACGTTTCGGAGGAGTCTGCCATTGCCGGCAGAGCAGCTGCAAGACATATTTTCGGTGGCGCAGAGAAGAAAATATCCGTGAGCATTAAAACCGACGGCAAAGTTCGCTATACCGTTCCGCAGAAGCTTACCGAGGTCTGTGACACATCTGTGTATTTCAGAGTTGCTGACGTTTATCGCGACGTAAAAATAGTGGTACGTGACGGCGAAAATGTGATAATTTCGAAGAAAAAGCAGAAGCTTGCTCCTGCTGAAATGGAAAAAATCGAGCTTTCGGCAGAGGTTATTTCGAGCCTCTCGGGAGAGGGACTTTCCTTCTCGATAGAGCTTTAAGGAGGGGATAATTATGTCGAAAATCAGAAATTTAACCTGCATAGTTTGTCCCCGAGGATGTCCTATGGTAATCACCCTCTCGGATGACGGAAGAGTGGAGAAGGTTGAGGGCAACTTCTGTAAGCGCGGCGTTGTGTATGCAAATGACGAATGTACAAATCCCAAGCGCACCGTGACCTCCACCGTTAGATGTAAAAACGGCGGCGTTATTTCGGTTAAGACCGATACGACGGTTCCAAAGGAGCTGATGTTTGAGGTTATGGCAGAGATAAATCGCGCTCTTGCCGGTGAGGAAACAAAAATCGGTGACATTATCATTAAAAATGTTTGTGACACCGGCGCCAACGTGGTAGCTACAAGCAATCAAAAATAAAGAAAGAGCCGCCTTTTCCAACAAGGGCGGTTTTCTTTGTGAAAAATTAACTAAATTACTTGTGTAGAATGAAAATAAGTGGTATAATGAGGTAGAAAAAGTTCGGAGGATAAAAAATGAAAATATCCGAGATATTAAAACAAAATAAAAAAAGCATATCCTTCGAGGTGTTTCCGCCGAAGACCTATTCATCCTTTGATAGCGTAAGGCTCGCCACCGAGGAGATTGCATCGCTCTCACCATCATTTATGAGCGTGACCTATGGCGCTGGCGGCGGAACGAGCCGATATACCCTTGAAATCGCGAAAAACATCGAGAGAAACTATAAAATACCTACCCTAGCGCATCTGACCTGCGTGTCATCGACGAGAGAAACGGTTAGAGAGAGAATTGCCGAGCTATCGGGTGAGGGAATACAAAACATTATGGCTCTGCGCGGTGATATACCCGCCGATATGCAAAACACACCGAGAGAATATATGCACGCGGTGGAGCTTGTGCGCGAGATTCGAGAAACGGGTGTTGATTTTTGTATCGGGGGTGCTTGTTATCCCGAAACTCACCCCGAGAGCGAGAGCCCGGAGTCGGATTTGATTCATCTGCGCGAAAAGGCTCGTGCAGGTCTTGATTTCCTCACTACACAGATGTTTTTCGATAACAATCTTTACTATAAATTTCTTGATAGGGCGGGAAAGGTAGGCATCACTCTGCCGATTATTCCCGGTGTAATGCCGATTACGTCCATAAATCAGGTTGAGCGTGCAATAAAACTGTCCGGCTCGTATATGCCGGTGGGATTTTTAGGGCTTGTTGAGAAATTTCAGAACAATCCCGAGGATATGAAGCGGGTAGGCATTGCCTATGCCACCGAGCAGATAATCGACCTCTTTCAGAATGGTGTTAAAAACGTGCACGTTTATACTATGAATAAACCCGAGGTGGCAAAAACAATTTTGAAAAATTTATCGCATATTTTGGTGTAAAATGGAAGGTATAGTTTACAAAAATACATATAATTCGCCAAAATTGAATAAAAACGAGGTGTTAAGATATGTGGGAGCCGAGCACTGCGATGACAAGACCGAGGAGCTTCTGTTTGATTGCTTCTGTGAGGTGGAGAAAGTGCTCTCCTACAAGGTCTGTTACAGAAGGTATCCTATTTCTGTAAATGGCGATGAGCTCGATCTCGGATTTTGCAGGACAATGTCACATTCCTTGGCTTTATGCCTTTCGGGGTGCGAGGAAATAGTTCTCTTCTGTGCTACCATAGGCAACGGAATAGACAGACTTATCAATAAGTACTCTCTTATTTCACCCTCGCGTATGCTAATGATTGGTGCACTCGGTAGCGAGAGAGTAGAATCGCTTTGTGATGACTTTTGTAGCTCCATTGCTATGGAAGAGGAGATGCTGGGAAGAGTGATTCGTCCTCGTTTCAGTCCGGGATATGGCGATTTGCCTCTTGATATTCAAAAGGATATTTTTTCAGCCCTCGATCCGGAGAAAAATCTTGGCGTTTATTTAAGCGAAAAACTCTTTATGTCCCCGTCAAAGTCGGTGACGGCTATTGTGGGAATTAAAAAAGGATGATCAAAATGAAAATTCTCGATTATTTAAAGGAGAATAGGCTCTATCTTGACGGTGCAATGGGAAGTCTTTTGCAGTCGGCAGGACTGAAATCGGGAGAGTTGCCCGAGAGGTGGAATATTACTCACCCCGATGTTGTCGGATCTATTCACAGGAGCTATTTTGATGCCGGAAGCAACGTGGTTTTGACCAACACCTTCGGGGCGAATGGCTTGAAATTTAGCGATGCGGAGCTTAAGAATATTGTCAAATCGGCTGTTGCTATTGCGAAATCGGCAGCCGCGGAGAGCGTCGGTAATCAGCCGAAGTGGGTCGCACTTGATATAGGCCCTCTTGGTAAACTGTTAAAGCCTCTCGGTGAGCTTGATTTTGAGGAGGCTGTGACTCTCTTTGGTCGCGTTGTAGAGCTTGGCACAGAGGCAGGCGCAGATTTAATTTTCATTGAAACGATGGGTGACAGCTACGAAACCAAGGCGGCTCTTCTCGCTGCGAAGGAAAATTCGGACCTTCCCGTGTTTGTGTCTTGCGCCTTCGGTGAGGACGGAAAACTGATGACGGGAGCAAATCCTGCCGCCATGGTGGCTCTGCTTGAGGGTATGGGCGCTGATGCTATCGGTGTGAACTGCTCGCTTGGTCCAAAGTCGCTTTTACCGATTGTGAGCGAATATTTGAAATATTCCTCGGCACCTATTATATTCAAGCCCAACGCGGGTTTGCCCTCGATGGTTGAGGGAAGGACTGTTTACGGTCTTTCGGCGGAGGATTTTGCGCTGGAGCTTGCCGAGGCGACAGAGCTCGGTGTCAACATTCTCGGTGGATGCTGCGGAACTACACCCGAGTATATTTCTTCGCTTGTCCGTCAGACAAAAGACCTGCCGTATAAATCTATCGAAAAGAAAAATATAACTCTAGCTTCATCATACACTCATGCCGTTGCTTTCGGTAATGAGCCTGTGCTGATAGGTGAGAGAATTAATCCCACAGGTAAGCCGCGCTTCAAGGAGGCACTTCGTCAGGGAGATATTGAATATATCCTTCGCGAGGCGATTGCTGAAGAGGATGCGGGCGCGCATATTCTCGACGTCAACGTTGGTATGCCCGGCATTTCCGAGGCAGAGCTTCTGCCCGAGGTGGTGGAGAGAGTTCAGCAGGTTGTAAATCTGCCGCTTCAGATAGATAGCGCCGATCCTGTGGCTATGGAAAAAGCCCTCCGTCGATACAACGGAAAGGCTATGATAAATTCGGTCAGCGGCAAGGCGGAGAGTATGGAGGCTATATTTCCACTTGTTAAAAAATATGGCGGTGTCCTTGTTTGTCTGACTCTTGACGATGCTGGAATTCCCGAGACTGCAGAGGAAAGATTCGAAATTGCAAAGAGGATTTATTCCGAGGCCGAGAAATATGGAATTGACCCGATAAATCTGATTTTCGATCCTCTTGCCATGGCTGTCAGCGCCAATAAAAATGCCGCACGTGAAACTCTACTGGCAGTAAGACTTATAAGCGAGCTTATGAATTGTCACACCTCGCTGGGTATCTCAAACGTATCCTTCGGCCTGCCAAACAGAGATCTTCTCAATGCAACCTTCCTGACAGAGGCTCTGGCGAAGGGACTGACTGCAGCAATAATTAATCCTCATTCGGAGGAGATAATGTCGGCGTATCGCGCTCACGTTGCTCTGTCCGGCTTTGATGGTAACTTTGAAAAATACATCTCCCGTGTAACCAAGAGCGAGAGAGCGAATGACACGACGGTGGGCGACCTGAAGCACGCGATCATTAAGGGACTTCGGGAGCAGTCGGGCTCGCTTGCGCGTGAGCTTTTAAGGACAAGAAAGCCTCTCGAAATCGTCAGCGAGTATATCGTTCCCGCGCTGGATCAGGTTGGTGCGGATTATGAAGAGAAGAAGATTTATCTTCCCGGTCTTCTGATGAGTGCCGAGGCGGCGGGATCTGCCTTTGAGGTTATTAAGTCTGCTCTGCCGAAGGGCGAGTGTCGGAAGGGAAAAATCATTTTAGCGACCGTCAAGGGGGATATTCACGATATTGGCAAGAATATTTTGAAGCTCATTCTTGAGAATTACGGATTCGACGTTATTGATCTTGGAAAGGATGTTGCTCCCGAGGAAATTGTGTCTGTCGCCAAGGAGAAAAATGTCGATATAGTTGGTCTCAGCGCACTTATGACTACCACGCTTCCCGCAATGGAGAGGACTGTTGCAATGCTTCGTTCCGATCTTCCCGATTGTAAAATTATGGTGGGTGGTGCGGTGCTTACCGAGGAATATGCAAAGAGCATTGGCGCAGATTTCTACGGCAAGGATGCTATGGATGCGGTGAGATATGCCGAAGGTATAAAATAATGCACATTTATATTAAAAAGGCTGTTCCATAAGAACAGCCTATATTTTTAGTTTTCTCTCGCCTTGATCGGCGAAATTCCGTACATTTTCTTGAATTTGAAGGAAAAATAATTTCCGTCGTTAAAGCCACATTCGTATGCGATTTCGCTGATAGTCTTGCCGGGATAGCTCTTGATCATTTCCTCGGCTCTGCGCAGACGTAGAATGGTCACATACTCGTTGAAACCAAAGCCTGTACAGGACTTGAAGGTACGTGAAAGATGCTCGGCACTTACCGATTTCATCTTTGCAACCGAAGATAGCTTGAGTTCGCTCATATAATTCTGCTTGATGTACTTCACGACGCTGTCTATAAGCTCGTTGCCTGTGGTTGCCTCGTTGCTGTTTCCCGGGTGACGTAGCATAAGGAAGAGAAGCTCGGCGGTGTGACAGGCAAGAGAGGTGGGAGTAAACTCGTCGGGTTTTGTGTACTCGCGCTCAATTTGAGCAAAAATAATCTCGGCGTATTTGGAAATTACTCTCGAGCGATAAAGATACTTGGAGGACTCGAGCTTGTCGGCGACTATGCTCGGCAGGAAATCATCGGTAAAGTTGATAAGAAGTCTGCTGTGCAACGCGCTGGAATACTGCGCGCGATGTATCACACCCTTGGGAATGAAGATTATGTCACCCGGCTCCACGTCATAGCTGTGATCGTCGATAAAATATCTGCACTTGCCTTCCTTCATAAAGTAGATCTCGTAGTGAGGATGATAGTGCTGTGTTGACTCGCTGTATCTGCGATCCATGGCTTTACTGAAGTAGTAATTTTCGATTTTTCCACTGATTTTCTGCTCCATAACGTCCTTTCGTGGCAAAACTGCGCCCTCAAAATTTACTAATGCTAATAGTTTAGCACAATATATCAAAAAAATCAAGGAATTTAGAGAAAAATGCTATATTTTTTAAGGCGAAAATCAATTTTTTTATATATAATAGTGTTTAAAGACAATCTTTGGAGGTCGGAAAAATGAAATATACCGATAATGGCGTTGAGAATTTAAAGATAGCCTACATAGGAGGAGGTTCTCGCGGCTGGGCTTGGAAGCTGATGAGCGATCTTGCAGTTGCGGGAGATATTTGCGGCGAGGTTGATCTTTATGATATAGACTATGAGGCGGCTTGTCATAACGAAACAATCGGAAATAAATTCAATAATGCCAAGGGTGCCGACACAAGGTGGACATATCGTGCCCGTAAGACCATTGGAGAGGCTTTAACGGGGGCGGATTTTGTTGTTATTTCCATTCTTCCCGGAACCTTCGGTGAGATGGAGAGCGACGTACATACTCCCGAAAAATATGGAATTTATCAGTCGGTGGGCGATACCACAGGTCCCGGCGGAGTTGTTCGTGCGCTTCGTACGATTCCTATGTTCGAGGTTATTGCCAGGGCAGTAGAGCAGTACTGTCCCGATGCGTGGGTTATCAATTATACAAATCCTATGGCGATTTGCATCAAGACTCTTTATGATACCTTCCCAGGCATCAAGGCGTTTGGCTGTTGTCATGAGGTGTTTGGTGTTCAGGCTCTTATTGCCAGAGCTATAAGCGAGGCTACAGGCGTTGAGATTGCCGATCGCAAGTCGATAAAGACCAACGTTGTAGGTATAAATCACTTCACCTGGATCACCGATGCTAAATATCACAATATTGATGCAAATTCTATTTATCGCGACTTTGCTAACAAGTATTATGATAGCGGTATCGAAAAGAAAAACCCCGAGTCTACCTTTGAGGGTGCTCATAGGGTGAAGTTTGATCTTTACAGACGATACGGCGTGATTGCAGCGGCAGGTGACAGACATCTTGCTGAATTCTGCGAGGGCGGTTGGTATCTAAAGAATGAGGAGCAGGTTAAGGAATGGGGCTTTGCTATTACTCCTGTGAGTTGGAGAAAGCAGGATCTCAAGGAGAGAATGGCAAAAAGTGAGCGTCTTCGCACCGGTAAAGAGGATGTAGTAATTCAGAATACCGGTGAGGACGGAGTAAGACAGATTCGCGCGCTCCTTGGCCTTGAGGATTATACCACGAACGTAAATCTCCCAAACAGAGGCCAGATTCCCAATCTTCCTCTTGGTGTGGTTGTTGAAACCAACGCCACCTTCCGTGACAATACCGTTGATCCGATTTTTGCCGGAGAGGTTCCCGAGGGCGTTTGGCAGCTTGTTTCCAGAATAGCCGACGCGCAATCTATGGTTGCAAGGGCTGGTAGAGAGAGAAATCTTGAGCTTGCTTTCAAGGCATTTGCAAACGATCCTTTGGTAAACCTTGATCTTCCCACAGCGCGTGCGCTCTTTGACGAGATGGTGGATAACACGAAGGAATATCTTACCGAATATTTTAACAAGTAAAAGCAAGTAAAAAGTGAAAAAAATACTGAAAACCCTACTAATTATTTTTTTAATTCTGCTTATCATCGGAATAGCTCTCCTGGCGGTATTTTTGCACAGAGAAAAGAGCTATACGAAAGAGATTTGCAGAGCCGAAATTTATGATATTAACAACACGAGATATGAAAATTTCCTCGTGCTTTACACAAAAGATCATGAGCGAAACCAATACGGCTACGAGATCCTTGTGGATAAGAGGAGCGGTGTTGTTATTGATAAGGGCATTAACGTTCAGCTTACAAAAGGAACCTTCGTTCTCAGTGGCAACGGTGAGATGGCAGAGCTTCTTCGGTTGGTGGAGATTGGCGATATCGTAAAGGTATCTCTCAATAAAAACTCTGCGGTAATCTCGAGAAATCTGAGAGCGTCAAATCTTCGAAGAATAGAGATATTAAACCATAGAGTAAATAGTATTGCACAAGAGAAAAAGGAAGCACTCTATGACATAAATCTCAGCGAATTCCAAAGGCTGGATTCGGAGATTGCCTCTATAATAGATGAGATAAAGAGCTGTTTTTACAGCCGAGAGGTCGATGAAGAAGTAGTTTTGAAAAAGACCGATGAGGCTCTCATGCTTATTGAGAAAAAATCTTGTTGCATCGTGGAACCCCGTGCAGTAGAGGGTAGAGCGATGTGGCATCGTCCCAATGCTTCCGGCATAGACGAGAGTAATCTTGATGGCGTCCGTAAATTCGCGGGACATCTTTACGAGCTTGGAATAAACACTCTTTACGTAGAAACTCTCTGGCACGGAATGACCACCTATTACAGCGATTATTTGGGTGTTCAGCATCCACGTATGGCGGCTTATGAATACGGAGAGTACGGAAACGACTATATGCTGGCGTTGATATCCGAGTGTCACAAGTATGGAATTGAGGTTCACGCATGGATGGAATTTCTGAATGCCGGCAGGATTCGCGGAAATAATCTCTCATATATAGATCCATCATGGCACGTATATGACCTTGAGGGCAATGTGGATAGAGGATTTCTTGATCCTTCAAACCCCGAGGTAAGAGAGCATCTTATGGCGATCATTACCGAGATGCTGAAAAAATACGACTTTGACGGTATCAGCTACGATTATATAAGATATTCGGAGACAGGAGATTTTGACGGATATATCGACACCGGCTTCTCGGATAACTCTATTGCCTTGTTCAGAGAAAAATACGGCTACACGGGAGAGGATCTTCCCGGCGACGTAAAAAAAGACCCTGCTGTTCGTGAGGATTGGCAGAGCTTTAAGGTTGAAAACATTACTACTCTTGTGGGCGAAATGACGGAGCTTATCAGAGAGGTTGATCCCGAAACCGTCATTTCCACAAGTCCATACGGCTTTATCGAGCATGCAAAGTCTATTTATATGCAGGATGTTGCCGATTGGATCGAGAAGGGATATATCGACGTTGTTTTGCCTATGATCTACACTGATAATCCCGAAACGATGTGCAATGCCGCATCTAAATATCTTGAGTATTCCGATCTTGTTTTACAGTACACCGGAGTTTACGTAATGTACAACGGCTCGGGTCTGCTTGCAAATCAGGAGATACTTATAGACCTGTCAGAGCTTGGAGTAGATGGCAACGCACTCTTCGCTTCACAAAACTACATAACAAAAAATCCTAAGTATGCTAACGAGATTTTGCATACGTTTGATAATTCCACACACATGGAAACGGCTGTGTCGCCAACCGCTGATCCCAGCGAGATATTCACCGCGTGGATGAGTTTGGTGGTGGAAAGATGTGAAAGACTCTACTTGCCGAAAATGACCGAAGAGGAGATTCTCATAATAAGGGAGTTCGAGAAAAACATCGACCTCCCTCTGAACGATCCTCGTGAGGTGGCAGATCTGCTTTCGCTTCTTCTTGAATTGAAGGCACAGGTGGGTGAGTTTGAAAGCCCTGCCGTAAGGGACAGACTTACCGAGCAGATAGATTACATATACGGCATTCTCGATCTTTCAATCAGCAGATATCTTTTGAGGTACGGCTATTGGGATATTGAAAAGACGCTCGAAAGACCGGATGTTTATAGTATCAGCTTCGATTGCCAATAAAAAAGGACGCTTAAATGCGTCCTTTTTAATTTATTTCTTTTCAATAACGAACTCTGTTTCTCCGTCGAAGAGATATGCATTTGCATAGGGAACAGAGAAGGTAATCTTGGTGTCGAGTGCGGGAGTGTCATGGGGATCGACCTTAAGGATAAGGCTGGTTTCGCCAACCTGAACGTAAACGTTGGTATTATCGCCGAGAAGCTCAGTAAGAATAACGTCTGCCTCGAATACGTAGGAGTCGGGCTGTGCGCCGAGAACGATACCCTCAGGACGGAAGCCAAGCGCAACAGGTTTGCCTTCGTAAGCCTTTACGTTCTCATCCGAGATGATATGCGAGAGAGATACGTCACTACCAAATACGTTGATAGATCCGCCCTTAACTGTGGAATTAACAAAGTTCATAGGAGGCTCACCGATGAAGCCAGCAACGAACATATTTACGGGATTGAAGTAGAGCTCGTAGGGAGTGCCAACCTGCTGAATGTAGCCGTCCTTCATAACAACGATCTTGTCGGCCATGGTCATAGCCTCGGTCTGGTCGTGTGTTACGTAGATGGTGGTGGAGCCAACCTTTCTGTGAATATCGGTAATCTCTGAACGCATCGTAACTCTCTGCTTTGCGTCAAGGTTGGAAAGCGGCTCGTCCATAAGGAAGATACCAACCTTACGAATGATAGCACGACCTACCGCAACTCTCTGACGCTGACCACCCGAGAGAGCTCTCGGCTTTCTGTCGAGATAGTCGGTAAGACCGAGAATTCTCGCGATATTCTGAACGCGTTCCTCGATAATCTCATCGTCAACACCCTGAAGGGAGAGACCGAATGCTAGGTTGTCATAAACGGACATATGAGGATAAAGTGCGTAGCTCTGGAATACCATCGCTATTTCGCGCTCTCTGGGTCCCTTTTCGTTGGCGCGAACACCGTCAATGAGGAAATCACCGTTACTGATATTCTCAAGACCTGCAATCATACGCAGGGTGGTGGACTTTCCGCATCCGGAAGGACCTACCAGACAGATAAACTCGCCCTTCTCAATCTCAAGATTGAAATCATGAACAGCGTGAAATCCGTTGGGATAGATTTTGTTGATTCCTTTGAGTGAAAGATATGCCATGTTATGACTCCTTACTGTAGTATGTCATTTTGTTTATTTTTTCGCGAATATATGATACGGCGTAGTCGATATCCTCGCCAACCGTACCTTCAAGTACCAGAATTGCATCGGGATTGCTTGAATAAATCATGTTGATAATTCTGTCGTAATCAAGAATTCCTCGACCGACTCCGCACTGACGGAGCCTTCCGTCCTCAATCGTAAAGTCCTTCACGTGGAAGAGAAGAATGCGATTGCCGAAGATACGAAGACCACGCTCAAGAATATCATAAGCCGAGTCCACGTTTGATATGTCGAGATAATTGTAAAGGTCAAAAATAATGCGGATGTTATCCCTGCCGATAGATTTAATAGCCAAATCGAGCCTTTCGGGAGTGTGACAAACGTGACCAAACGCACCCTCCATAGCAATGTTTACGCCACATTCCGCAGCGTAGTCGGCAAGAGATGCGAAGGTGGAGATTACTCGCTCAAGAGCCTCGTCAGAGTGGTTCATTGGATGATAGATCCAAGGATCACCGTTATAAGAGCCGGTTTCCGATCCAACATAGCTGCAGCCAATGGTCGAGGCAACCGCGAGATAATCGCGGAAAACATCGATGCCCTTGGCAATTTTTTCTTCATTTGGATGCACAGGATTGAAGTATGCACCGATGAGAGGGATTTCACCGCCCTCCGATTTTATACCTTTGCCGAGAGCTTCTGCACGCGCGCGGGTTATTGCGCCCTTTTCGTACTTAATGTCCTCGGTACATTTGTATGCCACGAGCTGAACGCCGTCAAGATTTTTTTCGCGAACAGCCTTCGCCACCGCAAGATCACCCTTGACACCGAGATCGTGCGCACGAATCATCAGCTTCATTGAGCTTGACCTCTCATTCTGAGTATTTCGGTGTAGCAGAGAACGAAGGGAGCAACGCCCTTTGCGTCATTCTCAACGATAGGCTCGGATATGTAATATTCGTATGATCCGTCACGGCGAGTGTTATTCTCGGGACCAAGACCTGCAACGAGGCAGATTCCTCCGAGATTAAGCTCACCTGTGTTGCTGGTTTTGAGATATCTCTCGCAGATTCCGTCGAAGGTTGCCTTTCCGAGAGGGGCGTAATGCTTGTCGATAACACCGAGTCGTGCACCCTTAAGCTGAGCGTAGGCGATCATACTCGAGCCGCTTGTTTCGAGGTAGTTACCCTCTCTCCCCGGCTGATCAACAACCTGCCAGTAAAGTCCGCTTTCGTCGCGGAATTTTGTAATTCCATCGATGAGGTCTGCGAAGATTTTTATGAGTCGCGCTCTCGCATCCATATCGTCGATAATCTCGATAATATCAATGAGAGCTACCGTGTACCAGCCGATTGAACGGAGCCAGAAGTTCTTTGAAAGACCACTTTCCTTGTCCGCCCAGAATATTGTTTTGGAGCAGTCAAGACCGTGATAATATAGTCCTGACTCGCTATCTTGCATATATTTGTTTACATTTTCTATCTGCGAGAGCATATCGGAGTAGTCTTTTCCACCATATTCCTTTGCGTACATTGTGGAAAATACCTGCGCCATATAGATGCCGTCAAGCCAAATCTGGTTGGGATAAATCAGCTTGTGCCAGAAGTTTCCTGTGCAGGTTCTCGGCTGACCGTCGAGCTGTGTTTTCTGATGCTCGATAGCAAGTCGATACTTTTCCTTACCCGTTTTGCGGTAGAGTTCAAAGAGCACTCGTCCCTCGTTCAAATCGTCGAGGTTATAGTTTGCCACATCGTAACCGAGTATAGTTCCGTTATCGTGAACGTAGTAGTCGATAAATCTCTCGGCAAAATCGAAATATTTCGCCTCGCCGGTAATCTCGCTCATTGCAAGCAGAGAAGTAATCATGCAACCGTCTATGTAGTTCCAATGGGGCTTTTTACCCTGGCGGATGCTCTCGATGTTCCAGATAGGAAGGTCGGGAGTCGATTCTGTTATCAATCGCTCTATATATTTATCAATATTTGCGTACATATTTCGCTCCCTTCTTGTTTTTTATTCCTTAATGAGCTCGCCAATGTGATCAGCAATAAGCTCGTCTGTGGCAGCGCCTTCAACCGATACGTTTCTAACGGTAAGCTTCTTAATGTTGTCGAAATACATTCCAACGCGGCAGAATTCTTCCATAAATTCGCGCATGGCGGGTCTGGAGGGCTGTGCATTTTCAGAATATGTGAATTTGATGTTTTCTACTGTAATTTCGCCGATAGGCATCTCGGGAAGACCGTCACAGTAACACGCCGCCGCCTCACAGTCAAGGCAGGTCATATTTCTAAATGTGAATTTGCCGAGATATGGTGTTCTATCGTCGATAGGAAGGTGGTTTCGTGACCAAACGTACTCGGAATTTCTGTCCGGGTCGCAGCAGTTGTACCACATATTTATTACAATGGGAGTGAGAACACCCTCCATTTTGATGTTTTCGAATACAACTCCGTCAATTACGGCATCCTTTCCGCGACCGCGCCTTGTCTTGATACGAAGACCTCTGTCGGTCTGTCTGAAAACGCAACGATTAACGGTGAGATTTGTAACACCGCCCGCCATTTCGCTGCCGAGCGTAACCGCGCCGTGGCCGAACTGCATAAGACAGTTGCGGATAGTGTGCTTGTTTGCGGGAGTTTTGAATTTTTTGCCAATGTCGATTTTGCCCGACTTAAGAGCGATGCAGTCGTCACCAACGCTGAAGCGACAGCCGATGATGTTAACAACGTCGCAGGCCTCGGGGTCAATAGCATCTGTATTGGGACTGTCCTTGGGTGCAGAAATGAACATATCAAGGAAGTCTACATTCTTGGAGAAGTAGGGATGCATCTGCCAGGATGCTGCGTCGCAGGCGTGAATTCCGTGCACGTGAATGTCGCTGCAGCGATTAAAGAACATAAGTCTTGGTCTGCCAACAACGTAGGATTTGACGTCTATCCACCAGCCAGCTGCAGGGGCGTTTCCGTCAACAACACCCTCGCCGACAATACTGATATCCTCTGCGTGCTCTGCAAAAATGAGAGCCTGATGCATCGGAATTGCATTGCCCTCCCAGGTGCCGAAATGGAGCTCCTCGCCACTTTCCATATCAAGTATCTTGCCGGGAATTACAGGATAACGCTTCTTGTCAGCGCTACCGAGAATTCTCGAATTCTTGGGGATATCAAGAGTTATATGACTCTTAAGACATATAGGGGCGGTGAGATAGGTTCCCTCGGGGAAGTAGAGCCTTCCATGACGAGGCAGACAGTTGATTGCAGTCTGAATAGCAATACTATCGTCGGTTATGCCGTCACCTTTAGCGCCGAAGTCACGAACGTTTACTACGCAAGACTCGGTTTTTGTGGTGAAAACAAGCTCGCCTTCGAGATCGGGGGAGGTAAGGGTATATGTTGTTCCCGCCTTAAGGTTAAAGAGCGAGAAAATATTAGTATTACCAGAATAAACCACTTTTCCGTCAAGGCTTATGGTGTATTCTTTTTCTTTATAATAAGGAAGATCGTTTTGCCATTCAAAGCAAGCCGATGTTGAAGAAACGAAGAGTAAGTTAATCATTTGATTTGGCTTTTTCCTTAGCATCGTTGATAATTATGATAGCAAAATTTTTCATGCCGACAAAGAGTATGTCAGCAACCATATAGAGCAGACCGAAGAGTATTGGCTCAACGCCGAGGTACAGACTTCCGTCGCTGTTGATTTTAAGAAGAAGGGTGTTGATAGCACCATAGGTGAAGATTACAACGCTGAGCACCACAAAGGAATAAAGAATATTGACAAAAAATGTCCAAGTTTTTCTTTGTGGGAACATCATCCATTTATTGTTACTTCCGGGGGTAAGTGCGAAGAAATGGAAAGCATTGTTTACAAGAAGATCGTTTACCATACCTAAAACTATGGCCATAACGACAGCCATATCGAAAAGATCCGGTATCATCATTCCCAGTCCCCAGAAGATAAAGTAGCAGACAGCTCCGTTAAACCAGAACTTGATAAAGAGCGCCTTTACCCACGAGGGGATCTTATCAAGGAATCCTTTTGAGCGATACTTCTTGCCGGGATCACCCTTGGTTTTGGGATATTCTTTGTTTTTCGCATTGACTAACCTGTCGACAGCGTCAACATTAAGCTTATAGCTTTCGGTTCGTTCTTTGTGCGAGGGGTTTTGCTTTTTTTTAGACATTTTGAATTAATCCTCTTCGGAAATATCGATAGAATCGAACTTCTTTCCTTCATCGATCTCAATAGAGGTGTTGATTTTCTTAAAGAGATATGCGAATACAGGCTCGAAGATTACGAATACAAGAGTAAGAGCAACAAGGATCATGTGGATGGATACGGTGTTGTACGCATCATAGAGATACATTGTGTTTGACGTAATCTTGATGGGGTTAATGGGGTGATAGATAGCGCTCTCAATACAGCCGAGATAGTGCCAATCCATGAAGATAATGATGGGGTAAAGGACTCTTAAGAGAATGTTCATAAGGAGATTTCTCTTCTGGCGCTTCGGGAAGGCGTTGAGCATACATACGAAGGAGAGAATCATAAACAGCATTGTAACGAATGCCGAAAGACCCATATTTTTTGCCTGAACGATAGCGGTAGAGTCCGAAATATCCGAGAGATTTAAAGTATACTGTACGAATGCAACTACAAGCGCTACAAGAGGAAGCGACTGGGGATTCTTCTTGAGGTAAACGAAGAATTTACGCACTTTCTCTTTTAACCAAGCGCCAAATTTTGAAAATACATTTTTAACTTTTTCCATAATTCTGATTCCTTATCTAATAGCGTTGGTTGTTTCTTTATCGAAGAAGTGCTTACGGTTGAATGTGAGATCGATTTCTTCGCCGTATGCGAAATTGCACCACTGACGAAGCTTTGCGGTAACCTTGTGGCCGTTGATAGTTCCATGAACAAGAGTGTTCTGGCCAAGGTTTTCGCAGTTTGTTACAGTCATCTTAACGCCGTCGCCAAGAACGATATTCTCGGGTCTGACACCAAGAGTGATTTCCTTGCCATTATAGGACGCGAGGGTATTTGCCTCTTCGTCGGTGAGTGATACTTTTGCGCCATCCTTAAGAAGAAGCTCCTTGCCATTTACGGTCGCGCCGAAGAAATTCATGGGAGGAAGACCGATAAAGCTTGCAACAAATACGTTTGCGGGAGTGTCATAAAGCTCTAGGGGAGTACCGATCTGCTGAACGTAACCCATAGACATACAAACGATTCTGTCCGCAAGAGTAAGAGCCTCTATCTGGTCGTGGGTAACGTAGAGCATTGTAGCGCCGAGTCTCTTGTGGAGGAGAAGAATCTCACGTCTGGTTGCTCCACGGAGCTTTGCGTCAAGGTTAGAGAGGGGCTCATCGAAGAGGAATACCTTAGGAGTACGAACTATCGCACGACCCATGGCAACACGCTGACGCTGACCACCTGAGAGCTGCTTGGGCTTTTTGTTAAGCTGGTCGGTGAGGCCGAGAATTTCCGCAGCAGCCATAACCTTCTCATGAATAACGTTAGGATCCTCGCGAAGGAGGCTGAGAGAGAATGCCATGTTCTCGTAAACGGTCATGTGACCGTAAAGAGCGTAGTTCTGGAATACCATGGCGATATCTCTGTCCTTGGGGGGCATTCTGGTAACGTCCTTGCCGTCGATGATGAGAGTACCAGAGGAGATATCCTCAAGACCCGCAACCATACGAAGGGTAGTGGACTTACCGCATCCGGAAGGACCAACGAGAACGATGAACTCACCGTCCTTGATGTCGATATTGAAATCGAACACCGCCTGAACGTTATTGTCGTATATTTTATTCAGATTTTTCAAACTTAAAGAAGCCATAATCTTTAGCCTTTCCTTTGGACTTTAATAGCTTTTGTGAAGGCTTAGCTTAAGCCTGTTTCTTTCTTGTAATTCTCAAGAGTGATGGTCTTGATATAGCCGATAATACCGCCCGCAATACAGCAAGCAGAAGACACGATGAGGAAGATGCAAACGGTTACAAACTGCTTGTCATCCATAACTGCGGTCTGAACGCCGGAGAGTGAAACAACAGCGTTATGTGCCTTAACAGGTATTCCTATGATACGAACCAGCTGCAATGCACCGATTACGATAAGGAAAATAGAGAAGCCCTTGCTGTAATTCTTTACGCTCTCGGAACAGAGGAACGTGAAGAGGAGGAAGAGCAGGTTATAAACAACCGATGCACCGATGTTGATGGTGTAGTAGTAATTACCTACGTCGGTGGAGTAGATGTTTACGAAGTAAAAAACGTTAAAGAGGATCGCAATATAACAAAGTGTAGCAGACAGAGAGTTTTTTGTAAAACGCATTCTGTCCTTTTTTACCAATTTTACGTCCTTGGTGAGTGTAGTTTCTTTAGTCATGATTTTCCTCCAATCACAGCTGAACAAGCTTGCGCTCGTCGCGCATAAGCAGGATTTTGAACACGAGGTTGCCGATGCTGATGGCTGTAGCTACAAAGAGTACAACTGCAACTACGTTGACAATATCAAACCAGAAGCAGGATTTGTTGATTTCCTCCTTCAGCTGAAGGAGATCTACCAATACGTAGTGAAGACGATCAAAATCCATTGCAAGGAACTGTGCTTTATATTCAAGTACCTGGGCGCGCATCCATATAGCTACACCTATGTTAAGGATAGCGTTAACGCCGATGGTAATATAGTTGGCTATGTAATATTTTCTTCTATCGTGAGATCTGAAGACGAAAAGCGACACCGCAGAAAGAATAAGAACTATACCCGCAGTGGTAAGCTGACGGTTGAATTCCTGCATCTCAAGATAAACCTGAGAGCCTTCAACGTAGAACATTTCATCTTCCACGGGATCGTAAAGTGAAACGAGATAAAGGTTGTCATACAAATCGGTCATAATGCCGAGAGAGTAAACGAATACAAGAACTGCTGCGAAAAGCAGAATATAACTTGTTATACGTTGGAGAGTCATTTGATTTTTGTACATGGTCTGTCTCCGTAATGCCGTTTGGCAGTATTTTTTGTTGCCCTGTTGCCGGCAACAGGCTTTTTTGTTTGTGGCGAGGGGAGCTGAGCTCCCCCTGCCACTGTGATATTTGCTAATAAATTACTGATAATAAAGTCTTACTAAATTATAAGTTAGAGGCTAAAATTATTCACCCTCGTAGTATCTGATGATCTTGTTGTAAGCGTTCTGCTTAAGAGCAAGATAGGAATTACCG
Source organism: Eubacteriales bacterium (assembly GCA_045654725.1). GTDB lineage: Bacteria > Bacillota > Clostridia > Oscillospirales > CAG-272 > UBA1740. The sequence continues at coordinate 29,700 of JAZONX010000011.1, forward strand.
TTCCAATCGTTCTTGATGGTCTCAAGAAGCTCTGCACGGGAGCTTGTGCCCTCACCGGTGTAACCGCTAACGATAATGTTAACGAAGAGGTTAACGCCGCCCTTGGAGGAAGAGAATACGCCCTTAGAACCAAGCTCGGTGAAACCGCCGATGATGTCGTTCTCCGCCTTTGTGGTGGGAAGAGTTGTAGGAACGATGGACCACCAAGGATTCTCGGTAACTGCAAGCTCGGGATGCTTGATGATGCCGTACTTGATAGCGTAAGAAATCTTACCTGCGCCTTCCTTACCAACTGCGTGTGTGCACTGATACTCGAATGCCTGGCTCTTTACGAAGGAAAGAGTAGAACCGAGGAACTGACGTGCATAGTTAGTGTAGTTACCGCTTGCCTTTTCCCAAAGCTCAGCGAAGGTAGCGTCTGCGATAACGGGCATCTGCTTACCGTTGAAGTCGAAGGTTACGTAAGAACCGTCGGGCTTTCTCTTGATGAATTCGTCAGGACCGTAGGACATAAGGATCTGACCCTTTTCGGAGTAAGCGTAGTCGATAAGTGCAAGAGCTGCGTGGAGCTTGTCGGTGTTGCCCTCAACGCCTGCTGCGGAGATTGCCCAACCGTCGGTCTTAACGGATCTCCAGGACTCGGTAAATCTCATGAAGATTTCGCCTGTACCGTCGTTCCAACGAGCAACGGGGATGATAACTGCCATATACTTCTCGCCGTCCTGAAGAGCGGTCTGGTTGTATACGGTCTGGGTCTGGTTGTAGTCATAGTGCATGAAACCAGCGTCGTTCTTAAGCATAGTCTCGGTCTTTACTTCCTCGGTCTTTACGAAGGAGGAGGAGATAAGGCCTTCCTGAACGAGAGCGTTCATTCTCTCAAGTGCGATGTAGGTAGCTTCTTCCTGACGAGCGTCGTGAAGGAGACCGTCAGCGCCTACGTAGAGGTAATCCTGTCTGGACTCAAGACCACGTACGCCGAAGAGAGTACCAACGAAACGGAACATATCAACTCTTCTCTGGTTGTTGTTATCTTCTCTGGAGAAGAGACCCTGAACTGTGTCAGTACCATTGAGAGTGTAGGGGTTAGCAACTACGCAACGAAGAAGAGCAACAAGCTCGTCTGCGTCCCAAGCAGCGTTCTGACCGATGAAGAGGTCAGCTCTGTTCTCGCCGTAGTAACCGTCGTATGTAGCGTCGATGTAGTCACGAAGCATGTTAACAGCCTCAACACCGGAGATAGCGCCTGCAGCGTTCATCTTATCGATGATGTTGCCGTATGCAGCATAGTTCTTAGTAATCTTCTCAGTGCCGGAAGCGTCAGCCTTAACTACGTCAACCTCTACGGAGCCAGAAGTGGGCATGTAGGGAGTGTAAACAGCTGTGCCAAGGTTGTGAGACTGCTCTGCAGCGAAGTCGCCGGAACCGTTAAGGAGCTTTTCAACCCAGTCGGTTCTCATAAGGGGCATACGCTCGATGTCGTTAACACCGTCGAAGTAGGGGGAGAAGTAGATCGCGCCAAGCTTGCCATCAGGACCAACGCTGGTGATGGAAAGGCGAACGATGGGGTTCTCATCAAGGTACTTCTTGAAGTTAGGCATATCATCGAGATAGTCAGCAAGGTTTATGAGGTTACCAGCGGTACCAGCCTCGGAGAGAACTGCTACAGAACCTGCAACCATGTCTACGTCACCAAGCTTTTCCTTCCAAACGTTGAATTCCTTCTCTGCGGAACCAGCGCCGGTGAACTTATCCTCGAAAGTAATACCGAGAACGTTCTGAACCTCTACCCAAGTGGGCTTAAGGCTGCCTGCTCTGTAGGACTTGCCGTCTGCGAGGGTGAGGACGCCGTCCTTACCACTCTTTTCGATTGTACCAGCGTCGAAGGAGATTGCGGTGTTTGCATTGTTGTAACCGCAAGCCATACGAAGGAGTGTGCCTTCAGCATAGGGAAGCTTGAAGGTAAGATCCTCTTCGGGCACATCGGGTGTGTCGGGTGTGTCGGGTGTATCGGGGGTATCGGGGGTGTTGTCTTCATTATTGTTGTTGGGCTTCAAGCAGCTTGTAAGAACAAGGCTCATAGAAAGCACAAGAACAAGAAGAAGCGCGAGGAGTCTGCGTGTTTTCATGGGGGGACCTCCTGAAAATAAAATTTTATTATTAGCCGCATTTCTGCGATACTAACCGAGTTTAATTTTGGCAAACCTGCCAAGGTGGGGAAGGATATTACTCCTTAACACCACCCATATTTACGCCCTTTGCGAAGTACTTCTGGATGAAGGGGTAAATAATGAGAATAGGAATAATGGAACAAACAATAAGTGCGTAGATTGCCGAATCGGCAGCGTAAACCTCGTTCCAACCAACCATCTGTTCGGAGTCTTGGAACTTCTCAAGCTGAAGTCGGATAAACACCTGCAGAGGCTGCTCGTTGGGGTTAGACACCATTCGTCTTGCCCAGAAATAACCGTTCCAACGGGAGATTGCAAAGAAGAGAGCAACTGTTGCGATGGTGGATTTGCTCATAGGTATGTAAACCTGTGTAAGAACCTGCATTTCTGTCGCACCGTCAACAATAGCGGCTTCCTCGATCTCGGAGGGAACGCCCTCAAAGGAGTTACGAAGAAGGATGATGTTCATTGCCGCCATACCCATGGCGATAACTACGAGCCACTTGTCGTCCATAATGCCGAAAGCGTTGAACACTTCCTTGGTGTCGAGATAGTTAAGATACTGGGGAACGATACCTGCGGAGAACCACATAGTAAATACAAGGAAGAAGTTGAAGGTCTTACGGAAGAGAAGTCTCTTCTTGGAGAGTGCGTATCCGCCGAGGATCGCAACACCCATCGCCCAAAGAGTACCGTAGAAGGTGATGAATAGAGTGTTTGAATAAGAGTTCCAGAACATATTGTTGTTAAACATAATTTCAAACGCCTCGAACTGAATGTCCTTGGGGAAGAGAACTACCTGACCGTACTCAACAGCTTCGCGTCCGCTGATCGCAGCCGAGATAGCGTAGAGGAAGGGGTAAACGCAGCAGATTGCGAATACCGTAAGGAACAAATAAGCTAGAATCTTAAAGATAAGTTCGGATATTTCTAATTTTCTTTTCATACTTCGATTCCAAACCTTTCTTATTAGTAGAGTGAAACGTCGGATGCCTTACGCGCTATGGTGTTAGCTCCGATAACGAGAAGCATACCAACTATGTTGTTAAGCATTTCTGCTGCCGATGCGATACTTACCGATGCACCCTCAAGACCGATTCTGTTTGCGAAAGCAGAAACAACCTCCGCGGTAACGTAGGTCTCGGGCTGGTAAAGAAGAAGAACCTTCTCGTATCCAACGTTAAGAAGCGAACCGATACGTGTAATAAGCATGATTACGATTGTGGAGAGGATGGAGGGGAGAACTACGTATCTCATCTGCGCCATCTTTCCCGCACCGTCGATTTGTGCTGCCTCGTAGCTTGTGGGAGAGATAGCGATGATTGCTGCGAAGAATACGATAGAGTCGTAGCCTGCCGTTTCCCAAATACCACTTATCTGGTAGATAGCACGGAAGAACTGGGGCTGGAACAGAAGACCTGCGTTACCGACCTCAGGAGTAATGGCTCCGATCGACACAAGCATCTGCGAGATAACGCCCATTTCCATTCCCGCGATGGGAGAAGCCTTTCTTACCAACATTGTAATAAGCGATGTCATAACAACGGTGGACATGAACTTGGGGAGATATGTAGCAACCTGGTAAATACTTCTCGCTATATTGGACTTGATCTCGTTGAAGAAGAGCGCGATGATGATAGGCATCGGGAAACCAAAGCAAAGACCGTAGAAGGATATTACAAAGGTGTTTCTAAAGGCTCTCCAGAATTCGATGGACTCGGTTGTTGAGCCCTCGAAGAGCTTCTTGAAGTGTGCGAAGCCTGCATAAAGCTGGTCAGAAACGTCGAGAGTTCTGTCGTTTACCTTGAACGCGCCGAGAAGCTCGTACATGGGGAAGTATCTCCAGAACAGGAACACGAGAAGCATAGGGATCAGCATTAAGTAGAGTCGCCAGTCCTTGAGAATGGTTCTTCCTACGTTCAGCCAATAATGCTTTTCAACGTCGTCCCTAACCTTTTGTTCGGGATCCTCGTGGTATTTGCCTGTTGCCTCGTCTAAAACGAGGTAGTCAGCTGCTAATTTTTTCATAAACGAATTCCTCCGTTGTTAATATACTTAATCATTTTTTCAGTCCTCGGTGCCGTATCCGTTATACTGTTCGGCAATTTCATCCTCTCGCTCGCGCTGTTGACGGAAGAGAAAGGCTTTTTGATCCTCGATCATACCCTCGGTTTTGCGAAGGATGAATATCACGATGATCGTGAAGAGCAGTGAGATAACGTCTGTTCCAAGGAAAACAAGAATCAGTCTGGGATGTCCGCCGAAAATCATGGAGATCAGCCATCTGCCGGTCTGCATCAGCAGATAGGAGCTGAGAACAAAAAGCACAAGCTTTAGGGCGTCTTCTCTGATTTTTTCCTTCTTGAAGGCCTTGAACCAAAGGAGTGACAGCATCGTCAGAAGATTTCCCAAGCCATATATCAGATATTGCTGTGGATCTCCTCCCGAAGCAAGGCAGAATACCAAACCTCCAAGGCAGGCGTGTATTGCCGCAAATCCACTCCAACGCATCATACAGATGCAGGTGAACAGGAGGGTTGTGGAGATTGCTATCGGTTGTGCTGAAAACCAATTTTTTGTGGCGACTGCCGTAATCGCCTCGGATACAACAAGTAGGACTGCGAAAATTGAAAGGTCAATATTTCGATATTGCTTGAATGTGATATGGCTCATTTCTTTTCCTTCTAAGCAAAAGTGTCCTTTATACTATAAATGTATAATAGTTTTTTTATTTTACATCACCCTCAAAAAGCACGCCTTAATTTTTTTGACCAAGAAATAAACAAACCTTAATTATTTTGATATCTTTAAACAAAAGTGTGCTTTGGTGTAAAAAAAGCATGACTTGTTTTGTGCATAGTGACTAAAGAAAAAAAGCCCTCGGTTATTTTTTCGTTAAAATAAGAAACGGCCCGACCAAGTACGATCAAGCCGTTGAATATTTAGAAAACACTTGCCAGTTTTAAAAGGAAGGAAGCCACGAAAATTGTAAAAGCCGAGGTGATGGTAGTGAACACGACCAACTGCCCTGCCAATTCCACGTCAGCCCCCATTTCCTGTGCCATCGGAACGCTTGAAACAGCAACGGGTGTGCAAAATACAGCAACAAGAGAGGCAAACTGTGCGCCGCCGAAATTTTTTCGGAAGAGAAGATAGGCAATACCGATTCCGAGAATGGGAACGATCACGCTACGCAAAACCACTCCCGAGATGATCTCTCGCTTGAGAGATGGAATTGCCGAAAATTCAAACTGTGCGCCGAGAACAAGCAGGGCAAGGGGGGTTGCCACGTTTCCAAGGTCGTTCATCGGCTTATAGAGGTAGGTGAGTTCGCTGAGTCGGAAGGAAATGTCGAAATTAGTAAGAATTGCGCGAATTCCAAGAGCACAAAGACCGGTCAGGATACCGAGAATAAGAGGATTTTTCGCTATACCCAGCAAAACCTTTTTGATATTCGCTCCCTCGCCGTCGTTATTGAAGACAGATAGACCGATAACTGCCAAAATGTTGAAAGAGGGAACGATAATAGCGGAAAGAAGTGTTGCGGCGGCCGCGCCTTCGATTCCAAAGAGCTCGGATGCAAGAGGAATACCGATCAGCGCGTAATTCGAACGGAAGATGCCTTGTAAAAGGGCGCCGCGACATTTCTTTTTGTCGGTCAGGAGTATAACGGTGGGAACGGCGAGTCCAAATAAACATATTAAAGCAACGAGCGCGTAGAGAATGTACCCAAAATTAACTGTGGAAAGACTGGTTATTCCATATATATTAAGGAACAGCTTGATAGGGAGAAATACGCGAAAGACGAGCTTGTTTGCAGCCTTGGCAAAATCGCCACTCATAAGTCCGATTTTTTTTAGAAAATAGCCTATCGCTACCATGATGATCAGCGGTGCTACCCTTTCAAATGCAAAAACTAACGATTCCATTTAGAAATTCCTTCATTAATAATATATAAGTATTTGAGTTGCGGTTGAAATAAATTGTAGCGATGTGTATGTTGCATGCTTTTTGTGAAATGTTCTCTCTAAAAAACAAAAAAGTTTGCTGGATTTTATTGCTTGTAAATAACGTAAATTTTCGCAAAACCCTCAAAAATGTAAAGCAAGCATTACAATCTGCGCTATTTTTAGTTGATTTTATGCTTGTGCTGCGTTTTTTGCTATTGAAAAATTGTGATAATTATTTAAGTATTCCGCCTCTCATTGCAGGCATTACGGTGTCGTCAACCATGCGGTCAATTTCATCATCTGTCATATCTGTAAACATTGCCTTTAAGCCGAGGAAGTTGGAAATTCCCATGAGCATATATGCGATTGATTCTGTGTCGGCAAGGGCGACCTCTTTGCTATCGTGTTCGAGACCCTTCGAATAGCTCGCGGCAAAGGATTCGTAGTAATCAACAAACATCTGTCTGTCGATAGAAAGGCTTCCCCAAATGATATTGTATACGTTTGGAGCAGTAACTGCGTATTTAATGAAGCATTTAATACCCTCGCGCTCCTTTTCAAAACGGGTTGCGCAGTTTTCGATACTTTTCGCAAGACGATCCTTGATCTCCTTTTTGTAGGTCTCCATCAGGTACTTGTAGACGTCGGTTTTAGTCTCGAAATAGATGTAGAAGGTGCCCACCGCGGTGCCCGCTTTCTTGCAGATGTCGGAAATCGATGTACCATAGAAGCCGTTTTTGGCGAAAAGCTCCTCGGATGCTACTAATAGCTTTTCCATCTTCGTCTGTCCGAGCTTTGTTTTAGGAATATTGATTCCTTGAATATCTATCATTTGATTTGTCATAATTACCTCAAAAACTGCAAAATTACTCCTTATTATAACATTTTTTATAACCATTTTCAAGTCTTTTTGCTCATTTTCTTGGGTAAAATAAACAAAATTTTTCGTTTTTAAAAGATTTACATATTACATATTGACAAATGCATTACATAATGATATAATATAAATATAAAAAATATGAACAATATTCATATTTCATTAAAATGGAGGAACAAAAAATGAAATTCAGCGAACTTTACGTAGGACAGAAGGCGTCCGTAGAAAAGACCTTCACAGATGCAGACCTCAGAGCTTTCGCAGAGGTAAGCCTTGACACAAACCCTATTCACCTTGATGAGGAATATGCCAAGACAACCATCTTCGGCAAGAGAATAGTTCACGGTATTCTTACATCCGGCCTTATTTCAGCGGTTCTTGCAAATAAGCTTCCCGGTCCCGGAACAATCTACCTCGGTCAGGAACTCAAATTTACAGCTCCTGTGTTCCTTGGTGATCACATTACCGCAGAGGTTGAGATTGCCGAGATTCGCGAGGATAAGCACATTGTTAAGCTCAACACAACCTGCTATAACCAGGACGGCAAGGCTGTTATCACCGGTGTTGCGACAGTTAAATTCAACGGCTAATCATTAAAATTGCCTAAAGGCAAAGGAGAAATAAACATGGCAGAATTCAAGTCAGTTCTTTTTGAACAGATGATCAAGGACTTCGCTGAGAATGAGGTTAAGCCCCTCGCTCAGGAGGTTGACGAGCTTGAGCGTTTTCCTGCGGAAACCGTAGCGAAGATGGCGAAACTCGGTCTTATGGGTATTATCGTGCCCAAGGAATACGGTGGAGCAGGTGGAAATTATCCTATGTATATCTCCGCGGTTGAGGAGCTTTCCAAGGCTTGTGGAACTACGGGTGTTATTCTTTCCGCGCACATGTCTCTTTGTGTTGCTCCCATTCTTGAATACGGTAACGAGGATCAGAGAAAGAAGTATCTTCCCGACCTGGCAAGCGGTAGAAAGATTGGTGCATTTGGTCTTACCGAGCCTAACGCAGGTACAGATGCTGCGAATCAGCAGACCACAGCGGTTGAGCTTGATGATTGCTATCTTCTTAACGGCAGCAAGATCTTCATCACCAATGCAGGCTATGCATCTACCTACATAATTATCGCTATCACAGGCAAGGGTCCCAAGGGTCCCGAGATGTCTGCGTTTATCGTTGAGTCCGACTTTGAGGGCTTCTCGGTAGGTAAGAAGGAAAAGAAGATGGGTATCCGCGGTTCTTCTACCTGCGAGCTTATCTTCGAGAACGTTAGAGTTCCCAAGGAGAACCTTCTTGGTAAGCGCGGTGACGGCTTCAAGATCGCGATGAAGACTCTTGACGGTGGCCGTATCGGCATCGCTGCACAGGCTCTCGGTATCGCGGAGGGCGCTCTTGACGCAACCGTTGCATACGTTAAGTCCAGAAAGCAGTTCAACAGAGCGATCTCGCAGTTCCAGAACACACAGTTTGTTCTCGCTGACCTTGCTACCAAGGTTGCTGCGGCAAAGGCTCTCGTTAAGATCGCAACAGATGCAAAGCAGAATAAGCTTCCCACACTCTCTGTAAATGCGGCACAGGCAAAGCTCTTTGCAGCAGAGACCGCTATGGAGGTTACTACAAAGTGCGTTCAGCTTCACGGCGGTTACGGTTATACCCGTGAGTATCCCGTAGAGAGAATGATGAGAGATGCGAAGATCACCGAGATCTACGAGGGAACCAGCGAGGTTCAGAGAATGGTTATCTCGGGCGCTCTCCTTAGGAAGTGAGGTATAGAGAAGTGAAAATTATAGTTTGTATTAAGCAGGTGCCTAACACCACCGAAATTAAGATTGATCCCATCACTAACACCCTTAAGCGTGATGGTGTTCCCAGCATTATTAACCCTGATGATAAGACAGCTATTGAGGCAGCTCTCCAGCTTAAGGAAAAGCACGGTGCAACCGTTACCGTAATCACAATGGGTCCCACTCAAGCAGAGAAGGCTCTCCGCGAGGCTCTTGCTATGGGTGCTGATGAGGCATTCCTCCTCACCGACAGAGCATTTGCAGGTAGTGACACACTCGCTACATCCACAATTCTTGCGGCTGCTATCAAAAAGCTCGGCGCAGACGTAGTGTTCTGCGGTCGTCAGGCTATCGACGGTGACACCGCACAGGTTGGCCCCCAGATATCCGAGCATCTCGACATTCCTCAGATTACCTACGCCGCTGCTATTGATTACGATGCAGAGCGTGGCGCGCTTATCGTAAAGCGTCAGTTTGAGGACAGATACCAGACACTTGAGGTTAAGGGTCAGTGTCTTATCACCATTCTCTCCACTCTTGATAAGCCCAGATATATGAATGTTTGGGACATCGTGAGCCAGGATGAGAAGGAAATTGGCATCATTACCTTTGCAGACATTGAGGTTGATCCTGCGACTATCGGTCTTAAGGGCTCTCCCACAAAGGTAAAGTCCACCGCAACAAAGCAGTTTGACAAGACTATCGAGACACTCGAGCTTGATCCCGAGACCGCGGCAAAGACTATCGCCGAGGCTCTCAAGTCCCGTCATTTGATATAAGGAGGTAGAGAAAATGGCTAAGAATATTTGGGTATTCTGCGAGCAGCGTGACGGCGAGCTTCAGAGCGTAGCGCTTGAGCTCCTTGGCGTAGCTCGTGAGCTGGCAGAGAAAACCGGCGAAAAGGTTGGCGCAATCCTCCTTGGTTCTAACATAAAGGCTCAGGCAAAGGAGCTTATCGCTTACGGCGCAGACGAGGTTCACGTTGTTGATGATGAAAGACTCGCTACATTCGTGACCGAGCCTTATGCACAGGCAATTACACAGATCGCAAAGGAATACACACCTTCTGTTATTCTTTTTGGCGCAACAAGTATCGGACGTGATCTCGCGCCCAGACTTTCCGCAAGACTTAAGACCGGTCTTACAGCAGACTGTACAAAGCTTGAGATGGACGAGGAGGGCAACCTCTTTATGACCCGTCCTGCATTCGGCGGAAACCTCTTCGCAACCATCATTTGTCCCGATCATCGTCCTCAGATGTCCACAGTTCGTCCCGGCGTTATGAAGAAGCTTGACCGCGACGCCTCCCGCGAGGGTGTTGTTATCGAGGAGGAGATCTCCTTCGACGAGTCCAAGTTCGCAGTAACCGTTATCGAAGAGGTTAAGGAGTGCGCTACCTGTGCACAGATCGAGAACGCGAAAATTCTCGTTTCCTGCGGTAGAGGTGTTAAGGATGTTGCTCCTGCAAGAGAGTTTGCCGTTAAGGTTGGTGGTTCTGTTGCATCCTCCAGAGCACTTGTTGATGCCGGTGTTATGGAGCACGCTTGTCAGGTTGGTCAGACAGGTAAGACCGTTCGCCCTGAGGCATATCTCGCATTCGGTATCAGCGGCGCTATCCAGCACCTTGCTGGTATGGAGGAGTCTGAATTTATCGTAGCAGTAAATACCGATAAGAATGCACCTATCTTCAAGGTTGCAAATCTCGGTATCGTTGCAGACGCGGCGGCTGTTATGAAGAATCTTAACAAAATTTTGTAAACAACAATTAGCAAAATCATATAATTCTAACACAAAGGAGAAAAAACCAATGAGCAAAGTTTATTTAGTTAGCGCAAAGAGAAGTGCTATTGGTTCTATGCTTGGCACTCTCAAGGAAATTTCTCCCGCGCACCTCGGTGCGCAGGTCCTTCGTTCGGCTCTCGATGAGGCAAAGGTTGATCCTTCATGGCTCGACGAGGTTATTGTAGGAAACGTTCTTCCCGCAGGCGGAAAGCAGGGACCAGGCAGACAGGTGGCTATCGGAGCAGGCGTTCCCGTTGAAATCCCCGCATACTCCCTTAACATGGTTTGCGGAAGTGGTATGAAGGCTGTTATGAACGGAGTTGTATCCATCAAGGCGGGTCAGGCTGATCTTGTAGCTTGTGGTGGTACAGAGGTAATGAGCGGCGCACCCTATCTCGTTCCCGGCAAGACTCGTTGGGGCGCAAAGATGGGCGATATGAAGATTATCGACCACATGATTTACGACTCTCTTACCGATGCATACAGCGGTCTTCACATGGGTATCACTGCGGAAAACATTGTTGAAAGATATGGCATTACCCGTGAGGAGCAGGATGCTTTCGCTATCAATTCTCAGGCAAAAGCTATCGCGGCTCAGGACGCAGGTAAGTTCAAGGACGAGATCGTTCCCCTTACCGTTAAGCAGGGCAGAAAAGAGGTTGTTTTTGAGGCTGACGAGTACATTAATCGCACCACAACTCTTGAAAAGCTTGGCACACTTCGTCCCGCATTCAAGCCTGATGGCTCGGTTACAGCAGGTAACGCATCCGGTATTAACGATGGCGCATCCTTCGTTATTCTCGCATCCGAGGCAGCTGTTGAAAAGTATAACCTTAAGCCTATGGCAGAGGTTGTTGGTATCGGTCAGGGCGGTGTAGAGCCCGACGTAATGGGTCTTGGCCCTGTTCCCGCAGTAAGAGCTGCTCTTAAAAATGCAGGAATGAAGCTTCAGGAGATCGAGCTACTTGAGCTTAACGAGGCATTTGCGGCACAGTCTCTCGGTGTTGTTAAGCTTCTCTCCGAGGAGCACGGTGAGAGCCGTGAGGACATCCTTGCTCGCTGCAACGTAAATGGCGGTGCAATTGCTCTCGGACATCCCGTTGGCGCATCCGGCAATAGAATTCTTGTAACCCTCGCACACGAGCTTAAGAGAAGTGGTAAGACCTATGGTCTCGCATCCCTTTGTATCGGTGGCGGTATGGGTACCGCAGTTATCATCAAAAATATTTAATTAAGTGAGGTAAATGAAAATGAGATTACAGGATAAAGTAGCAATCGTAACCGGCGGCGCAAAGGGCCTCGGTGGTGAAATGGCACAGACTTTCGCAAGAGAAGGCGCAAAGGTTATCGCAGTAGATATGGCACCCCTTACCTATGAGTGTGAGGGCGTAGAATTCTATCAGCTCAACGTTACCGACGGTGAGGCTTGCAAGGCTCTCTTCGAGTATGCGAAGGAAAAGTACGGTAGAATTGATATTCTTGTTAACAACGCAGGTATCACTCGCGACGCTATGACAAGAAAGATGACCGACGATATGTGGGATCTCGTTATCGACATCAACCTCAAGGGCGTATTCAATCTCACCCGTCACATCGGTCCTTACATGGAAGAGATCGGCGGCGGAAGCATCATTAACATTTCCTCCGTTGTAGGCGAATACGGCAACATCGGTCAGGCTAACTACGCTGCATCTAAGGCGGGCGTTATCGGTCTTACCAAGACCTGGGCTAAGGAGTTCGCAAGAAAGGGCGTTCCTGTAAGAGTAAACGCTATCGCTCCCGGCTACATCATGACGGATATGATGAAGACCGTTCCCGAGGATCTTCTTAAGAAGTTCGCAGGCCTTACAATGCTCGGCAGACTTGGTCAGCCCGAGGAGATCGCAAAGGCGGCTCTCTTCCTTGCATCTGATGACTCCTCTTATGTAACAGGTCACGTTCTTTCCGTAAACGGCGGAATGAGACTTTAATATTTTCTAAAAAGCTATTTGAAAGGAAAAAACAATGACAAACGTAGGAATTGTCGGTATTGGAACATACCTTCCTAAAAATATTATGACCGCAAAAGAGATCTCCGATGCAACAGGCGGCGTTTGGAGTGAGGATGCGGTAAGAGCAAAGCTTGGTATCAATCAGAAGTTCATTCCCTCTGCAGATCCCTGCGACGGAACGCAGGAGATGGGTGCTCTCGCTGCTCTCAAGTGCCTTGAAAACTGTGGTGTTGATCCTCTTGAGATCGACGTTATCCTCTGCATCACCGAGGAGTGGAAGGAATATCCTCTCACAACCTCTGCTTGCTACGTTCAGGACAGAATCGGCGCGAAGAACGCTTGGGGCACCGACGTTCAGAACAGGTGCTGCACTTGCGTTTCCGCAATGAAGCTTGCAAAGGATATCCTTATTGCAGATGATGAGGTGAATACCGTTCTCGTATGCGGTGGCTACCGCAATTGCGACTTCATCGACTACACCGACAGCGGCGTATCCTTTATGTTCAACCTCGGTGCAGGCGGCGGCGCGGTTCTTCTTAAAAAGAATTACGGCAAGAACCTTCTTCTCGGCACACATCTTATGTCCGACGGCTCTGTTGTACATACCTGCGGATCTAAGGTTGGTGGTATCAACGAGCCTGTAACTCCCGAAAACTATAAGGAGTTCGGCATGCTTCGTCTTATGGATTCTCCCAAGATGAAGGGTCTTCTTAACACCGTTTCTATGCCCAACTGGTATCATTGCATCGACGAGGCTCTCCGTAAATCCGGTAAGACTCGTGAGGATATTGACTATCTTAGCATTCTTCACATCAAGAGAAGCGGTCATAAGGCAATGCTTGCAGACCTCGGACTTCGCGAGGATCAGTCCATTTACCTTGAGGACTACGGTCATATCGGTCAGATCGACCAGATTCTTTCTCTTGAACTTGCACTTAAAGAGGGCAAGGTTAAGGATGGCGACACTGTATGTATGATTGCAGCAGGTATCGGTTATACCTGGGCAGCAAATATCATTCAGTGGGGTGAAAATTAATGCCAATTAACTCTTATTTGCAAATATTGCTCGGAGTACTTCCGTCAATGTGTGCAGGTATTCTCGCA
>JAZONX010000012.1:0-9495 GCA_045654725.1 Eubacteriales bacterium
TCGAACCCATGTTACAGCCGTGAAAGGGCCGTGTCTTAACCGCTTGACCAACGGGCCGAGGTATGGTAGCGGATGTCGGATTTGAACCAACGACCTGCCGGGTATGAACCGGACGCTCTAGCCAACTGAGCTAATCCGCCATTCTGACTCAATGTCAAACCTCGCTTTGCTATTATATCATAACGATTTCTAAAAGTCAAGTGTTTTTATAAAGTTTTTTTAGGCTGTCCAAATCCTGTTTTCGGACAGCCTGATTTATTATGTGTTTTTCTTACTTTGTATATACTCCGCAACCTTCTCGGGCAGCATATCAAGCGGTTTGCCACTTTTGATTGCCTCTCTGGCGGCAGTGGAGCTTACGTTTTCCAAATCATCAGAGCATTTCCAAAGTTCGGTTTCATATCTGCCATGCTCGAAGTTCCAATCCGCCTGCTCCCTTTCCCATTCAAGATCCGCCTCGTTGCGGTATCCCTTGATAATTTTGCTTATCTCGTGGTCGGTCATGTAATCAATAACAAGTCCGTTGGAATAGCTGACAAGCACGTTGTCGAGGTCGTCGGTTGCTATCATAAGCATTCTCACTCTATCCTCAACAGAGAACATATAGTTTTTCTTCGGATTTGTGAAAACAACAACGTAAACCTCGTCATACCGCTCGGCGGCGCGGCGAATTATGTCAAGATGACCCTTCGTAACCGGGTCATAACTACCGGGAAGAATTACGCTCATTCCTCTGCCCCCTTGCCCTCGTAGAAGAGAATATTCACGAAGGTTTTCTTGCCGTAATGAGTGGATTTTATCACTCTGTAACCCGAAAGTCGGGGATCGTCCATGGAAATTTCTTCCTCGCCCGACTCAAGCACAACGATAGCACCGGGAATGATAAGCTCGGTTTTTGCGAGATACGCTGCAGCATCAGCACAGCACTCCATCGCATAAGGCGGGTCCACAAAAACAAGATCAAACTGTTCCCTACCCGATGCCTTTCTGATGTAGTTACGCCAATCGCTCACAAGAAAATGGCTGACGTCAAAAAATCCTGTGTTTCTGCAATTCTGTTTCACAATCTCCATCGCCTCACGAGAGAGATCTATAAATGTTGCCTTTTGCGCTCCACGAGAGAGAGCCTCGAGCCCCATCTGTCCCGACCCTGCAAAAAGATCAAGCACACGTCTGCCTTCTACGTCAAACTGAATTGAGGAAAAAACAGCCTCTTTTATTCTTTCGGAGGTAGGTCTGGTGGCATCACCCTCAAGGCTGAGAAGCTTCTTCCCCTTCGCACTACCCGTAATTATTCTCATCATTTCTTTTTACCTCTTTTTTTCTTAAAATAGGTCACAATTTTTTCAGCATCCTTCTTGCTGATACCCTTAATTGCAGAAATTTCCTCCACCGTCGCCTCACGAATCCTGGCAAGCGGCATAGCAGAGAGTAGAATTTTCGCTTTTGCAGGTCCAATACCCTCGATTTTCTCAAGCGAGGAATGTGTCATTGTTTTTATTTTGCCTCTCTGTGAGGATTTTACTGCAAATCTATGCGCTTCTTCCTGTAAATTGTAAACAAATGCGTACATATCAAACTCTTTCGCGATAGAAATCTCATTTTCACCATCGGTCAGAGCGCGTGTTTTATGGTAATCATCCTTCACCATACCAAAGACAGGAATCTCTAGCGACAGGTCCGAAAGAACACCCTTTGCCACGCCAACATGAGTATCGCCACCATCAACAAAAATCAGATCCGGAATATCTCCAAGAGATGTGGTTCCGTCACCAATATGCGAAAGTCGACGAGTCAATGCCTCACGCATAGATCCGTAATCATTCGCACCGTTAGTACTTTTTATAGAAAACAGCCTGTAATCGCTCTTTTTGAGTTTTCCTTCCGTCCAAACAACCATAGATGCGACAATATTTTCATTACCGATATTCGATATATCGTATGCCTCGATACGCTTTGGTGTTTCGTGAAGACCCAAAAGAGCGGTGAGTCTTTTTATATTCTTATCCTCCCTCTCGCCCTCAAGACGGTACTGCCTTGCAGATTCTCTCGCATTTTCCATGGCAAGCTCCACAAGTGCACGACCGTCACCGCGCTCGGGAATTTTAACCACAATTTTTCTCCCTGCGATAAGTGTAAGATATTCCGAAAGAAGCTGAACATCCTCCTCGGAGGCATCAAATGCCAGCATAACCTCTCTCGGTATGCTGGCGCCATCCTCATAATGGGAAGCAATAAGCGACGTCGCCTCCTCGGCACCAACAGGATCTGCGGCGGAAAGCAAAAATACGTTTTTGTTGACCAACGCACCGTCGCGAATAGAGAGTATCGACATAACGCCAACGCCCTCGGTAAAACAGAGAGCAAAAACGTCGCGATTAACCTTCGCATCAGCAACAACCTTTTGCTTTTCCGAAAGCCTATCAAGAGCCGAAAGCTGATCGCGTATAGCCGCAGCACGCTCAAATTCAAGCATATCGGCAGCCTGCTCCATCTCAACACTCAGCTGCTCCTTTACCTCCTTGACATTACCATCAAGCACACGCTCTGCCGCGCGAATTCTCTCGCGAAAATCATCTGCACTCACATTTCCCGCGCAAGGAGCAAGGCATCTGCCCATATCTTTATAAATACAGGGACGCTCGCGACCGATATCCTTTGGGAAAGAACGCTTACAAGTGGGCAAAGCAAAGACCTTTATCACCGCCTCGAGAGCCGAGTATGCAGAGGACGAGCTCTGATATGGTCCAAAATAGCGAGACTTGTCGCTTTTTCTATCGCGGGTGACAAAAAGCTTCGGATACTCCTCTGCTGTCACCTTAATATAGGGATATGATTTCGAGTCCTTAAGGCGGATATTATACTTGGGCATATGCTTTTTTATCAGCACGTTCTCAAGCGTCAACGCCTCAATCTCTGTCTTGCAGACGATATAGTCAAAATCCTCAACCAGCGACACCATTCTCGCCGTTTTCAGAGTGTGATTATTACCTGTGAAGTAGGTTGTAACTCGATTTTTCAATTTTTTGGACTTTCCGACGTAAATAACGTTGCCACCGGCGTCCTTCATTATATAAACACCCGGAACAGAGGGCAGCGAGTTTGCCTTATCCCGAAGACGCATTATCCGAGACATTTTCGCACCTCCGTTTCAATATTAAAAGCAAAAGGGCAACGATAACCAAAAACCGTCGGTTAATGGAGTGTCGTTACCCTTTGGGAGCTACTAGGCGAAAAACCGCCAAGGTAACTCTATTACTTTTCGCCGAACTCGCTGTTAATAAGCTCCGCAAGTCCATCTATTGCAGCATTTTCATCAACGCCATCAGCAATCAATGTGATAACAGTTCCTTTGGAAATGCCGAGAGACAGCACACCGAGAAGACTCTTTGCATTAACGCGGCAATCTTCTTTCTCTACCCAGATAGAACTCTTAAAGGAATTCGCTCTCTGAACAAAGAAGGTTGCAGGTCTTGCGTGAAGTCCCACGCTGTTGCTAATCGTTACACCACGGGAAATCATCTTTTTTCTCCTTAGATTTCTTTACTTTTTGTTTGCAACATAGAGTATATCAAAAAAAACAACAAAAATCAATACCTTTTTCAAATATTAAGGTCTCTTTTATCTGTTTTTTACATATTTTAACGCAAAATACTGGATTTATCTTATCTCAATATCAATAACAGAGGAGTCCTGCGCGCTGGCTTCCTCATAATAAAGAACCTTGTCGTCATAGTCCTTTTTAGAGAAGCGAAGCAGACCGCTTCCAATACCGAATACGCACCAGAAGAGATAGTATGCCGCAGCACTGGACCAAATGTAATTCACCATACCGAAGCTGAGTATACAGAATATACAGGTTCCGCTCACGCCGACTAGCGTTTTAATCTGCGAATTTCTAACGTAAAGGTGCTGAACGGATCTGTGTCTGATACGTGTAAGAAGCAGACAGAACAGCGCAATAAGAGCAAATACTCCCGCCTCAAGACCGAGCTCTATAAAGAGATTCGAGGAGTCTGGAAATCCGGTCATACCAAGCTTTGTCATCTCCTCCGCAAAGCTCTCGCTTCCCATTCCCACACCGAAGAAAATGTTGTTAATAAACACGGTGAGGCTGTTTTGCCAAAGTTCCAAGAGCTTTTCCGCAGAAACGATCGATGGGCTGTAACGGAAGATAAGATTGAGAAGATCGTTTGGAATAAAGAGAATGAGAAGAGGTGCGAAAATGAGCGCAGGGAGGAATATCAGGGTAAATCTATTGGACTTAAGAACAATGTAGGCAAAGGAAGCCACAAAGAGCACGAACACGGCGAAAAATTCACCCGAGATAACCAAGGCGATAAAGGAAAGTGTCGCAGGAATAAGATAAATCGCACCGTTAGTGCTGCGGTACTGCCTCATCATACCCAGTGAGAAGAGTGTCGATATCATAAGGAACACAGCCATTCCGTCGGCTCTCGCAAACAGATATGCGAAGCTGGAAAAATCAACCTCATGCTGTGTAACCGCGAGAACGTAGATAAGATTAACTATCGAGATAATAGCCGCGATGCAGCCTGAAATTACAACGCAATTTATAACTCTCTCAGCAAGACGTCTGTTAGTGATAATATTGCTCGCCAGCATATATCCAAGTGCGAGAACAATCATCTTAATCGAGTCGGAAAAGGACTCGGAACCTTTAAGGAAGATACCGCTTATGAGTACAAAAATCATCATAAGAAGTATAAACACATCGTATTGCTCGATAAACAAAACTCTCTTGCCGTAAATCACCTTACGAATAAAGGATACCGCGGCGAGAGCAACCGCTGCAATGAGAATAATATCCAAATTTGCAAAAAATGCAAAATAAGGAAGTCCGATAAGCGAGATAAGAAATACCGACTCGGGAGATTCCATGCCGATGCAAACCACAACCATTATCAGAATTGCGAATGCCACCTGCCAGAGAGGGAAGAAGGCACTGAGAATCGCGGGCAAAAATCCGAGTAAAACCGCTGCAAGAAATGGAAGTCTTTTCTCACCGTTAATGTCACTATGTCTCTTCATACAGAAGAATTCATAGAAGATATAGTCTGTGAGTGAAAATTTCTGCAAAACCAGGGGCAGCGGCTTGTCGAAAATCAGGAATGGCATTGCAAAAACACAAATCACAATTCCCACAATAGGGGTAAGCATACCGTCTGAAAAGCTGAGGTTGAGGAAATACATCAACGTGCTGATAATTCCAAAACTAAACAGCACCGTTCCGTAGGATCTCGCGGTTAGATGCGAGAGAAAGGCGGATATGTATCTTCCGATTTTGAATATTGATTTTGATAAAAGCCCTTTATTTCTCTTGGTCATAGATCCGCTGATCTCACGGGAGAAGAAGCTTCTTTTTTTCTTTTTTTCCTTCTTCTTTCGCTTTTCCTCTTTAGTGAAGAGAAGCTTGAAGGTCGAAAGCTTTTTCATTATTTATTTCCCTTCTTTTTCTTTTTTGGGAGCAATGACTCCTCGATTTCGGGATGGAGCGCCAGCATATCGGGACGGCGCTCTCTTGTTATTTTTACAGCCTCCTCAAGTCGCCAGCGATCAATTTTTGCGTGATCACCCGACAGAAGTATCTCGGGCACCTCTCTGCCGCGAAATTCTCTGGGCTTTGTGTATTGCGGATATTCAAGTATTCCTGACGCAACCGATTCGCCCTCGTAGCATTCGCTTGAGGAGAGAACGCCGTCAAGGAGTCTTGATACAGCATCGATAACTATACAAGCGGGAATTTCACCACCGGTAACAACGTAATCACCGATAGAAATCTCCTCGTCAACAATCTCGTCGAGCACTCTCTGATCAACACCTTCGTAGTGTCCGCAAAGGAAAATGAGGTTGTCATATTGCGAGAGCTCTTTCGCAACGTCATGAGAGAAAATTCTTCCCTTCGGTGACATATAAATCACTCTCTTTTTGTTGCCCTCCGGAATATCTTTTAAGATATTTTCATAGCAGTCGTAAATAGGCTGGCAGGTCATAACCATACCCATACCGCCACCATAAGGTGTATCGTCTGTTTTTCTGTGTTTGTCCTTTGAAAAATCACGGATATTGTGACATTCAACCTCAATAAGGCCGCCACTCTGCGCTCTACCGATAATGCTCTCGGAGAGAACACCGCTTACCATATCCGGGAATAGAGTCATTACGTCAAACTTCATCAGCCGAATCGAAGAGGCCGGGAATAGGCAAAACAGCCATACCTCGCTCCTCGCTAATCTCCTTTATAAATTCGGGCACGTCCGGAATAAGAACCTCTCTGCCCTGATATTTTATCGTGTAAATCCTTCTGCCTGCAACATCGGAAATGTCCGAAATCTCACCGAGTGACTCACCGCTTTCGGCATGATAAACTGCAAGACCTATCATATCGGCTATAAGCATCGCACCGGCCTTTACGGGAATATCATCGCGATGAAGATAAATAAGTCTTCCACGATAAGCAATAGCCTCTTCGCGGTTATCAATACCCTCGAGAGCCATAAGAACAAACTGACTCGCCACCGAAGCGCTTGTTATTTTTCTCTCGGTAAAGGAGCCGTCGCGCTCCTTAAGATAAACCTTTTTCGCAGAGCAAAGAACCTTTGGCGAGTCGCAAAGATGCTCTACCTTTAGAAGCCCCTTGACACCGTGCGAGGTGCATATTTTACCTGCTTCAAGATAAGTTTTTTTCATGTTTTACTCCAAATTGTACGCCATTATTTACATTTTGCTTGGTTTTTGAGTTGCTTTCTTTGTTTTTTTCGACACAGGCTTTGTAGTTTTCTTTGCATTTTTAGGCGTGTTTTTTTGTGCGTCGCTTTTGCTTTTATGATTTCTTGTATTAGGCTTGCGATTTTTAGGCTCTTTTGGAGGATCTAAAACGAGTAAAACCTCCTTCGCTGCGAGAGCTCTCGCCTCCTGTTTACTCTTTCCAACCGCACTCTTGATTATACCCATAAACCTACACTCAATTATATACTCTCTGCAGTTGATATTAGAGTCGGGAGCCTCACCGAGGTCACGAAATTCAGGTGACGGTTGCTTGTTTTTTGTTGCAAAAGCCTTGAGTGCAGTCAGGGATTCTGTGCTCACAGATGTGTTTTTCTCGTTTTCATGCTTTAGAATCTCAAGTGCCGCCTCTGCTGCCGCGCTATCCGCAATCTTCTGGTTTTTACCCTTTCCGGTAGCAACAAGTCTATCCCCGATATATACAGATCTCTCATAAATTCTCTTATGATCGGGGCCGGACTCGGATATCGTCTTGTATACAGGCGCAGGAAGTCGATGCTTTCTGTCGGCACACCACTCCTGAAGAGCGTTTTTATAGCTCTGAATAGGCGCGGAATCGCTCGAAAAGTATACGCTAACGTCGAGCATACCCGAAACAAGCTTTATTACGCGCAAAATATCCATACCGCAGTCGATATAAACCGCACCGACAATACTCTCAAAAAGGTCCTCCATAACCGAAGGCTCGTTTTCTATGCCAAGCTTCGCATCTCCCTCTCCCATCTGCAGATATTTTTGCAAACCAAGAGTTGCCATCGAGCGAGAGAGGTTGCGCTTATCCGACAGTTTGGAGCGAATGTTTGAAAAATCGCCCTCATTAAGCTCTGTGTAGATGCCGTGTTCATATCTCTCGGTTTTCTCGCGAAGCATCATACTGATTATAGCAGTCGAAAGCACACTATCGCCAAAGAATTCAAGCACCTCGTTGGAGATGTAGCCTCTTTTTCCACGGGTTTTATGCTCGTTGCAGAAGCTAGAGCGCGTAAATGCCTGGGTAAGAAGGCTTTTATCCTTGAATATATAACCTATTTTTTTCTCAATTTCAGGAATACAGTTCTTAAAATTCATTTAAAATCCTCAAATTCAAATAATTACATCAAAAGTAGCATCAACGGCATTGTTGCGACAGAAAGAAGGGTTGAAAGAGTAACGAGTCTCGAAACATAATTCGCATCGCAATCGTATTTCTCGGCAAACATTGTAGCCGAAGTCGCCGCAGGCGCGGACGCCATAATCACAATAACCTTCGCCACCACATCCTCAAGAGGAAGCACAAAGCCAACGAGCTTTACGATGCCAACAACTGCGAGCGGAAGAATTATGTGACGCAGAGCAAGAAAAATGTACATTTCTCTATCCTTCAGCATACCCTTGAAGCTCATATCCGCAAGGCGCAGACCGATGACAACCATAGAAAGAGGAGCAACGAGTGCACTGAGCTTGCCAAAGGACTCGGTAATAATATCGGGTACATAGCCCTCGATAGGCAGAAGGAAGAACACAAGACCAACAAAGGCGGCAATAGTCACAGGGTGATAAAGCGCTTTGAGAGGAGAGGCCTTCTGCTTAATCTCCTCAACGTCATCCTCAATGCCGTTGTTATTCACGTCACGGTTGTGAGTACAAATCCAAACGCCGAGGGACCAAAGGAAGAGATTAAAGGTGATGTTGTAAATAGATGCATAAAGCGTCGCGCCGGGATAGGGCTTTTCGAGCACCGCAGAAATAAGGGGAAGTCCCATAAAGGCTGCGTTGGAGAAAATCGTGGCAAAGCGCAGCATTCTTTTTGCGCCGTCGGGCGATTTTTTGAAAAACTGCATGGCAACGACAGAAAAGAGAATATGCACAAGCACAGAAAGTACAAATACGTATAAGGAATTTATGAGTATGTGCTGTTCATAGGGGCGCAGATACGCGAGAAAAATCAGCACAGGTTGCGCTAGATAAAGCACAAGGTTTGAGAGTCCCTTTCCAATCCCGTCGGTAGATAGGTGGCATTTTTTAAGTAAAACGCCGGGAATCATCAGCATAAACAAAATGCCGACGTTATAAATGATTTCAAGAGCCTCGGTCATTGGCAATATCTCTCCATGATAACAATTCTAACACTCTATTTTACCATTTTAAAGCGATTATGTCAAGTTTTTTGATACTTATTTTGATTTTTCATCGTTGAATATGCAGTAATAAATATTTTCTCACAAATTTATTGACTTTTTGTTATTAATATGTTATAATGACCGATGGAGTATTTTATTAAACTCAAATATTTTTTCAAAAGGAGAAATTAAAATGAGCGAAGAAAAGAAGAACCTCAACGAGAAGCCCGAAGTTGCTCCCGTTGAGAAAAAGGAAGAAGCTAAGAAGCCTCTTTCCAAGAAGACCATCGGCATTATCATCGGCGCTGTAGCTGCAGTGCTTGTAATTGCCCTTGTTCTTATCCTTGTACTCGGTGGCAACAAGACTCCCGATACAAACAATGACAATAACACCCCCAGCACACCCGAAACACCTGATACACCCGTTGTAACCGAGAAGGATTACACCCTCGGTCTCGGCCTTGTATTTGGTCAGCTTAAGAATGATCAGACCAACGCTACTATTGCTACCGTTATTCTCGATGAGAACGGTGTGATCGTTGCTTGTAAGATCGATGCAATCCAGAATAAGTATTCTATCACCGCTGAC
>JAZONX010000013.1:0-42442 GCA_045654725.1 Eubacteriales bacterium
AGACTACGAGTTTGATAGGTCGTAGGTGTAAGCACAGTAATGTGTTCAGCTGAACGATACTAATAGACCGAGGGCTTGAACTGTTGTCTTAATTCAACAGAAAACAAGTTCGCACATTTCCTTGAGCTTCGTTTCTATACCCTTTGTTCGGTTTTTAATGAGTATTTTGATACTCTTCATATATGCGGTCTCGCTAAAAAGCGAGGCTTTTTGTTTTATATATTGGAAAAACAAGTGTTTGTTGACAAACTATTGCACTAATGATATAATATAGACACTTACAACATAGAAAATGGAGAACATTTATGGCAAGACAAGAAATCTGCATTTTAACAAATATGTGTATGGTATACAACGGTAATCGTATTTTGGTTCAAGATAGAATGAATCCCGATTGGCCCGGCATTACATTTCCCGGTGGTCACGTTGAACCCGGCGAGTCTTTTGTAGATTCCGTAATTAGAGAAGTTAAAGAAGAAACGGGACTTGATATTTTTAGCGTAAAACTATGCGGTCTAAAACAATGGACACAAGAGGAAGGCAAATACCGTTATATCGTTTTCTTTTACAAGACCGATAGCTTTTCGGGTGAATTGAAGTCCTCTGAAGAGGGGAAGGTATTTTGGATCGAAAAGAATGAATTGAACAATTATCAACTTGCAGACCAGTTTGATGAAATGTTCAAGGTATTTGATAGCGATGATCTATCTGAAAACTATTATTGGTTTGATGATAACGAGTGGAAAGTTGACAACAAATAAAAGATGAAAAAGGTAATAGTAATCGGTTGTCCGGGTTCCGGAAAGACAACCTTTGCTGAAAAGCTACACAAAAAAACAGGGTTGCCGCTATATTATCTTGATGCAATATGGCACAAATCTGACAAAACACATATTTCACGAGAGGATTTTGACACGCGAATTAAAGAGATTTTTGCTCTCGACGAATGGATAATTGACGGCAATTATAGTCGTACCATCGAGATAAGGCTCAAAGAGTGTGATACTGTATTTTTGTTTGACTTGCCAACGGAGGTTTGTTTACTTGGCGCGACAGAAAGGCTTGGCAAAAGCAGATACGATGTGCCTTGGATTGATACCGAGTTGGACTTGGCTTTCAAAAGAGAAATTGAGAAATTCCCCCAAAATAAATTCCCCGAGATATACAGCTTACTTAAAAAATACAATGTAAATAAAAAAATAGTTGTTTTTAAGTCAAGAGATGAAGCGGATTGCTTTATTAACGATTATGGTGACAAAGCATGAAGGAAATCAATTTTGTCTCAAAAGAATTAATAAACAAGGGATGGTCTGACGACAAGAAGTATTGTGTCAAGGACGAGGATGGCGTGAAATACCTTCTTAGAATTTCACCTAAAGAGCAATACGAAAGAAAAAGTCTGGAGTTTTCGCTTATGCAGAAAGTTGCTGTATTAGGAGTGCCTATGTGTGAGCCGTTGGAATTTGGAATCTGTGAAGAAGGGGTATATTCTATACAAACATGGATTGAAGGTCAGGATGCAGAGGAAGTCTCCCTTGATCTTAGCACTGATGATCAGTATCGCTATGGCTACGAAGCAGGAGAAATACTTAAAAAAATACATAGTATCACCGCTCCCGAGGGGACGGAGGATTGGGAAAGTTTTTTCAACCGTAAAATAGATCGAAAGATGAAAATGTATAATGACTGTCCCATTAAATACGAAAACGGGCAGGCGTTTATTGAATACATAAATAGCCATAGACATTTACTTAAAGGTCGTCCAAGAACATATCAGCACGGGGACTATCACATTGGAAACATGATGATAGGAAAAGATAGAAAGCTTTATATAATTGACTTCAATAGGTGCGATTTTGGTGATCCGTGGGAAGAATTTAATCGTATCGTCTGGTGTGCGCAGACAATGCCTTTGTTCGCAACGGGTATGGTTAACGGATATTTTGATAACGAAGTTCCACTGGAGTTCTGGCAACTTCTCGCATTATATATTAGCAGCAATACGCTTTCATCGGTTCCATGGGCAATTCCTTTTGGACAGAAAGAAATAGATGTAATGATAAACCAGGCTAAAAATGTTTTGTCGTGGTATGACAATATGAATACGTGTATACCCAGCTGGTATAGTGGAATAAAAAATAGGGCAGAGTGAAGACTCTGCCCTTAAACATTTATAAACTATTTATGCTTCGTTGAGGTTAATATTTGACTTTACACCAATCAAAGTATCTACTGTAGTAGCTACGCCATTTACTGTACCTTCAAGGACATAACCGCCTACATTAGAAGCTCTATCGCTATAAAATTCTCCAATATAGGAACCAGCGCACTCACGAGCGGTGATATTTCCGCTGTTCGAAGACTCGAGAATGGTTATAGAAACAGAACCATCGGAGCTCGAACCTGTAATCTGAGCATTCACTCTTCCGAAAAGACCAGCAACATATTTTGCGCCGGTGATGTTGGAGGTGTTAAGAATATTTCTAAAAGTAACATTATAGTTGGTATCGTTGTAATTCCAGGTAGCGTGGTTATTATAATAACCTGCAATACCGCCTACGTAATCAAGGCCATTTACCGTACCGGAGTTAGTAAGGTCGGTAAGATGAACATTGCCGGTAGCATTAATCCAACCTGCAATACCGCCAACATAGTTTGCTTTATTTGCTTCGATTTTTCCGCTGTTGGAACAATTTACAATACTACCATTAGCTTCTCCGGCAATTCCACCAACGAAAGAACCACGCTCGGTGTAGATGATATTGGAATTGTTGTGGCATCCCTCAATATAGTAACTCCATCCAACGTAACCGCCAACGTATGCATAGTGATTATTGCTGTCGGTAGTGAAGGATGTTGCAATTACTTGAGTACCAGTGTTGTCGCAATCGATCATCTGAATCTGATAAAGTCTTCCCGCAAGACCGCCAACGTGAGATTTTGCGGTAATAGTACCTGTGCTGCTGGTTCTTGTAATCTGGGATGCGGTTGTATCAGTGCCGGCATATCCAAAAATACCGCCGACATATGCATCACCAGTAACGTTTGCATTGTTTTTGGAGTCAGTAAGTGTGAATATGACATATCCATCAGAGCTGCTACCTGAGATCGAACCCTCAAGATAGCCTATAAATCCAGCTGTATACAGATATCCGGATACATTTCCTGTGTTGTTAATATTAGATAAATCCAAGTGATATACGTTGTCGTTGTAGTTCCAGGTAGCAACATTGCTCAATCCGCCCATAATGCCGCCGACATAATCGACACCAACTACGTTTCCGGAGTTTGTGAGGTCTGTTAAGTCGAAGTTGCCGACACCAGCAAAGCGTCCAACAAGACCGCCGACATAGCTTGCATCGTTTGCAGTAATAGGTGCACTATTAGAGCAGTTAACCAAACCGCCCACGTGATAGCCGGAAATTCCGCCTACGTACATTCCGCGCTCGGTATATACGATTTCACTGGCGTTGTGACAATTCTCAATTGTATAAGCCCAACCTGCATAGCCACCAACGTATGCATAATAAGTAGTGGAATCGGCAATATAGTAGGTTGCGACAATTTTCGAGTTGGTGTTGTCGCACTCGATCATTCTAATATTTTCAACCTTACCAGCAAATCCGCCGACATAAGCCTGTGCTGTTATAGTACCGGAGCTGGAGCTCTTGAGAATCTGCGAAGAACCATTGTCTGTGTATCCGTATCCAAAGGTACCGCCAACATAGGTTTCGCCAGAGATATTTGCAGTATTATTAATATTTGTAATAGTAATTGTTACACTACCATCGGAGCTGCTACCGGTGATAGATCCGTAAATGTATCCAATAATACCAGCAACGTATTGAGTTCCGCTTACATTACCGGTGTTTGTAATATTGTCAAGGTTGTTGTAGTATTGTGAATCGTTATAGTTCCAAGTCGCATTATTTTCGAATGATCCAATAATACCGCCTACGTAATTTGCACCGGTAATAGAACCCGAGTTGGTGAGATCAGTAGCACTGTAAGAGCCGGTGCAGGTAAGTCTACCTGCAATACCGCCTACATAATTTGCCTCAGGAGCAACGATTTCAGCGCTGTTAGAGCAATTTGTAAGAGTACCTGAAACAAATCCGGCTACACCGCCGACATAGCAGGTGACGGTTGCATTGATATGACCGGAAGTACTAACACCGGATATACCATTGGATGAGTAGGCACATGCGATAGCAACATAGTTGTCAATTGTAACAGTGCCGTTAACAGTAATATTTGCACCATTCACATTAAAGTTTTTAACAGTACCGGTCACGTTACCGAATAAGCCAACGTGGGAGGTTGCCTTTGTGATTTTAAGACCGGAAATGGTGAATCCCTGACCGTCGAATGTACCTGCGAAGGGAGTGCTGCTTCTTCCAATGGGAATCCACTCTGCATTTCCGAGGTCTATGTTACCTTCAACAAGAATTGTTTTACCCGAGAATGAATTTCCAAGGTTTACAAGATAGGAAAGACCTGCAAGCTGTTCCTTAGTGGTAATCTTATAGGTAGTTGAAGAGGTGTCATCATACCAAGAAATATCTGTTAAAATTTCTCCGTAGGGAGCTACGTAGTTGCAATAGAAGCAAGTATCGTTAATAAGATGATGCCCTGTGGGAGCAGTATAGTTATCTTTATAGGAAACGCCACAACCGTTACAGGTATATGTGGTATATCCCTCTGTTCCACACGTGGGAAGGGTAAGCTCCTGTGTCATATCCGAATGAGTACAGAACTTATCTGCCCAAAGCTCGTATCTTTCGCCGTTTGTCATAGTGATAACGATTGCGCCCTTGTAATCGATTTCAACCTTTGCGATTCCGGCGCCTTCTTCACCCTTCTCGCCAATAAGCGAAAGGAGCCATTCATCAACTGTTCCGGTGAATCCTTCCTCAACAGCAATTTCGTATGCAGACTTGCCGGACTGAGGCTCAGCCTTGGAGCAAGCAGTTATTGCTGTAACCAAAAGCAGAATGGAAAGGATAACCATTATCAGTTTTGCTGTTTTCTTGTCCATAAAATTTCCTCCAGAAATCTTTTTAGTAAGATATTAATTTATATGTTTTGCAAGGTTTTTTACAGTACAATTTATTAGTCCCCCGATATATTGATATCGGGGGCGTTTTTACGAAGCAAGTGTGAGCAAAATCCAAAGAATAAGAAATGCAGCGGCGATAATTCCAAGTGTCGCAAGCATAGGTAGGAACATCGTCTTCATAGAATTCCAATATGTTTTCGCCCAATCCTTGGGAGTATGTCCGGGGCGGTAGTTGCCAATGAAAGGATTTCCTCTGTAGCTAGGCTCGCCGCCATCCTGCTTTTTGTCACCATTATCGGAGGAAGGACGACCGTAAAGACTCGACATATCCGCTATAGTTCTGCCGTCGTCGTAATAGACGACTTTTTTCTTTTTCTTCTTTTTATCGCTCATTGTTTTGCTCCTGAATTTTACTTTTCATCATCGAGGAGATGACATGCTGCAAAGTGTCCGTTTTCGTATTCACGGTAGGTGGGAGTTACGTACTTACACTTTTCGGTCGCATGAGGACATCTAGTGTGGAAGCGACATCCCGAGGGGGGATTTGCAGGGGAGGGAATATCACCCTTGAGCACAATTCTGTTCATCTTAACGTCCGGATTGGGGTTAGGAATTGCAGAGAAGAGTGCCTTTGTATAGGGGTGAATGGGGTTTGCAAAGATGTCCTCTTTGTTACCAAACTCAACCATAGAACCAAGGTACATAACTCCGATCTTGTCGGAGATAAACTTAACAACCGATAGGTCGTGAGAGATGAATATGTAAGTGAGGTTCATAGAGCGCTGAAGCTCTTTAAGAAGGTTGATGATCTGCGCCTGAATAGAAACGTCGAGAGCTGAAACAGGCTCGTCACAGATAACAAGCTTGGGATTTACGGAGAGAGCTCTCGCGATACAAATTCTCTGACGCTGACCGCCGGAGAACTCGTGAGGATATCTCTCAAAGTAGTAGTCTCGAAGACCGCATTTATCCATAAGCTTAAGAACATAATCCTTAACCTCGCCCTTGGGAACAATATTGTGCACCTGAACAGGCTCGGAAAGAATATCGCCTACCGTGCTTCTGGGGGGAAGGGAGGAGTAGGGATCCTGGAAGATGATCTGCATCTTCGTGCGGTTTTTACGCATTTCTTTGGTGTTGAAGTTTGTGATGTCTTCGCCATCGAAGATAATCTGACCACCGGAGGGCTGGTGAAGCTTTAAAATAGCACGACCGAGAGTGGTTTTACCACAACCCGACTCACCAACAATACCTAGGGTTTCGCCTGCGTGAAGCTTGAAGGAAACGTCATCAACAGCGACGAGCTCGCGCTGAACCTTACCGAGAAGAGATTTCTTAAGAGGGAAGGTCTTACGCATATGTCTGATCTCGAGAATACATTCGGGATCATATGGCTTTTTAAAATCTTCCTGACGCGCCTTATTGAAGGCTTCTTTATTTTTTTCATCCTCTTCGATGTATTTTTGGATCAATTCAGAATCAGTTCCATTATCCGACTTAACATCAACCGAAAGAATTCCAAGTTCCTTTTTCAGAAGGTTCTTTGTGAAATGGATTCTTACAAAATGAGGAAGGATACCAATGATAACAAGCGACAAAGAGCAAGCAATTGCAAGACCAACGTCAATAGACATTGTTTCCTGTCTGAACTTCGCGATGAAGATCAGATAGTCGATAAGCATAATGGTAGCAAAAGCGGAGATTTCACAGCAAACAATACCGAGAATGTTTTTGATTTTTCTAGCCTTTGCAAGATCATCCTTTGCGTTCTTGCCGAATTTTACGTTGCCCTTTTCGTCAACAAGCGCTTTAAGCTGATTTTCGGATTCCGAAGCCGCGCCATTCTTTGCCATAACAATATCGAAAACAATATATGCGATAACGGGAAGAACAGAAAGCACCGAGAGAACGATGAGCCAGGGGAGATACATTTTAGCAAGTCCAACGTAAGAAAGCTCGTCTGCCGAATAAACATTAAAGCAGGTGAGAACAAACACGATAGCAAGCAGTATAGCAAATACAGATGCTACAATCGTAAGATTATCCTTTAATTTTGTCTTAATCTTATCCATTTGTCTCCTCCTCTCCGTACAGGTGACATGCCACGAAGTGAGTGGGACTTACCTGTACCATTCCGGGATACTCGCCGGAGCATTTGCCAACGCACTGGGAGCATCTTTCCTTGAAGTAGCAATGCTTAGGCATATTAACAGGGTTAGGAACATTACCGGGGATGTTAAAGAGCGTGTCGCTGTCCGAATCCATTGTGGGTTTTGACTTCTGCAAGCCGATGGTGTAGGGATGCATGGGGTTGTGGAATATCTCCGAAACCGTACCTTTTTCGATTACTCGACCCGCGTACATAACCACAACGTAGTCAGCCATTTCTGCGATGATACCAAGGTCGTGAGTAATAAGCATAATAGAGCCGTCAATACGCTGCTTCAAATCGCGAAGAAGGTCGAGGATCTGTGCCTGAATAGTAACGTCGAGAGCCGTAGTGGGCTCGTCGGCGATGATAAGTCTGGGGTCGCAGGCGAGAGCCATAGAGATCATAACTCTCTGTCGCATACCACCCGAGAGCTCGTGGGGATAGGAATTGTATACACGCTCGGGAGCAGCGATACCAACAAGCTCAAGCATTTCAAGAGAGCGCTTTTTTGCCATTTCCTTGGTTGCGCCGGGGGTGTGAATGAACACAACCTCGTCGAGCTGATTTCCAATAGTGAATACGGGGTTGAGAGAGGTCATCGGCTCCTGGAAAATCATCGAAATCTGACGTCCGCGAAGACGGTGAATCTCACTCATAGGCATCTCGGCGATATCGTAGACCTTTTCCTCCATCTTGTAGAGGGGGTTGCCGTTTTCGTCGGTTGCCTGAACGGGATATCTCTTGGGAAGACCCTCGCTGTTAAGAATAGGCTCGCCGTTCTTGTCGAGAACCTTTCTGAGCGCGATCTTTCCGGCGGGAGTTTTTTGATATACGGGAATGGGGTTTCCGTTCTCATCTCTCTTATAGTCGAGCGACTTGAAACGGATGCTACCCGAGTAAATCTGTCCCTGGGGGCCCTGAAGAAGTCGCATGATCGACATACTTGTAACCGATTTGCCACAGCCGGACTCACCAACTATGCCTACGGTAGAGCCTTTGGGAATATTGAAGGAAACGCCGTTAACAGCCTTAACAACGCCTTGATCGGTGAAGAAGTAGGTGTGAAGATCCTCAATTTCAAGAATGTTTGCGTCATCGTCCATACAACTGATGAATTCGCTCTCATCGGCCTTTCTGTACTTCTTCTTTTCGAGCTCCTTCATGATCTTGGCATTTGCCTTTGCGATCTCGCGAATTTCTCTACCTGTTAGGTAATGCTTCTCGGAGCTGTTTATATTTTCTTTTTTATTTTTGAAAAAGCTCATACATTACCTCCTCATCTTGGGGTCAAGGGCGTCACGGAGACCGTCGCCGATGAAGTTAAATCCAAGCACCGCAATAATAATGCAGATACCGGGAGGACCCCATACGTTGAAATAGTTTGCAAGGATATCGGGATCCTTTGCAGAGTTGATCATGGTACCCCATGCAGCATACTGCTCGGGAGCGCCGAGACCAAGGTAGGAAAGAGAAGCCTCGTAAAGAATCATACTACCAAGGCTGAGCGTCATAGAAACGATAAGCTGAGGCATTACGTTGGGAACGAG
Organism: Eubacteriales bacterium; assembly: GCA_045654725.1. Lineage (GTDB taxonomy): Bacteria > Bacillota > Clostridia > Oscillospirales > CAG-272 > UBA1740. The sequence continues at coordinate 8,759 of JAZONX010000013.1, forward strand.
ATGCTTGAAGATCTTTCGGGATGTAGAGTAACCCATAGCCTCTGCGGCAACCATATACTCCTGTTCTCTGAGTGAGAGAATCTGACCACGTACAAGACGTGCAGTACCAGACCAAGAGATGAGTGTTAGGAAGCCCATAAGCCAATAGATTTTATACTGGTAATCAAACATTGCCATACCGCCTTCACGGAGACCGTCAATGATCGTACCCACGATAAGAAGGATAGGGAAGCCGGGAAGGCACATGAGAATATCGCATATTCTCATTATGATATTATCAATTGCGCCGCCGAAGTAGCCGGCTATACCGCCGAATATAATACCGAGGAAGGTTACGATAAATACCGCCATAAAGCTTATACCGAGCGAAATTTTACCGCCGTTCATAAGGCGAGCGAGAACGTCCTTACCGGTTTTGTCTGTGCCGAGAGGATGATCTGCATTGGGCTCGGAGAGCATATTATCAGTGAGATGAGTTTCAACTACCTGATAGAAGGTTTGAGTCTGACCGTTTTCGTCAACGTATGTAACCTCTTTGTAGCTGTACTCGGTTTTACCGCTCTTGTCGATCTCTGTGGGAGAAACTCTGTAAATCAGAGGACCAACCCAGCAGAAGAGGAAGAGCGAAACAATCATTACAAGACCGATAATACTGAGCTTGGAACGGAAGAATCGCCTCATAACCATCTGCATGGGCGACATAAGCTTGAGAGTTTGCTCGTGAGATACGTTTTCTTCTGCGGGAGCATTAATTACTTCCGCTTCGGTTTCGGGGAGATTAATCTTTTCGTTTTCCATAACGCACCTCCTTAACCGAGTTTAACTCTCGGGTCAACCACAGCGTACATAAGGTCGGCGAGAAGAACGCCGATAACGCTGAGAAGAGCCAAGAACATATTATATCCCATGATGAAGGGGATATCTGCAACGAACATCGCATCGAAAGCCATGTTACCAATACCAGGAAGACCGAATACCTGCTCGGTAATGATTGCACCCGAGAACAAGCCGGGCAGAAGACCTGCCAGAGATGTAACGAGAGGGATCATGGTATTTCTGAATGCGTGCTTGTAAATAACAACCTTCTCCTTAAGACCCTTAGCTCTAGCGGTACGGATATAGTCGGAGTTAAGAACCTCGAGCATATTTGTACGGGTCATTCTCATTCGACCACCGATGCTAAGGATAACAACGGTGAGAATAGGAATGAACAAGTGCCAGAGCTGGTCGAGAATTAGAGAGAATCCGGATAGGTTCTTTGATGCGTCGATAAGACCCGAAGCGGGGAACCAACCAAGCTGAATTGCAAAGAGATTCTTCAGCATCTGACCGAAGAAGAAGGAGGGGAGGGAAATACCGATCATAACCAGAACGGTAACAATGTAGTCACGGAGGGAGTACTGGTGAGTAGCCGCTGTTACACCGAGGGGAATTGCAATCATAAATTCGAACACGGTTGCGATCGCTGCTACCGCGAAGGAAACGCCCATGTGATTTTTGATAACGTCGATAACGGGAAGCTGATATTTAAAGCTTGTTCCAAAATCAAAGGTTACGAGCTTGCCGAGCCAGGACACGTAACCCTCGAAGATGTTGGTGTCGAGACCGTACTGCTTCATCATATTGTCTATGAGCTCCTGAGGAGTTTCTGCACCCGACGCAGTGAGAGAAGATAATTTCTGCGTTACGAAGTCAACGGGCATACATCTGATAAGCGCATAGATTATCAGCGAAACGCCAAGTAGGATAAGGATAGACTGCGCAAGTCTTTTTACTATATACTTAAGCATCGATTATCTCCTTTCTTTAATCTTCGTCGTATACATAATCGTCCTCATCCTCGTAGATTTCCTCATCGAAGTAGTATGCGCCGCCTGCATAAGCGAGCTTATTCTTCTTACGCTTCTTGGAAACAGAGGTAGTAACGATAAGAATTACAGCAACTCCGAGAACAGAGCCACCAATGATCAAACCGAGGTTAGAATTACCCGATTTCATAGTGTTGCTGTTAATGTTCTCATTGAACTTGATTTCCCAAATTCTGTCGAGAGGAGAACTATAAGGGTTGATCTCGGTGGGGAAGGATGTGGAATCAAGTACGTTGCCGTTGTAAGCATAAAGCTGATCTCTCTGGTAAACAGGGAGCTCAACCGCAAGATCGAGAACATATCCCATTGCACGCTCGTAAAGCTCAGTACGAACCTGTCGGTCGTCGGTTTCACGTGCATCATCAATTATGTCACTCATCTGATTAAGGATACCCTGCTCGATGGTGTAGCTACTGTTAGTGAGAATTGCATTGTAACCCCAAGCTCTTACGCTGGATGCGCTGGAGTTCTTGTGATATACCTGGTACATATCGGGGTCAACCGTTGTACCCCAGGCAGCTGCCCAAACCGCAAGCGATCCGGTGGAAAGCTTAACAAGAGCCTGAGAGTCTGCAATAACCTCAACCTCCCAGCCGCAGTCGTTAAGAATCTTCGCTGCAGTCTGGAATACCTGATATGTGGGGTGGTCTGTAAGGTTAGAGCCCGCAATGGTGAAGGTGATCTTCAGGTCTGTGGATTCGTTGAACTCCATATAGGGATGCTCTTTTGCAGCCTTCATATATGCGAGAACCTTTTCCTTTGCGGAAGCTTCGGTGAATTCGTCTTTGCTAACGGGATAATCGTGACCGTTATACCTGGAGTTATTTCCGCTTTCATCCTTGGGGTAAGCCCAGCTTACCGTGGACATAGGCCAGAAGATCTGCTCAGCGGTACCGCCCTCGTAATACTGAAGGGCGAGGCTGGTATCCATCGCAGCCATGATAGCGCGACGTAGATAGATATTAGGAACGTATGCGGCGTTAATACCGATATAACCGTAACCAAGCTGTCTTGAGGAAATTGTTTCATATCCATCTGATGTCATATCGTCGAGGATTTTCTTGTTTTCCTTTGTTAGCTGGGGAGTTACGTAATGAACGGTACCCGACTGAAGCATTGTTATAGCGTCGGTTGTGGGAACTACCTGGTATCTAATCTTCTCAATGTTTACTTTGTAGTCGATTGTCGAGCCTTCAGAGAGGGACGCCTCGAGACCTTCCTCGAAGTAGGGGTTAACCTTGAAATAAACAACGTTACTGTTAAAGAACTCTGTTCCGCTTACGTTATCTTCGTTCTTGTTATTGGTTGCCATGTATGCGCCTGCACCCATGGGAACTGTAACGTTTCTCTGTGACTGAATACTTTCGGTCATAAAGCTGAAGCTTGCATACTCAACACCAAATCTATTGTTGGGAATATCGACCTCGTAGCCCTCAGCGTAGTAGTGCTGGGGAGCAACCGCAAAGGCAAAGTTCCAAACCGCCTTGGGGTCGATACCGTTAATTTTGATCTGGAGCACGTCGTACTCATCGGGATTTACGGGAGTTCCGTCCTCGTTGTGCTCGTGTGCAACCTTGTAAGTCTTGTCACCGATGGTAATGCTCTCAACGTCGGTTGTGTGACCGAGAGATACGATTCCGGAAATGTTGGGGTAGAGAAGCTCGCCATCCTTCATATTCTGCTTAAGGATTACTTCCTTCGCCTGAGCGAGGTAGAGATTCTGAAGTTCTGTTGCAGTGCCCCATGCAGAGAGAATGATGTGAAGCTCCTTTTCAATCTTGGAGTTAAATACGTGATTGATAGCAGTTTCTCTATCTGTGATAACAGAGGTGCTGTACTGACGTTCGATCTTTTCGATCTTGGACTTGTCAGCGTTAGGCTTACCGTCCTTATCGCCCCAAGTGATGTTTACGAAGCCCTCATAACACATGAAGGATGTAATCTCGTCAAACTCACCGGTGGACTTATAGGGATCCTCGGTAAACGCCTCTTGAGAAGCATCGTAATCTCTTTCGAGCTCCTCTCTGAAGAGCTTGAGGGCTCTTTCGTAGTCCTCAATAAGCTGCTGGTTAGTAACCGAGCTTGTATCGTTAGATATGGCCTGCTTATAACCGTCGGAGAGAGTGTGTGAAAGAATTTCTGCTCTCATCTTTTCCTCTGTTGCACTATATGTGCCGGAGGGAAGTTTAAACTTTCTGAATACGTTAATAAGCTCGTTAATACGGTTGTTAGCTCTTGTTCTTGCAAGACCTGTAAGCTGCTCGTCAGCATTACCGCCGCCCGAGAGATTCTGCTGAACTCTGTACTGGGAGAGTCCCTGAATATCGGTGGAGTACATGGTGGATGAGCCTGTGTAAACGGGGTCTAGATAAACGTACATATTGAAGAGCACGTCCTCAATAGTGAGAGCCTCGCCGTCGGAGAACTTAATGCCGTTTTTAACGACAAAGGTGTATGTAGTAACGCCTTTGCTTTCAGCGCTTTCGCTGACTTCATCGGGGTCGTAGCTGGACTGATAATCCAGAGTAACAACTGCGTAGTCTTCACCGAAGGCGACGGTTGCGTCGCCGTTTTCATCGGTGGCGGAAGTCAGCATAGCGATCTGAGTCATAGAAACTATCGTGCCGTCCGAAGCGCTAGTCGAGAAGAAGGGGTTGAACAAACCGTCCAGGTTATCCGTCATAATAACGAAAGCCTGTTCTCCTCCACTACCACAGCTCGAAAGCACAGACATAATACTACTCATCATACAAATGAATAATACTAGTGAAATTATTCTTTTCTTCATCTTTTGCCTTCTTTCCTTAAATTAGTTGCTACCGGGGATAATTGTAACAACACCGTTGCTTGAAATTTCGAGATCAAACAGGTCGCTCTCGGGGTTAACCTTTTCGACATCCACGTCGCATTCTACACCGGTAGTGTCGCCGGATGCGGTGAGCACGCCTATGGTGTATATCGCATCGGAAGCCGCGAGATCAGCACAGTTATCTCCGATAAGGAGCTTACCGCTGATGCTTACGTTGTCGAAGCTTGCGCCCTCGGATACGAATCCTGCGAGCAGACCGAAGCCTGCGCCGTTTGCAACGTCCATAACGTTAATTGTATGCGTCACGTTTTCAAACTTGATGTTTTCAAGGTGAGCGTTCTCGCCGAGAGAACCGAAGATACCGTTGTCTGTACGGTTTCTTGCAGTGCTTTCAATGGATATACCCTTGATGGTGTGTCCGTTACCGAAGATCTTTCCGTTAAATGTGCCGTCAGTAAATGCTGCGGGCCAGGTTGTATTTGTGAAATCAAGGTCGGCCATGATCTCATAATAACCGTCAGGATCAGCATAATTTACGAGATCCTTCGCGGAGTAGATCTTGTATCTGTCACCCTCTTCCCAGGTAGTGAAGAGCTTGATAGTAGGAGTGAGAGATGTTGCAGTGTCTTCATCCCACTCGCCTGTGATGATCATCTTTTTGCCATCACTGCTAAGGCTTGCCTCAACCTCTGTCATAGTGTCGTAGTAGTAAACCTTATCTAAGGTGTAACCGTCTCTTACAGGGAAGTTACCCATATCCAGAGTTACGGAACCGTTAGACCATGCGGGGATGTTGAGGTTGATTGCAGAAACGCTGGAGAGAAGTATATCCTCACCGTTTGCGTCTTTTGTGTAAATTTCATAGTTGTAATAGGGAACCCAAGCTGCATAGAGCGTAAGAATACTTTCCTCTGCAGAATAATCGTATCCCTGCTGAATATTAAGAGTGTTTGCATCAAAGTCCCACTTACCGGAGTAGGTATAACCCTTGGATAGATCGTTTTCATCGATGGGAGTTCTGGTCTGATACCATCCGGCGAGGAAATGTCCTGTCTTGGTAATAGTAAGGGCATTATTCTTATCTCTTGTGGGATCATCGGGAGCGAGCAACTTAATACCATCCTTATCAAAGCACGAAACGTTGTAGAGGTCTATGATGGTGGAATCGCTACCCTTGAAGTTACCACCATTGGGATCGAACTTAACGCTTACTGTGAAGCCCTGGTTCTCGTACTCGGTGAAGGGACCCTTAATCTCGCGAGTGACCGCGTAGATGATACCTGCAGCTGCAAGAGCGATAACGATACCAACAACAACGAGGATGGTGATCATACGCTTGCCCTTACCCTTTTCGCTCTGCTGCTCGATGAGAGTCTCAATCTTTACGAAGGGATTCTTTGTGAGCTTGGGAGCAGGCTTGGATTTCTCGATGATGTCCTCTGCGGTTATTGCGGGAGCCTTCTTAGCGTGCTTTCTGTTCGCCTTGCGCTTTTCCTTTTCTTCTTCTCTTGCCTTTGCAGCAATCTTGTTCAGCGCAGTCATCTTCTTCATAGTCTTGATGAAGATAACAAGAACAATAATGAACGCGATAACGATAAGACCGAATACTACACCGATAATGATGTTAGCGATAACGTTGGGGCTGATCTTCTTTTCTTCCTCTACGATAGGTTCTTCAACTGTCGGCTCGGTCACCGTCTCGAGATTCTTGATCTTCTGTTCGGCAGAGGTGAGGATAGAAAGGAGGTCGTTGGAAATAAGCGCACGCTGATCGTAGCTTGTGATCTTGTTGTACGCCTCTCTTGCCGCAAGAACGAGAGCCTTGTGCTCGAGTTTAACATCCTTGGCGTCCGAAGGAATCTTACCGATAGCGGCAATAGCAGCGAGAGTAAGCTCATCCGCCGCAGTAGCACCGTCGATAGTGATGCCGAAGTACTGATCCATTATAAAGGAATCGTAGTTCTTACCGTTGGAAGGACGAATAATGGTAATCTTGTTATCTACGTGTCCAACGTAATCAACGAAGGTTGCACCGTAGTAGAAGTTAGAGGGGATGCTTGTTACGTTCCACATGAAGTAGGGAACTATTTCGAGACCATCCTTGTAGGTGGTAAATCCGTAGTAATTGGGGAAGTCGTAAGAGCCAACCGCAGGGATGTTATCCATCGATGCATAGTAGTTCTGATCATATTCTTCCTCGAGAATGGGAGCTTTGTATCCGGAGAAGGATACGAATACAAGGTCATTGCAGTCATAGAAAGCCTTGTGTCCGATAGATAGTAGCGAATCTGGAAGAATAACCATCTGTACGTTGCTTCCGGCGAATGCCATGTCGGAAATCCTTACGGTGTTATCAGCAACGATCGCCTTCGCTTCACCCATCCAGCAGATGAGCTCAAGTCCCTTGGGAACCACCTTATAGATAGAACCGTCGATAATTCTGATAGTATCATTGAGATCGAAGGTGTAAACAATGTTGGTGTCAATAAGCTGACCGTTGAATGTTTCTTCCTCGTAGGAGTACATAGGAGCGATAATACAGTTGGCAAAAGGATTGTTGCCAATATCAACAAGAGTCTCGGAAAGCTTCACGTCGAAGGGAGTTGTCTCTTCCATGAAGAATGCCTGAGTACCGATGTATTCCGCAGAGCTGAGGTCTGCTTCTTTAAGAGCGGTGTATGCAAATGCATAGTCACCGATGTATGTTACGTTTTCCTCACCGTTAAGATTGGAAAGCGAAGTACAGAAGGAGAATGCACCCTCTTCAATTCTGAGGACTTTGGAGCCGAGAATTACAGAGGAGAGATTTTCGTTATAGCAGAATGCATATTCACCGATGAGCTCCGCGTTGGGAGCGTTTACAGACTGAATATTACATTCGGCAAAAGAGTATTCGCCGATTTCTGTTACGTAATCAAGATTAACCTCGCTAAGAAGGTCGCAGTACTGGAATGCGCCGTAGGGAATAACCTTTAGATTTTCTCCTAACTTAACCGACTTAAGCTCCTTACACAGAGCAAACGCATTTTTGCCGAGTTCATTGAGGTTGGTAAGGTCAACAGACTCGAGCTTGGATGCATAGTAGCGGAAAGAGTATTCACCCTCGGAGGTGATGTCGGGGTTGGTCAATGAATCGCTGGTATATTCGTAGTAGATGTCGCCGGAGAATGCGCTCTCACCGATCGCGGTCGCCTTATCAAGGTTGATAACATTTTCAAGAGAGGAGCAGTTGTAGAATGCGAAGTCACCGATTACAGCATTCTCTCCGAGAGTAACCTCGGTGAGGTTTGCTGCACCGTAGAATGCGCCTTCCTCAAGAACAGCGTTATCTCCAATGCTAAGAGATGTGATGGGGCCTGTGAACACAAGGTAGTAAACTGGGTAGGTCTTGTTAATAACCTCACCGGTTGTAGAATCCTTTGTATCACGGTAAGCGTAATAGAAATCAGAGGAGTAGGAGTTGTTGAAGAATGCGTATTTACCAACGGTAACGTTGTCGCCGAGGGAAACGCTTGTGAGCTTATCGCATCCATAGAAGCACTCGTCGGAAATTACAATATCGTTGCCGATAACAACCGATTTAATGCCACTCTGTGCGAATGCACGCTTGCCGATAGTCACGCCTGCGTTGAACTCAAAGCTTTCAATAGCTGTCTTTTCAAAGGCATAGCTTCCGATGTTTGTAAGTTTGCCGAGGGTGATTTTGCTGAGTTTGTTACATTCGGAGAAGGCGAAGCTTCCCAGATTTGTAACGTAGGGAAGAACAACCTCTGTGATGTTAAGACATCCGGAGAATGCACCGTGTCCTACAGTGGTGATATTAGGGTCATCAAGCACAAAGGATGTGGTTTGGGGTGCAACAAGCATAAGTTGTGTGCCGGTTACGTCGGTGAGATATGATCCGTTATCCTTAGAAATAAATGTTGTATTTTCGCTCGAAACCTTAAATGCTGAGATTGCGGTATCAAGGAATGCATATTCGCTGATAACCGAAACGTCCTTACCGATGGTCACGCTGGTAAGAGCAGAGCATCTGTAGAATGTACCCGCAGGAATAACCGATGTGTTTATAGCGATTTCCTTAAGCGCGGAGCATCCCTCGAATGCATACTGACCGATCTTGATCTTTTCCGCATCAATAGTTACGGTCTCAAGCCTGGTGTTGCCTCTGAAGACATACGCGCCGAGAGACTGAAGCGTTGCGGGAAGGTTAAGTGCTGTAATGTTAGTGTTTGCGAACGCATAGTTTGCGATAGCAACTGCATTGTCGAGATTGAGAGTGCCTGTGATCGCACAGCCCTGGAATGCACCCTGGTTGATAAACTTAACGTTTTCGATACCCTCAACAACCTTCAGGTTGGTACATCCAAAGAATGCGCCGTAATCAATCGTTTCAAGGGTAGAAGGAAGAGTGATTTTTTCAAGAGCAGTCAAACCTGCGAATGCATACGGGCCGATACGCTCAACTCCCTCGGGAATTGTGACCCTCTTAATTGTGTTATCACCGATGTAAGTGAGTTTCATCGTTTCGGGAGCCTCATCTGAGATTTCATCTTCGGGACCCTTGGGAACGTACTCGGAGTTAGAGAATGCGAAACTTCCGATCTCGGTAATTGCAAGATCGCTGGGGAATGTAACGTGGTTTGCGCTGTCACCCGCGCCGTAATAGTTGGAGAGAGAAGGACCGCTTGTGATATAGGGTTCCTTAACCTCGATGTTTACGGTAGCGGAGAAGAGTGTGTCGAGTCCGTCCATCTTAACCTTTGCTGTTACCGATGCAAGACCCTCGGCTATTGCGGTGATCTGTCCGGTAGTGCTGTTAATGGTTACAATGCTCGTGTTACCCGATTCGAAGATAACTTCGGTCGCATCGGGGAAGTAGGCGTCAAGCTCGTATCTCAGCGTAACTGACTCGGAGGGATATAGAGAGAGCGAGTAATAGCTGCTTGATGCAAACTTCTGCTCGTCACCAGTCGTACCTATATCTCTGTCGGAGCTATCGATCTTATAGAATGCCTTGTTTACGTAGAATCCGGTGAGGGTGAAGGATTCGGCAACCGGTTTGGAATATTCCTGGTATCCCTCGTCACCTGGGGAGAGAACCTTAACCTTGAAGGTTGTCTTTTTACCGTTTTCCGCAATTGCGGTTACGGTTGCACCACCGGGGCCAACAGCAATAAGCTTGCCGTTAACAACGTTAACAACCTTGTAGTTGTTGGACTGATAGGTAATGAGCTGACCCCACTCGCTTTCGGGGTAAACTATGGGATTGAGGTCATAAACCTCGTAGGGGCTCAGAGTGATCTGCTCCTCCTCGAAGTAGAAGGCCTCGAAATCGTCGGGAAGAGCGATTTCGTATGTAGCCGAGTTCATCGCATAGTCATAGCATACGATAGTGAAGGTGTTGCTATTAAGCGAGCCTGCGAGAATGTCGTCAATATGATCTGTAAGCTCGTATGTAACGTAGCTTGTAGAGTTGAAGTCGGAATAAATGGGAGTTGCGTACTTATTGAAGGAATTGAATATCATTCCGTCTGTACCAACACCAACGTATCCTGCCTGGAGAGCCATTGCGTAGTGGTTATCATAGATAGCCATTTTCGCAAAAAGACGTGTCTTTTTTGTAGAACGGTCGTACTCGGTATAGAATTCACAGTCCGAAAGAGTGGGAGCAGAGAAGTCTGTCACGAGAGGGAAGGTGAATGTATTGTTGAGGTTTGTATCCTCACCGCCGTCACCGTAGTTAAGGATACCCTTGAGTGTAACGGTGTAGGAGGTATTGTTCTTGAGCTTCTGGTCGATTGCGCTGAATTCAACGTCAATGTTTGCAGGTCTGATGGGACCGCCGTCACCGTAGGACTTTCTGATGTAGTTTTCGGTTGTTTCGAATACAACCTCACCCGTGGAGTCCTCAACAATCGTGATTTGGATCTTTTCAGCACCTCTCAGCATACCTGCCCAGATGAATCGGAGCGAGTTAATCTCACCGTTGGAATTCTGGTTAGAGATAGCGATATACTTTCTGTCCGCCGCGATAATCTTGTTCTGAGGGTCCTGCTCGAAATAGTAAGAACCGAGATAACTTACGTAGTCGTCTGTTGCACCACCTATGGGACGGGTCGCAAAGGCGTCGGCAAGGTTCTTGTCGAGAGGATCAATGGAATCGTCAAGCTCATCTCTGTTCGTCTCGAAGTAATCAAGGTCGAAGAGGGGTGCCTTGGTCCAGTCGCCGTAGAATGCGAGATAAGGAACGTTAAGATCCTGCTCACCGTTATGCGCTGTGAGCATCACATAACCCTCTACGTACATACCGTTCTCAAAGGATTCATCAAGATACTTCTTGTTTTCCTCAGTGAGGGTAATTGTTACGGAGATGTTTGCAGTAGAGCCCGCGGGAACTGTTACGGTCTGACCGTTGAGCGTTCCACCGTTTACAGAATTGATAACAACGTTTGCGCCATTAAGAGCATAAGCCGTTTCTGTAACCGTAGTTTCACCATGACTGGTCTTTGTTTCACTCACACCTTCCGTGAATACGTGGTAGGAGAGATCATAGGAAATTGCGCTTCCACCAAAGTTGTATACACCAAAGTTGAGCGTATAGACACCTGTTTTGTCGGGATCGTCGCCAAGCTCAAGCTTAGGCTTATCCATAACGGAGTTATCCTGGTTGTAGGTGATAATATATGCATTTGTTGCTGCAGAGTCAAGAAGGTTGGCAAGTCCTGCGCCCTGTTTTCTAACGGAATAGGGCAGACCGTTTTTATTGATTATGATATCTGCTGTAGACATCATAAGCTTATTTACTGTAGAATTGATTTCGAGGGCATCCTTATCGCCGTCGAAGCCGAACTTTTCAATTACGTACTGACGGAGGAGAACAGAAACACCGGAGATGTTGGGAGTAGCCATCGAAGTACCTGAAATTCTGTCATAGCTTTCACCGGGAACAGCAGAGAGAATTGCTCCGCCGTGTGCGGTAATTTCAGGCTTAATTTTGAGGTCGGGAGTAGGACCCCAAGAGGAGAAGTCGGACATAAAGGGACCGGAAGTCTGGGAGCGACTGATTTTAATCTTTCCGGAGCCTGCAGCCGCGAGCATCTCACCGTCGTTCTGGGAAATAGAGCAAACCGGAATGTCGGTTTCGCCTACGTTCATCCTTATATCACCTGATACGTTGTTGAAGATGATAACGCCGGCAGCACCCATTTCCTGAGCGAGAGCAGCCTTTTCCTCGAATGTGTTATAACCACGCTTGATAAGTGCAATTTTACCCTTAACGTCAAGACCTGCGTAATCTGCCGCCGAGCTACCTGCACCCGCTATAAGCACGTATTCAATTTCAAGCTCATCTACGTCATCGCCAAGAAGCTCGTCTACGAAGTCCTTCTCCTTGGAGACTCTGTCAGTGGACTCTATGAAGTACATGATTCTGTTATTGTAAAGAAGGTAAGGAGTCTTTGCTCCCTCGATAGAGCCAACGCAAAGAGCACCGAGATATGTACCGGGAGAACCTACGGTCGCGCTATCGGGATTAGAGGTAAGCGGAAGGTTACCGTTCTTGTCTGACGCATAGGAGGAGTTGAAGCTGTTGGAAGCAGCAACAACGAGAGAAATACCGCGCTCACGAATTCTGTTGTAAACACCGCTTTCAAACTCCTTATCGGTCTCTCTGGTAAATCCACAGGCAGTACCGATAGACATGTTAATAACGTCAACGCCGAGTGTTACGCAGTCCTCAAGCGCTGCAAGAATCCATGATGCATGAGATGTAGACTCTAGGTCGGAGAAGATCTTCATCTCAACGAGCTGTGCGTTGGGAGCAACACCTACGAATTCACCGCTGTAATCCTCTGCATCAATATGCGTGAGATGGTTACCTGCAATAACGCCGGAAACGTGAGTACCGTGGTTAGAGAGGAGAGGGAATGCGTCGGAGTCGCGATCTGCATAGTCGAATGCATAAGGAATCTTATCGCTGACGTAAACGTCCTCCGCTGTAAGTCCGGAAAGCATACCCTCGGATTTCATATTATTTGCTGCCATAATAGCTTTAACCTCGTCGAGAGTGAGACCAAGCTTGGATCTGTCTGCGAGGAATGTAGAATCAGCAAAAGCGGAGTGATAATAGTCAATACCGGTATCAAGAACAGCAACAACGATACCTGTTCCGTCAATACCGTACTTTTCATTAAACTCCTTGCTGCTGAAAATACCCGTGTCATAAACGTTGACTTTGTTTTCAACAAGCTGTGTTTCGGCAACGTTATAAACGTTGCTTATGTATACGTTAGCCTGTCCCTCGAGGGCATAGCAGATATCATCAAAGTCCGAAGCGTTGATGATAAGCTCAAAGCCGGATATGAGGGTATCATAGGTCTTACCCATAGTGTAGCTGAAGGAATAAATGTCATTCAGTACAGAGTGGGACTCCTTGTTGATACTATTTCTGACCTCTTCCGCCTCGTCTGTAAGAACGTATTCGGAGAAGGAGAGGGAGGAGTCGGACTTATCGTAAGCGTCAAGCAGAGATTCTGCGGTTGTCTGGACGATTACCGAAATCTCATCCGATTCCTTTATACCGTCGGGAAGCTTGTAAATTACCGACGTATCATAATAATTCTCGGTTCCAAGGTCGACCTTGCCTGTTAACTGCTGAATCGACGGTGAAGAACCGTAGTAGGTTGTTCCGCTTGCGGTCAGGCTGTATGTGAACACTGAAGAGATAACAATCAGTGTCAGCATAAGTGATGTCAGCAATCGGAGCACTTTGTTTTTCTTTGCCATATTTTGTTGCCTTTCTGACTTTTTTTGCAGCAACATTATTTATATATAAAATAATATAAATATATCGCGCAACTCCTATTTTATCACATAATGAATTAAAATGCAATACTTTTTCGGCAAAAATGTCAATAAAATGCAAAATATCAATGCAAATAAATTATGAACAGATAAATTTGCATTTTTCTATTGATTTTCTTTCAAAAATATGATATGATAAAAAAGTATAATTGTGGCGTTTTGTCTAAAGAATGCATTTTTATTCACAATGTCGCACAAAAAGGAGATTAAAAATGAATAGAAGAAACAGAACCATTGCTTCAATTCTTTTGGTTATCATGCTTCTTTCTTGCACGCTTGTTGCTTTTTCTTCCTGTAAGGGAAAGGATAAGGATAACGATGGCAAGAACAACGGTGGCGCAATTATTGGCGGTGGCACCGAAAAGACCGAGAATTTTAGCGTTACAGTAAAGACAGAGGGTGGAATGTATATGGAAGGTCTTCCTATATACGTTTTCGAGTATGAGGACGGCTCCCTCGGTGATATCGTGGAGGGTGTTTATGCTTCTACTGATGCAAACGGAAGCGCATCCTTTAAGCTTCCCGCAGGTAAGAGCTATGCGGCTCGTATCACATTCCCTGACGGTTATGACGCAAAGTCCTACTATCCTCTTATTTCCAATACCCAGATTGTTGTTGGTTCCTCGGTAATTACTGATGGAGATTCTACCGGTGTTAGTTACAATCTTGGCGACGTTATGTATGATTTCACCGTAACTTCGGTAGACGGTGAAAAGCTCACCCTTTCCAAACTTCTTGAGGAAAAGGATGCGGTTCTCTTAAACTTCTGGTACATAGAGTGTAGCTGGTGTGAGAAGGAATTCCCCTTCATGCAGAGTGCTTACGAAAAGTACGGTGAGGACATTGCTATTATTGCCCTTGACCCTGTTTCAAAGGACACCAAAGAACTCATAAACAATTACAGAGATCAGATGGGTATTAAGTTCTATATGGCACAGGATAGTGTAGGTCTTTACAGCGCATTCGGTGTTCAGAACTATCCCACTTCGATTATGATTGACCGTTATGGAGTTATAACTCTTGCAGTAGAGGGCGCAATTCCCAATGAGAGATCATTTGATTACATCTTTGACCACTTTGCGGGTGACGACTATAACCAGATTCTCGTTACAGATATGGAAGATGTTGTTCCAAAGGAAAAGCCTAACATGCAGATGCCTTCCTCTGATGACTTCGCTGAGGCATTTGAAAAGGAAGATCTTGGCGATGTAAACTATCGCAATGACGACAAAGATGAATTCTCTTGGCCCTTTATCACCGGTAAGCATGATGGCTTCGATGTAGTTGTTCCTTCCAATTCCGGTGTCCAGTCCTCCTATGCACAGCTTATCTTCGATATTACTCTTGAGGCTGGCGACGTTGTTGCTTTTGATTATCTTGCTTCGAGTGAGCAGGGCGTTGATATTATGTACGTTGTTGTTGACGGCAAAAATCTCTTTGAGATTTCCGGTGAGAGTGAACAGTGGAAGACCTGCTACGCATACGTTGCAGAGGAGCCCGGCACTTATGAGATCGGCTTGGTTTACTACAAGGATTCCGGCGATGATGTAGGTGACGATACCGTGTATCTCAAGGATCTTCGTCTTGTAACCGAGAGTGAAATTGACGTTCCTACGTATGTTTATCGTTTCGCAGCTACAAATCCCGATGAATTCAGCAATTATCAGGACTTTGCAAATATCGTTTACAACGAAGAAGACGGCTATTGGCATGTTGACTCCAAGGACGGTCCTATCCTTCTTGCTAATCTCATGGGATACACAAGATTTAGCGTAGACAATTACGTTTACAATATGTGTCTTGGCAAGGATTACGAGGCGGCGGTAACCAAATATTGCAACTACGCTTCCAACTCCGTAATCAATGGTCTTTGCTCTGTTACAGAGGAGCTTAGACAGCTTCTTCTCCTCATTGTTGAGGACTACGGAAGCGGTACTGAAAATGAATGGCTCGAGCTTTGCTGCTACTTCGATGCTTATGGCACAGACGAGCAGCTTGTTGACCCCATCAAGGGCCTTGCTCCTTTTTCCGCATACGAAACAATTCTTGGTTCGGTTGGCGATAATGATTTCCCCAATGAGATTGTTTATAACCGTGGTATTATGCCCAGAGGTCTCTTCTCCAAGTTTACTCCTAGCAAGTCCGGTACTTACCTTATTGTTTCTTACGCTCCCGGTAGCAAGGAGGGTGAGGTACATGACAGCGAGGGTTGGATCTTCACTTACGAAGGTTTTGAAAAAAGAGAAGTGTGGCTTACCTATGAGAATGTTGATAAACTTAACGTAAGCAGAGGAGCAGACGGCGACAACAGCAACTGCTATATGATGGCATATCTCGAGGCAGGCAAGGATTACTACATTAACATTGCGTACGCAGACGTTTCAATGCTTGGAACGATTTACTTTAACATTAACTATCTTGGAGGAGAGGGCGTTTATAGACTTTCTCTTGCATCCCCCGGTCCCTTTACATCTTATGAGTCCATTCTTGGTGAGCTTACTCAGACTATCATCAAAAGCAATATTGATGTTAAGCTTGAAAGTGACGGCTTCTACCGTGAACAGCGTAATGATGGCAGACTTGGTTCTCTCCTTTACGCCGACTTTACAGGTCTTAATATAATCTTTGGTAGTAAGCCTATTTATTCGGACAAAACAAATATTTATGACCTTATTGACTCACGTGCATTCGATTTCAGACTTTCCGAAGAGGATCTCTACGTACTTAATTACCTTGATAAGGTTGGTGGTGATGTAGAAAAGTGTAAGGCTGATCTCCGTGCCGAGCTTGGCGATGCATATAATGCAACGTATACAGATTTTGACTACGACGGTATACCTTATACTGTAAACGGTTATGCAGTTGATGACGTTCTTGCCGGAATCTATCATGGAAATGGCAAGGATGAAACCGCAACGATGCTTGAATATGCAAAGAAGATTATCAAGGCCGGTGACACTATTTCTATTTTGAATGAGAATGGTACAGGCACAACCAAGGTTGTTGTTCAAAAGGGCAGTGCGATGGAAGGCTGCGTTGTTGTTGACGAACAGCTTGCTGATATTCTTCAGCAGCTTATGGAAAAATATACCTTTAAGGGTGTTGAGAACTCCTGGTTGAAGCTCTGCTACTACGAGCAGTACTTCTGCGCAGCAACTCCTAAATAAAACACTGAATATAACTATGAGGCTGTCTTGGAAAATTCTATAGACAGCCTCGCTTAAAAAAGGAAAATGATAGAAAATGAAAACTTTAGTTAGAATTTTATCACTGATTCTTGTTATTTCGAGCATTGTAGGTATCTTTGCCTCTTGCCAGAAAGAAGACAAAAATGACAATAAAAATGAGGCTCCCGAGGTTGTGTATCAGGACTATACCGTCACTATTGTGGACGATTACGGTGACCCTGTTAGAGACGTTATGGTAAGATTTATTAACTCAGCCGGTGAAATTAAGAGCAGACTTACTTTTGAAGACGGAGTTGCTACATATAAGAATGCCGTTGCGGGAAAATACACTATTGTTCTCGAAAAGGGCTCCAGCGTTGCAATTTTTGATCAGACCGAATATCAGCTTACCGCAGAGAACAATACTCTCGAAGTTGTTGTTAGAAATGAAAAGAAGACCGTAGATATTTACGGTGATGCAGTTCCTGAAGGAGGATATGCACACATAATCTCCGAAGGCCGTCATGGGCTTAATTCCGAGGCCAATACAACCGAGTACTTCTTACTCAACGTATATCTTCCCGGAAAATACAAGGTATCATTTGAATCGTCTGATATTGATATGACCGTTGGATACTACGGAAATCCTATGTTTGTTCAGACCACTCATAGAGGTGATGGTGAATACACCGGAAGAAGTTTTGAGCTTGACATCAGGGATGTTTTAGCACCATACGTTATCGGTCTTAACTATACTGTTAACGCTGAAGCTACACTTATTGTCGAGCGCATTGGAGACGCTTCCTTCGACCCCAACTTCGATGTTCCTGTTGTAGTGGTTGACACTAAGAGAGATGATCTCGCGCAGTTCAATCTTCCTCCTAATACAGATGTTCGTGATTTTGACATTACCGACCCCACACTTAGCGTAACAGTCGACGAGGATGGATACTATTACACATCCAAGGGTGAAAGACTTTACTTGAGAATTACAACTGCCGGCAATGAATCTAATATGATAACCCCTCTTCCTTCTCTGAAGTCGATGCTTGCTTTGGGTGCAGATCCTGATGCTCCGGTAACAATTGGCGGAATAAACTTCGGCGGTTATGTATATGACGAGGATGGAAATTACGTTGAAAATCGTATATACAACGATATGATCAGCAGCTATTACGAGGTTTGCGATGGCAGATACGGACTCTATCCCCTGACCGAGGAGCTTGCAGAGGCAATTCAGATTCACGGTGAAAAATCCGGCTGGTGGGACATGGACAACGAAAACACCTGCATATTTAATAGCGACGTTTACGCTGAAAACGCTTGGTTGTTCTTCTGCTGCACTCTTGTTGCAGGCGAAGGTAACTGATTTTAACAAAAAAAGGACGGTTTTTTCCGTCCTTTTTATATTTGCTTGTGCACACTTTTATACTCATCGTAATATCTGTAATAAGGGCACTCTTTTGTCCTACCGCCGAGAAACTCAACCATCTCGTCTTCGTCAAGGCTGAGGTTGCAACCGTAGGTGTCGGTGTACTCATCGTATTCGTAAAATTCACAGCTCTCGCAACTGGCTTTGTGCTTGTATCCATACTTCGAGAAATCCATTTTATCCTCCGAAATTTTACTGTAAAACAATTGTATCACATACTGCTCGAAAATTCAAGAATAAATTGAAAAACATAACAAAACAAATAAAACTGCCCGAAAAAACTCGATTTTAGAGAAATTTTCGGGCAGAATTTATTCAATTAGTGTTTTTTGGTTTCGATTTCGTTTACAACCTTGGCAATAAACTCATCAACCGAGAACTTTCCGCCTTCGCCTTCGGTACGTGCTCTAACCGTAACACTACCGGAATTCATTTCGTCCTCGCCGACAACGATCATGTAGGGAACCTTGGAGAGCTGTGCCTCGCGGATACGGTAGCCGAGCTTCTCGTTTCTGTCGTCAAGCTCTGCGCGAATACCGGCGGCCTGCATCTTCTTTGTTACCTCTGCGGCGTAGTCAGCAAAGTCTGCAACAACGGGGATAACAGTTACCTGAGTGGGAGCAATCCAAACGGGAAGTGCGCCTGCATACTTCTCAAGAATAAGCGCAAGAGTTCTCTCGTAGCATCCCATAGATGTTCTGTGGATGATATAAGGAGTCTTCATAGTATTGTCACGGTCAACGTACTCCATGCCGAACTTCTTAGCGAGAAGCATATCAACCTGAATTGTTACGATAGTATCCTCTTTACCGAATACGTTCTTGATCTGGATATCGAGCTTGGGGCCGTAGAATGCCGCCTCATCAATACCGATAACGTAGTTTTCGCGACCGAGATATGTGTCGAGAAGATCACCCATAATAGTCTGAGCTTCGTTCCACTGCTCGGGAGTGCCTTCGTACTTGTCGGTACGCTTGGGATCCCACTGGGAGAAGCGGAAGGAGCAATCTTCCCAAAGACCGAGAGTTTCAAGACAATATTTTGCGAGGTCAAGGCAGCCCTTGAACTCCTCTGCGAGCTGCTCGGGACGAAGGATAAGGTGACCCTCGGAAATAGTGAACTGTCTTACACGAATAAGACCGTGCATCTCGCCCGAATCCTCGTTACGGAAGAGAGTAGAGGTTTCGCCAAGACGCATGGGAAGCTCTCTGTAAGAACGCTTCTTGTTAAGGAATACCTGATACTGGAAGGGGCAGGTCATAGGACGAAGTGCGAAGCACTCCTTTGTTTCGTCGTGGGGATCACCCATAACGAACATACCGTCGAGATAATGATCCCAGTGGCCGGAGATCTTGTAAAGTTCTCTCTTCGCCATAAGAGGAGTCTTTGTGAGAAGATAGCCTCTTGATTCCTCAACGTCTTCAACCCATCTCTGAAGTCTTTGAACAGTTCTGGCACCCTTGGGGAGAAGAACGGGGAGACCCTGACCGATAACGTCAACGGTGGTAAAATACTCGAGCTCACGACCGATCTTATTGTGGTCGCGCTTAAGGGCCTCTTCCTGCTGCTGAACGTATGCGTTAAGTTCATCCTTACTGGGGAATGCAATACCGTATACGCGCTGGAGCATCTTGTTGTTCTGGTCGCCCTTGTAGTATGCGCCTGTGCACTGTGTAAGCTTGAATGCCTTGATTGCACCGGTGGAGTGAAGGTGAGGACCTGCACAAAGGTCGGTGTACTCACCCTGAGTATAGATGGAAATCTCCGCATCTTCGGGAAGCTCTTCGATTCTCTCAACCTTGTAAGGTTCATCGAGGCTCTTGAAGAGCGCAATTCCTTCTTCCTTGGAAACGACCTTACGGCTGATAATGAGATTTTCTTTAACGATCTTCTTCATCTCTGCTTCGATATTCTTAAGAATATCGGGTGTGAAGGATATCTCTGCATCAAAGTCCTGGAAATAACCTGTCTCGGTTGCAGGACCGATGGTCTGCTTTGTATTAGGGTAGAGTCTCTTAACAGCCTGTGCCATAACGTGAGCCGCAGTATGTCTGAAAATTTCTTTGCCTTCCTTGTCCTTGAAGGTGAGAAGCTTAACTTCAGCCTCGCCGTCAATAACAGTAGAAAGCTCTTTTGCTTCACCGTTTACAAGTGCCGCAAGCACCTCGCGGGAAACACTTTCGAAGATAGCCTTTGCTGCTTCATAAACAGAGCAGGGCTCGCCCTCATAAATCTCGCCTGTTGCAAAAATAATTTTTGCCATGATATTTTCTCCTTTTTAGGTAAATTAACAATAAAAAATACCCCGAAAGACAAAATTTGTCTTTCGGGGTGCAAAGAACGCAAAATAATCTGTTCTCGCACGGTTCCACCCGAGCGTGTAACTCATTTGATATGAAATTGGGCGCAAATAACGCATAGCTGGTACCTTATGGTCGTTCTCTCCGTTTTTCACCATCCAACGGTTCTCTGTGCAGCCCGTATCCATAAGACGTGGTCTAATGAAAACATTTTAGCACAACCAAATCAAAATGTCAACACTTTCGAGCAGTAAAATGAAGAAAATATGTTGATTTTTCTTTTATGTTATGCTAAACTTATAACACGCAACTAATTACCGAAAGGAAAAACTTAATTGTGAAGGCTGTACTTAGGATTCTTAAGATTCTTGTTGTGTTCTTTGCCTGTCTGTTTGCTATATCGATCATATGGTATTTGATCGAATCTGCTAATTCGGCAGGAGGGGAAGTAAATTCCGTAATTGATTACGTTCTTTATCTCATCGGATACGGTGATATTGAGATGGATGATCATTACTCGCTAACTCTGTTTTCTGTAATCAGTCTTTTCACCCTTACTTTGATGTCCTCTGTTTTTACGATAAGTCTCTTTGATCTTCGAAGCAAGGCGAGTCTTCTTCCGATGATAAAAATAGGCTGTCAGGACGAGAAATATACCGCTAATGCCGAGCTCAAGACAGTAAATAAGGATGTTTATGACGTGACCACTCGCTTGATTGCAAAGGTTGGAGCTAACATTTATTCAGAGGAGTCTTATTTACCATTTGTGCCTAAAAAGACGGTGCAGAGAATCGAGCTTGATTTTAGTGTTGGTAGCCCACTCTATAAGTACATGCGTGCACAACTTGAGAGCAACGAAGCACTTACTCCCTTGATAATAACACTCACATATACAGACATAGAGGGTGGTCAGGAGTATAAATCCTGCGCTAAGTATACATATTCGAAGGAAAACGGTGATTTTTGTTACTCGAATAAAGAATTGTTCGAGGTAGTTAAAGAAGACTATCTTCTTTGTAAGAGCTTTTGTGTTGATATTTCGAAGGCTACTGCGATAAATGGCGAGGATATTAAGCTAAGTTTTGAAAATTCAAAATGCTTTGAAGAACGTTCTATGTTTGCGTATGTCGATATGACTACTCGCAACACCTATGATCCCAGCAGCTTTGCAATGGCATGTCTTAATGATCTTGGTGAGCGTAATTGGCAAAAATATGCGGATCTTGGATGTAGCCTCACCTTTGATTATTTTGTGCAGGGAGGTTCGTCGGTCACCTTTGAATTTAAGTACGGAAATAAGAATTTGACGGTGTATAGATCCACCTTGAATCCTAGTGAAGAATTTTCGGTATTCCGCCTTCCTTTAGCATCAGAAGCTATAAACTACGAAGAGCTTTCTAACGTTCGAGAGCTTTGCTTCACAGTATTCTATGCGGACACCGATCCCGAAAGCCATACGAGTCAATTTATTATAAAGAACTGTGCTATCGAGTTTTGATATGTATTTCTTTAAAAAGAGCCTGCTCACGTAACGAGTAGGCTCATTCTTTTTTATCAAACCCCTTGTATTTTCCATTTATTTGTGCTAAAATATTAAATGACAAAATATGCGCGTTCCATTCGCGCGCAGAAATGGAGATAATCAAGTTATGGAAAAATTCTATTTAACCACTGCGATAGCATACGCATCGCGCAAGCCTCATATAGGCAATACCTATGAGATCATTATGGCAGACGCATATGCGCGTTTCCAGAAGACACAGGGCAAGGATGTATTCCTTTGCACAGGTACTGATGAGCACGGTCAGAAGATCGAGAATCTCGCAAACGAGGCCGGCATCACACCCAAGGCATACGTTGACAACGTAGCAGGCGAGATTAAGAATCTTTGGGATCTCATGGATGCAGACTATGATCACTTTATTCGTACAACCGACGATTACCACGAGCAGGTAGTCGCTAAAATATTCAAGAAATTCTACGAGCAGGGCGATATCTACAAGGGCCACTACGAGGGCTGGTATTGCACTCCCTGCGAGTCCTTCTTCACCGCAACCCAGGCGGCGAACGGAATTTGTCCCGACTGCGGCAGACCTGTTTCACAGGCAAAGGAGGAGGCATACTTCTTCAAGATGTCCAAGTATGCTGACCGTCTCATCAAGCACATCGAGGACAACCCCGGCTTCATCGAGCCTGAAAGCCGTAAGAAGGAAATGGTTAACAACTTCCTAAAGGCAGGTCTTCAGGATCTTTGCGTTTCGAGAACATCCTTTACCTGGGGTATTCCTGTAACCTTCGATCCCAAGCACGTAACCTACGTTTGGCTTGATGCTCTTACAAATTATATCACAGCTCTCGGCTACGATCCCGATAAAACCTTTGAGGATCAATCCGAGCATTTCAAGAAGTATTGGCCTGCCGACGTTCATATTATCGGTAAGGATATTCTTCGTTTCCACACCATCTATTGGCCTATCTTCCTTATGGCACTTGATCTTCCTCTTCCCAAGAAGGTATTCGGTCATCCTTGGTTCAACTTTGGCAACGACAAGATGTCAAAGTCCAAAGGCAACGTTGTTTATGCAGATGAGCTTGCAGAACGCTTTGGCGTTGACGCAGTAAGATACTACGCTCTCGCAGAAATGCCCTACAACTCTGACGGAAGCGTTACTTATGAGAGCGTTATCGCGAGATACAACAACGACCTCGCTAACAATCTTGGCAACCTTGTAAGCCGTACCCACGCCATGACCAAGAAGTACTTTGACGGCATTGTTCCCGCACCCGACAAGCGCGAGCCTATTGACGATGAGCTTTACGCAGCGGTAGAGAAGGGAATCAGCGAATCCGTTAAGCTTATGGATGCTTATCACGTTGCAGACTCTCTTGAGGAGATCTTTGCAATGCTTCGCCGCGCAAATAAGTATATCGACGAAACAATGCCTTGGGCACTTGCAAAGAATGAGAGCGACAAGCCCCGTCTTGCAACCGTAATTTATAACCTTCTTGAGGTTATCCGCACCGCGGCAGTGCTTCTTAGACCCTATATTCCTAAAACATCCGAGAATATCTTTAGCCAAATTGGTACTGACAAGAAGAGCTTTGATACAATATCCAACTTTGGCGGTCTTGAAAGCGGAAAGCCTCTCGGTGAGGCATTCACACTCTTTGCTCGTATTGACGAGAAGAAATTCCTTGAGGAAATGGAAGCAAAGATTGCAGCTGCTATCGAGGCAAACAAGCCTATCGAAGAGCCCGAGCACGAGGCTGAAATCGGCATTGATGCCTTCTCTGCGGTAGAGCTTCGCGTAGCGGAAATCCTTGCTTGCGAGCCTGTTCCAAAGGCAAAGAAGCTTCTTAAGCTTCAGGTTGACCTCGGCTACGAAAAGCGCCAGGTTGTATCCGGAATCGCAAAGTTCTATCAGCCTGCTGATCTTATTGGAAAGAAGGTTTGCCTTGTTACAAATCTCAAGCCTGCGAAACTCTGCGGAGTTGATAGCTTCGGTATGATCCTTGCATCCGGCGAGGAGGACGTTAAGGTAGTATTCCTTGATCCCACAGCAAAGAACGGAGACAGAATCCACTAATGAAATATTTTGATTCTCACGCACACTATTATGACGAGAGATTTTCGGAAGAACTTGAAATGGGTGTCGATAGTCTTATCGACACCCTTCTTACCGAAAACGTTTCATATATTATCAATATCGGCACAAGTCCTGAAACCTCGCGTCAGGCAATAGAACAGGCGAAAAAACACTTAAATATGTATACTGCGATAGGCATTCACCCCTCCGACACAAGATTTCTTTTTGATATGGAAAGCGAGCTTGCCGAGATCAAGGAGATGATACTTGATAAGTCGAATAAGTGCGTGTGCCTTGGCGAGATTGGTCTTGACTATCACTATCCCGACACTGATAAAGAAAAGCAGATGCGATATTTTGAGGCACAGATGCTACTTGCGGCCGAGCTGAATATTCCTGTTTGTATCCACGATAGGGAATCGCATGCCGATATTATGGATGTTATCCGCCGTCACCCCGATGTGCATGGCGTTCTTCACAGCTTTTCGGGTTCAGCGGAGATGGCAGAGGAGCTTGTAAAACTCGGCTGGATGATTTCTTTCTCGGGAACGCTCACCTTCACGAACGCGAGAAAGCCAAGAGAAGTTGCTGCAAGAATCCCTACGGACTCTGTTATTATTGAAACCGATTGCCCCTATTTAGCACCTCATCCGAAGAGAGGGACGCTCAATCATTCGGGCAATCTGGAGTATACCAACGCTGTCCTCGCAACAATTTGGAGTGTTACTCCCGAGGAGTGCGCTAAAATAACTGAAAACAATGCAAAAAGGTTCTTTAGGATATGAAAAAATCAATGTGCATTACCTACGTAGTAGAGGAAAAGCTCTACGTTAACATTACAAATAAATGCTCTAACCGTTGTGATTTTTGCATACGCAACAACGGTGACGGTGCATACGGATCCGATAGTCTTTGGCTCGAGAGAGAACCTACAAGAGATGAGATCCTAAACTCGATTTTTTCTCACGATTTAAACCAATTTCCCGAGCTTGTTTTCTGCGGCTATGGTGAACCCACCTACCGTATTGAAGATGCGGTTTTCGTTGCAAGAACCGTAAAACAAAAACACCCCAACATTAAGATTAGAATTAACACAAACGGTCACTCCGATCTTATCAACAAACGCGACACATCTGCAGATTTTGAGGGGGCCTTTGACATCGTATCTATAAGCTTAAACACTCCAAATGCTGCGAAATATCAGGAAATTTGTCATTCTATTTATGGCGAGAAATCATTTGCTTCCTTGCTTAAATTTGCGCAAAATGTAAAGAACCATGTACAAGATGTACAACTTTCTGCGGTAAAAGAGTTTTTAACTCAAGATGAAATTGAGGAATGTAAACGAATTTCTTCTGAAATTGACGTTAGTCTTCGACTCCGCGACTACATCCCTCCCGAGACCTGACATTTGTGTGATATGATGTCTTGAAAAGACTATTGTACATCAAATAGTGTGCCAGCGGGGTCCTCATAATATCAAAGCAAACACCCATATACCCCAGCTCGTTTATTAGATCCAACACACTCCCGATATTGTTCATTGAAGTGTAGCATACATCACCCTGTTTTCTATTACGAAAGTGCGAGAGCAGGGTGCTTTTATTTTGGGATATTTCGCAGCGCTCTTTTCTCGCTTGTGTTAGAGTTTCGCCTATACTCGAATATCCACCCATGTAGGAAGCTAGAGCCGGTAGATCAACAAACGTCTTTGCGCTTTCTCCGCGGCAAGCAAAGTCGGTTAATATTCTTTTTTCACCATCATCAAATGACGTCATATTCGAATGAGCAAATTTTGGATAATACATTACGCTTCCGTCTGCATACTCACTGAATTCAATAGGGCTTTTCTCATTTATTTCTGTAATCAAAATCAGGTCACACCCAATCATAAGCTTGCGCAATGCAACTAAAAATTCAGAAAACTGTTTTTCCAACTCGTTGTAAGGCGAGGCACTCAATACTATTCCTTTGTAACCGCCGTCCATCGCAAATTCAATTATTCTTTCGGTCAAATTTTCAAAATTCTCATGTTCTATTTTGGGCCCGCTTCTTCTGTCGTGTATTCTAAGTAGAGGAATTTTGCTTGCCATGTTTACGGCATTAACAACACGTCTGTCATCAATGGTTCGTTGTATATTTTTGCCATCAGTCGTTGCGGAGGCAAAGGTCACGTATGTCAGATAGGGAAGAGCTCGGTTTAGCTGTTTATCACTGCATCCCTTGTAATAATATCCGTTTGAGGTGCTCATTCCATACTTTTTTTCTTTGGTTTTGAGCATTAATACTTCACCGGGATCAAGTGTTCTTCCAATTATCCAAGGATTGTTTTGGAAAATATCATTTCTGCGAATTCCGAACCTTAAAGCGATTTTGTCTACGGTATCATCAAATTGAACCTTGTATTCACGAGTCGGTTTTAATATTAGAATTTCCTCACCGATTGTCGGCTCTGATGCATCAAGCTCGTTTGCATTCCTTAGTATTTTCTCGTTTATTTCGTAATTTATCGCTATATCTTTCGCTGTTTCGCCTGCAGACGTTATATGTATTTGCATGTTATCTCCTTGTTCTTTTTTCGTAGTATATGATATCTTATCATTTTTGTCATTGCCGATATGGTCGAAATGCGCGAAAATTGACAAATAAATAATGAAAAATCGCATTTTTTTTGTGTAAAAAATGTATTGCATTTAAACTATTGTTATGTTATACTATATCGGTAAAAAAACAAGTCTTTGAAAGGAGCACAAAAATGAAGAAGATCATCTGCAAAAAGGAATATAACACCGAGACCTCTACCTTCATCAAGAAGGTTACCGTAGGTCAGCACGGCGATCCCGCTGGTTACGAGGAGTGTCTCTTCGTTACCGAGAGTGGCAACTACTTCCTCTACACCAACGGCGGTGCAGAGTCCAAGTATCCTACCGAGGACATCAAGCGTATGTCCAAGAAGGTTGCTGACGAGTGGGCTGCTAACAACTAATATTAGATAAAAAAGAGTGAGCGCAAGCGCGCTCACTCTTTTCATTTTCAAAGAAAAATCATTTTAAATAGGATTTATCAACCTTTGCCTCTGCGCAAAATCTTCTGATGCTGTCGATACCGCCCTTGCAGCCGGATTTTGAAGAGTATCCATGGGAGGAATGACAAACGATTTGACCGTTTGTCGCATAGAGGCGGAAGCGATATTGCTCGGCCTTGTCTATGTAGATCTCCCATTTTGGGCAGGGAAGTGAGGTGGGCTTTTTGAGAGTCGTGTCCTCAATCTCCGCCTTGGCAGCATTAGAGATAACGCTGTTAATACCGGTGTTAACGGCAGTAACAGAGGAGTAAATTTGCGAATAGGCAATAACATTGTGATTTGATGCATAAAGGCTAAAGAAATATCTTCCGTCTTTTGCACGTCTGATGTCCCACTTTCCGTTTGTGGTAGCTTTGCTTTCCTTAACGGTGGCCGCGCCCTTCACCTCTGGTGATTCGTCGTTTATTTCCAAAACCTTGGGTTTTACCGCAGTTTTTTTCTTGGTCGCCTTGCTTGGAGCTGAAGCTTTCTTTTCTACCGGTTTAGTTGTCTTAGGTTTGCTTTCCTGTGTCACATTTTTTGTAGAAGGAACGGAATTTTCTTTTTTTACAGAGGGTTTGGGCGATATTTGTGCAAAATCCTCTCTAAAATACTGTGCCTGACCATCGTCCTCACCAAGTCCGCTTTTCTTATTTTTTCTAAAAAGCTTTGACCAAAATCCCATAGCTGCCTCCTTTGAATTGTTTTACTCTATTTTATCATATTTTTACCCCAAATACAACCATAAAAGTCAAAAAATGCTAATTTTTCTCGGATATTTTTTGTTTTAGATAATCGAGAGCCTCTTTGATTCCGCCAACAGAATCGATAAGTCCACATTCCACGGCCTCTTTGCCATCGAGGATGTATCCAATATCGTTCACTAAGGTATCTGTCCGATTTAGCAGATCACGAAAATCATCTTCTTTGATGTTTGAGTGCGAAACTATGAAATCAATTATTCTGTTCTGCATTTTTTCGAGATAATTGAATGCCTGCGGAACACCGAGAACAACACCGCTTGTCCTCACGGGATGAATTGTCATAGTCGCACTTGGAACGATGAATGATTTGTCTGCGCTGACAGCAAGCGGAACTCCAATGGAGTGTCCACCACCGAGTACGATAGACACAGTTGGCTTTGAT
This sequence comes from Eubacteriales bacterium, assembly GCA_045654725.1. Classification (GTDB taxonomy): domain Bacteria; phylum Bacillota; class Clostridia; order Oscillospirales; family CAG-272; genus UBA1740. The sequence goes on from JAZONX010000013.1 coordinate 36,997, forward strand.
AAACTTGCAATAACCTCTGCAATAGCGAGTCCTGCCTCAACGTCACCGCCCAAGGTGTTGATAAGAAGAATAATACCATCAAATTTATCGCTCTCCTCGAGCGCCACCAGAGTAGGGATAACGTGGTCATATTTTGTTGTTTTTTGCGTGTTGTCGAGAATATAATGACCCTCGATCTGCCCAATTATCGTCAGACAAAAAATAGAATCGCCAGAGGACTCAATAACGGCACCGCCTTCCTTAAGCATTCCGCTATCCTCTCTATTCAAGCCTTCATCTCGTTCGTTTTCCATAAATAACCTCATATAAACAAAATATATTTATTATTTTTTTCACAATCTTTCAAATTATGCATTGATTTTCAAATATTTTTGTGCTATAATGTATTTTGGTTTAATGTGGGCTCTTTTGTCGAGTCCAAACAATAAAAAATCAAGGAGATTTTTAAGATGAAAAAGGTTTTAGTTGAAACATCCGCAAGACACATCCATCTCAGCCGTGAGGCAGTTGACGTGTTGTTTGGCGAGGGCTATCAGCTTACTAATAAGAAGGAGCTTAGCCAGCCCGGTCAGTACGCTTGTGCAGAGAAGCTTACAGTTGTAGGTCCCAAGGGCTCTCTTAAGGCTTCCATTCTCGGTCCCACCAGAAACGCAAGCCAGGTTGAGATTTCTCTCACCGATGCTCGATCTATCGGCGTTGTCGCTCCCATTCGTGAGTCCGGCGACATTAAGGGTAGTGCTCCCTGCAAACTCGTTAACCCCGAGACAGGTGCAGAGCTTGAGCTTTCCGAGGGCGTTATCGTTGCAAAGCGTCATATTCACCTCACTCCCGAAGCAGCTGCTGACCTTGGCGTAGCAGATAAGGAAATCGTTAACGTAAAGATTGAGTCCGAGCGTACCGCAATTTTGGGTGATGTTGTTGTAAGAGTAAGCCCCAGCTTTGCTCCTGCAATGCACATTGACAGCGATGAGGCTAATGCAGCCTGTGCGTTTGGTGAGTGCTACGGCGTGATCGTAAAGTAAGAAAAAAGTTAATTATTTAAAAAGGAGAACATAAATTATGGCAGAACTTGTTTTTTCCAAAGAAGTGGAAAATATGTGCGTTGTTGCCAAGGGACCTAACCACGGTCCTGCTCCCATTCCTGAAGAGGGAAAGTGGGTAAAGGCAAAGGACATCGCTGACATTTCGGCTTACACTCACGGTGTGGGCTGGTGTGCACCTCAGCAGGGTGCTTGTAAGCTTTCGCTTAACGTTAAGGACGGTATCATTGAGGAGGCTCTTGTTGAGACCATCGGTTGTTCCGGTATGACTCACTCCGCAGCTATGGCGGCAGAGATCCTTCCCGGTAAGACTCTTCTTGAGGCTCTTAACACAGACCTTGTTTGTGACGCTATTAACACAGCTATGCGTGAGCTCTTCCTTCAGATCGTTTACGGTAGATCTCAGTCTGCTTTCTCTGAGGGCGGCCTTGTTATCGGCGCCGGTATGGAGGACCTTGGTAAGGGTGAAAGATCTATGGTTGGTACTATGTACGGTACTAAGGCAAAGGGTGTTCGTTACCTTGAGATGACCGAGGGCTACTGCACCAGAATGGCTCTTGACGAGAACAATCAGGTTATCGGTTACGAGTTTGTTTCTCTTGGCAAGATGACCGACTTTATTAAGAAGGGCATGGAGCCTAACGAAGCATACGAAAAGTCCAAGGGTACATACGGCAGATTCAATGACGCTGTTAAGTACATCGACCCTCGTAAAGAGTGATAAGGAGGAAATATAAATGGCACATTTTGAAGGTTATGAAAGACGCGAGGCGAAAATCCTCAGCGTGCTTAAAGAATATGGCATTTCCTCTATCGACGAGTGTAAGGCTATATGCGATGCAAAGGGCATCGATCCCTATAAGATAGTTGAAGAAACACAGCCCATCGCGTTTGAGAATGCAAAGTGGGCATACACCGTTGGCGCAGCAATCGCAATTAAGAAGGGCTGCACCAAGGCTGCTGACGCTGCTGCTGCAATTGGTATTGGTCTTCAGTCCTTCTGTATCCCCGGCTCCGTAGCAGAGAACCGTAAGGTTGGTCTTGGCCACGGTAATCTCGGCTCTATGCTTCTCTCCGAGAGCACAGAGTGCTTCTGCTTCCTTGCAGGTCACGAGTCCTTCGCGGCTGCAGAGGGCGCAATCAAGATTGCTCTTAACGCTAACAAGGTTAGAACCAACCCCCTTCGCGTTATCCTTAACGGTCTTGGCAAGGATGCCGCTATGATCATTTCCAGAATCAACGGCTTCACCTACGTTCAGACCGAGTTTGATCCCTATACTGAAGAGGTTAAGGTTATCAGCGAAACCGCATACTCCACCGGCGACCGCGCAAAGGTTAAGTGCTACGGCTCTGATAGCGTTCCCGAGGGCGTTGCAATTATGAGACTTGAGAACGTTGGCGTTTCCATCACCGGTAACTCCACCAACCCCACAAGATTCCAGCACCCCGTTGCAGGCACCTACAAGAAGTGGTGTAACGAGAACGGCAAGAATTACTTCTCCGTAGCATCCGGCGGTGGTACAGGTAGAACTCTTCACCCCGATAACATGGCAGCAGGTCCTGCTTCCTATGGTATGACCGACACCATGGGTCGTATGCACGGTGACGCACAGTTCGCAGGCTCCTCTTCCGTTCCCGCTCACGTAGAGATGATGGGTCTCATCGGCGCAGGTAACAACCCCATGGTTGGTATGACTGTTGCTGTAGCGGTTGCTATCGAAGAGGCAAGCAAATAATCAATAAAATCAAGACTTTTAGCCACTTTTTTAGACTCCTGAACATCACAGTTCGGGAGTCTTTTTTTGTTATGTATTCGATTTTATCCACTTTTTGTCCACGCAAAATTTTTAATGAGACCCATCATCTCAACGTGGTTAATTAAAAAAGCGAGCCGCAAAAACGGCTCGCTTAATTTTTTTCATACCGATATTTCGGTCTATAGAGGGTATATACTTAATTATTCAATACTTATTTATTTCCAGTCACCGTTTACTCTTTTCCATAGTAGTGTAAGGAAATTATCTATTTTATAATAAACCCAACATGCTCCATATCTCTTCATCGGTCATTTCGAAGGGGATATAAACGAATATGTATTTCATTTCGCGTGCGTATTTATTTCCGTTTGAAGATGTGTATACTTCTTTAATAAGATTACCATTTGCATCATATGTATAGTCGGATATAGACTTGCTACCGCTGGAAAATGTGTATACTTCTTTAATAAGATTACCATTTGCATCATATGTGTAGTCGGATATATATCTATCTCCATCGGAATCTGTCTCTACTTCTTTAATAAGATTACCATTTGCATCATATGTGTAGTCGTATATTTCCTTATCTCCATCGGAATCTGTCTCTACTTCTTTAATAAGATTACCATTTGCATCATATGTGTGGTCGGATATAGACTTGCTACCGCTGGAAGATGTGTATACTTCTTTAATAAGATTACCATTTGCATCATATGTGTAGTCGGATATAGACTGACCGTCATCCAAATCATAGCCTATAACTCGTTCAGGAAGGTTTTTGTCATTATATGAAATGCTTGCACTAAAATATTCGATCCACTCATCACCGTTTTCAGCCTCGCTCAACGCTATTTTTGTAGGAACGTAATGGAACTTATCTAACTGATCTTTTGCGTCTTTATAGTTACCGAGTCCTTCGAATATCTCGTATGCTTCCTTGTAGTTTCCGTCGTCGATTAGTGCAAGTGCCTTTTTGTATTTTCGTCCGTTTGCTCCAAGAAGAATTATCAGTAACACAGTAATTACTGTTATTGCTGCATATAAACATACGATAAATGTTAACTTTTTATTTTTGAGAGCAGGTTTTATGTTTTTGCCCTCTGAAACAATCTCTGCAGTTGCGTTGTTTTCTTCAATTTCAAGTGTTTTGCTTTGTTCATCCATGGTCTTTACTCCTATTCTTTTTGGTGGTGAAATAAAAAATATTTGATACGAGTCAGCGCACCGAAAAACGCAAACTCCAACCGTCACTACGCAAAAACAGAAATTAATATTCGTTTTTGCTTGGCAATAATATTATATCACCTTTTTTCTCGTTTGTAAAGTTTTAATTCTGCGCGAAAAAAAGTACTATGTATCTATAATAAATGACGCCTATATTTCAACATAAGTCACAATCCACAACAACTATGTTATATAATACATAAAGGCAAGCCTTGAAATGAAGTGAATGCAAAAGTTTAGACAAAAATTAAATAATAAATTATTTGCGAATGAGCTCGGTACTGCACTGGGCTCATTCCTTTTAATTTGAAAAAATTCTCTTATTGTTGTAATAGTTTAAATCAAGCTTCATAAGACTCTCTGGGGCGGGTGTTTTCGTTTTTGTCCACGTTTTTTTACTGAATGAGTCCCATCATCTCTACGTGGGCAGTAAAACTACTCGTGTTTAAAAACAACCGATTGACATTAAAAAATCAAGGTGGTATAATAGTAATAAAAGATAGAGGGAGAGAGTTATGCCACAGATACACATCAGCGAAAGCAATCAGATAATTGAAAATCAGACATTCAGTGCAGGTTATTATGCAAAAGAGCAGATGCCTGACGGTACCAAACGCGGCACGTTCAGAAGCTACAGCGTTTTGGTTGACGGAAATAACATTTGCTTTAAAAACTGCATCTTTGAAAACACCGCAGGGAAGGGCTCTGACGTAGGTCAGGCGATCGCGCTATACCTTGACGGAGACGGAATTTCTCTCGATAGTTGTCTTATCAGAGGACATCAAGATACGCTTTTTCTTGCGCCTCTTCCCGATAAGGAGATTATTCCCGGTGGATTTACAGGTCCAAAGCAGTTTACCGAGCGTAAAAGACGCACCTATTATTTCAAAAATTGCAGAATCGAGGGCGGAGTAGATTTTATTTTTGGTGGCGCTACCGCGTATTTTGATAATTGCGAGTTTGTTAGCGTCGAGGAAGGCTATGTTTTTGCGCCTTCAACTCCCGAGGATGTAGAGATCGGATTTGTAGCCACAAATTGTAGATTTGTCGCTTCTGATAACATCCAAAAAGGATCTTGCTTTATTGCCAGACCCTGGCGCAATCACGCTTACGTAAAGCTTGAAAACTGTTATCTCGGCGACCATATTAATCACTCGGGCTTCGATGACTGGGGCAAGACCGAAGCGCACCAAACTATGCGATTTTTTGAACACAATTCATACGGCCTCGGTGCCAACGGTACTCGCCCAAATTACGTTATAACGAAATAAAAAACGAGCCATACTGAACTGAACCCAAGGCAATAGACACGAAATAAAAAAACATTTCATAGAATAGCTTTGATTTGCTCTTAAAAGCTCGTTATTTCTTGAAACTGACATCGTTTCTCATACGGTGTCAGTTTTGTTTTTAGTTGAATACGTT
>JAZONX010000014.1:0-27085 GCA_045654725.1 Eubacteriales bacterium
TCCACCATAAAGATGGATGCCATACAAATAAACACACTGTGGGTGTCTTTTCTTATCTCTTCGAGAACTGAGGAGCACGACGAGCGCCCTTGAGTCCGTACTTCTTTCTTTCCTTCATACGAGGATCACGAGTAAGGAAGCCAGCCTTCTTGAGAAGGGGCTTGTAGTTCTCGTCAACAGAAAGGAGTGCACGAGCAACGCCGTGACGGATCGCACCTGCCTGACCGGAGAAACCACCACCGTTTACGTTAGCAACGATGTCGAACTTACCAACTGTATCGGTAACACCGAAGGGCTGGTTAACGATAAGCTTCATAGTCTCAAGACCAAAGTAATCATTGATATCTCTGCCGTTGATGGTGATTGCACCTGTACCGGGGTAGAGGCGAACTCTAGCAACGGACTTCTTTCTTCTGCCTGTTCCGTAGAAATAGGGCTTAGCACTTGTATACATTCTCACTTACCTCCCTTATTAGTCGATAGCAATAGGCTGCTGAGCCTGCTGCTTGTGTTCTGCGCCTGCATATACATGAAGACGAGTGAAGGACTTTGCGCCGATAGAGTTGTGGGGAAGCATTCCCTTAACTGCGAGCTCCATAGCCTTCTCGGGACGGGTTGCCATAAGGGTCTTGTACTGAACTTCCTTAAGACCGCCGATGTAACCGGAGTGATGACGATAGTACTTCTGCTCAAGCTTCTTACCGGTGAGGATAGCCTTATCAGCGTTGACGATGATAACGAACTCGCCGCAGTCAGCGTGAGGAGTGAATTCGGGTCTATGCTTGCCGCGAAGAATGTTCGCAGCCTTAACAGCAGTTCTGCCGAGAGGCTTGCCTGCTGCATCGATAACGTACCACTTACGCTCGATGTTGTTTGCGTTTGCCATAAATGTGGACATTTTTTATTTCCTCCAATATTTTGATACTTTTTACAAGCTTGTTTATTATAACATAACAAGTTCCGCTTGTCAATGCTTTTTTGAAACTTTTTTGAAGAATTTTGATTTAGAAAACGAGACCTCTGTTTTTCTCCCAAAATCTCTTGAAATCTCCCTTTTTCACCTTTGGAAAAAATAAAAAAATATTTCTCTGATTTGTACAAAAACAACAAAAACCACTTTTTTCGCCGATTTCGACTTTCCTCTTGAAAAATGCGAAATGCTATGATATAATAATATAGTAAACATAAAACGGAGGAAAAATATGTTAAAGAAAATAATATCTGCTATTCTCGTTATTTCCATGATTCTCACTCTTTCGGTAGCACTTTTCTCCTGCAAGAAGGATGATGAGGGTAACGACAAAACCAATGATAACACTCCCGACGATAACAACCAGCAGACCGGCGACGGCAAGACCAAATATACCGTAACGGTTCTTGACCCGGACGGCAACGCAGTAGAAGGCGTAGAGATTACCTTCCACTTTGACGGCGGAACAGATATGCCTTTCGACACCGATGAAAACGGTCAGGTTAGCCAGAGACTTTCCAGTAAGGTTAAGGTATCCGTAACAGACCTTCCCAAGGGCTATGTGTACGATATGCTTTGCATTCAGCAGAGTTTTGATTCGAACGGTAATCTTACCATTACATTAGATAAGGAAGAGGAAAAAGAGCCCCTCGTAATTATTGTACTTGACCAGAATGACAATCCCGTTGAGGGCGTTAGTGTTCAGGCATGCGATTCTGAGGGATGCAGAATGCCCACAGTAACAGACGCCGAGGGCAAGGCTTACTATCCTTATGAGGAAACCGACCTTCGCGCACAGCTTTCCAGTCCTCTTCTTGATGGATACACCGTAGAGGATATGTCGGCGTACTACGAGTTCGTTGACGGTGTTGCAACAATCGTTATCACAAAGGTTGAATAATTACTTATAGCGCAAAAAAGTGACCGATCACTCGGTCACTTTTTTCTTTTCTCGGGGCGCTCGCTCGATTAATTTAAATCCGTCTATTTCGCCCTTGCACATAGCGTTAAAAATACGATGACGAAGGCCCTTGTTATTTCTCTCAAGCTCCGAGAGGAGATTTTTCATATTCTCCCTTTCGGTTGCATGATCCTCGGGGCAGAGGCTCTTAACGACAGGTAGTTTGCGTCTGTTTGTGAAATACAGCACATCCTTTTCGGTCGCATAGAGCAGGGGACGAATAAGCCCGAGCTTCCTGTTGGAGAGATATGACTTGGGCGAAAAGCAACCGAGCCTTCCCTCGAAGAACATATTCATCATAAAAGTTTCTACTGCATCATCGAAATGATGTCCGAGCGCAACCTTGTTGCAGCCCTCCTCCTGTGCGGCGGAATGAAGCGATCCGCGTCTTAACTTTGCACACAAAGAACAGGGGTTAGACTCTTGTCTGATGTCAAAAACAATTTTAGCAATATCGGTACGAGAAACTACATATCTGACATTTATTCTGCGGCAGAATTCTTCTATCTCAGAAAAATCGCTACCTTCAAAGCCCATATCAACGGTGATGGCAACTATATCGTATTTCTTTGGATAAAAGCGGCGCATTTCAGCCAAAGTTTCGAGCAGAGCAAGCGAATCCTTGCCACCCGAAACACCGACAGCAATTTTATCGCCGTCATCTATCATTTCATAGTCATCCACAGCCCGTCTTACGAAGCTGAGCATTCTTCTCATTTCACTCATAATCAAACTTTAATCCTTTTGCATAAACTAGAAAGGAACAACAAAAAACACGGAGGCTAAATATGCCAATTAAAATTTATATCGACCAGGGACACAATCCCTCTGGCTTCAACACAGGTGCAGAAGGGAACGGATATTACGAGCAAGATATCACCTACGAAATAGGCAGAAGGCTTTATAACCTTCTTTTGACCAACCCGGAATTTACTCCCAGACTATCCCGTCCAACACCCGAAACTATTCTTGGAACCAGCAATTCCACGAGCCTTACCGCCCGCGTAAACGAGGCGAATTCTTGGCCTGCCGACATCTTCATTTCGCTGCATAATAACGCTGCTGAAAACCCTAATGCAAGCGGAAATGAGGCTCTCGTATATGGCCCGAGTGCAACCGTTGCAAACGACCTTGCGGCGCGAGTTTTGGAGCAGCTTACTCTTACAACCGGACTTCGCAACCGCGGAATCGTCAATCGTCCCGGACTTTACGTGCTGAAGGAAACCGAGATGCCAGCTGTTCTTGTGGAGATGGGCTTTATAAGCAATCCTTATGACGCAGATCTTCTAGCCAACTCCTCTTACCTTTTCGCCACCGGAATTTATCGCGGAATTTTGCAGTATTACGGACTACTTTAAGCTGATTTCATCCATGAGGAGGTATTCCTCTGCAATAGTGGGGGAGGTAGCGTTAAAATCGTATGTAGCGCCGCAGCTTTCACACCACGCCTGCATACCCGAATCGGTAAATCTGAGATCGTAAGGTCCCTTGTTGCAAGGACACTTAACTTTGCCCTCAGCTTCCAGATCCTTAAGCACAAAACGGAGGGTATCATAAACCGCGGGATCGGGTAGAATTTCTGCCTCGGGCATCTCCTCCGGTTGAATATCCGAAAGCTCCTCCGCCTCAAGATTTTTAAGGAGCATATTCAGCTCCGCCTCTGTTCGAGAGAGATCCTGACTAACTGTGTCCTCGTCGCCGATAAATGCAATATCCATATTGGAATATGGGCAATTTAAAAGGAAGCGGTCTTTATCGAAAAGAAGCGATTCGCTTACCACGTAGGAGTGATTTTGTCTGCAAAACAGACAGGGAACGGATAGCCTGATTTTACCGTCCTTGAGGGTTATATCGAGCGATTGCTCGTTTCCGCAGGAACACTTAAGTCTAAGCATATTCGCGTGCAAAGCAAATTTGCCAACAATACCTATAACTGCGCTTCCACAACCGGGACATCTATAAGCTATATTTCGCTGTTTGGGTTGAATTACCATAGTTTTTTCCTTCATTTATTAACATTCACCGAGAGCAATTCTTACAAGCTCCTTTGCGAAGGGAAGGGAATATTCCATACCTCTTCCTGTGGTGATATTTCCGTCTGTCACGAAGTCCTCATCAAGAATTCTCGCTCCAATTAGTTCGCCCTCAAATCCGGGGAAACAGGTGGCGTTCTTACCATTTAAAAGACCTCGTCTGCCGAACACGAGAGGTGCGGCACAGATAGCTGCCAAATGACCGCAGTTTTTGAGAACCGCGGAAATAACTTTGTCGGTATAATTGGATGCATCGAGATTTGTCGCACCGGGCATACCGCCTGGGAAGATCGCCATAGTCACCTGACTAAGATCAATCTCTTCGGGTGTGCTGTCGCAGATAACCTCGATTCCATGAGCACCAACGGTGCTTTTTCCGTGAATTCCGACTGTCTTAACCTCTAGTCCTGCTCGCCTGAGCATATCTACGGGAGTCAATGCTTCGATCTCCTCAAATCCATTTGCCAATAATACGATAATCATTTCATTTTCCTTTAAATATTCTTGAAGATGCTGCCCAAAAGCCTTGAGCAGCATCTCTTTTTTATTAGTCAAGCGAGGCTCTTGCCTGCTTTTCTCTCCACTCATCCGGAGTGAGAAGAACCTCTCTGGGACGCTGACCGTTTGCTTCGCCAACGATACCCATATCCTCCATTACGTCAATAAACTTTGCAGCCTTGCCGTAGCCGATAGAGAGCTTTCTCTGAATGAGAGATGTAGAAATTTTTCTGGTATTAACCGCGATCTCAACCGCATCGAGGAACTGACGGTTGTTGAGGTAACCCTCGCCGCCGGACATATCCTCGTGATCGGATTCGTCGTAATCGGAGTTGCTTCCACCCTTCTTGGAGCACTTTTGTGCTGCGCGCTCGATTTCTTCCATAACGGTGGAGTCGTAGTTTGCATCGCCGCTGAACTGTCTTAAGTGCTGCATAACCGCCTCAACCTCGCCGTCGGAAACGAATGCACACTGAACTCTGTGAGGCTTGGGAGAGCCCGCTGGAGCATAGAGAGCGTCACCGCGGTCGAGAAGCTTCTCTGCGCCTGCCGAGTCAAGAACGGTCTTGGAGTCTACGTTGGACATAACCTTGCAGGAGATACGAGAGGGAACGTTGGCCTTAATAACACCGGTAATTACGTTTACCGAGGGACGCTGTGTACCGATAACAAGATAGATACCTGCAGCTCTTGCTTTCTGTGCAATTCTCATTACGAGTGTCTCGACAGGATCCTTTACCTGAAGCATAAGGTCGGCGAACTCGTCGATTACAATGATAATTCTGGGCATAGGCTCGCCGAGAGAGGGATCTGCGGTAACCTTTTCGTTGTATGCATCAATGTTACGAACACAAAGAGGATTGAGCAGATTATATCTGCGCTCCATTTCCTCAACTGCCCACATAAGTGATCCCGCCGCCTGCTTGGGGTCGGAAACTACGGGTACGAGAAGGTGGGGAATACCGTTATACATGGTAAACTCAACCTGCTTGGGGTCGATCATAATGAGCTTAACCTCATCGGGTCTTGCCTTGTAAAGCACGCTGATAAGCAGCGAGTTGATACACACCGACTTACCCATACCGGTTGCACCGGCGATGAGAAGGTGGGGCATCTTTGCAATATCACCGAACACCGGCTGACCTGCAACGTCACGACCGATACAAACAAAGGTCTTAGAACGCGAGCCTTGGAAGTCCTCGGTCTCAAGAAGGTTGCGGAGTCTTACAATGTTGGATTTTTTGTTGGGGATTTCGATACCGACAGCCGATTTTCCGGGAATGGGAGCTTCCATTCTGATCGATCCTGCCGCAAGGTTAAGGGCAATATCGTCCTGAAGGTTCATGATCTGGCTAACCTTAACTCCCTTCGCGGGAACAACCTCATATCGTGTAATTCTCGGACCTCTGTCAACGCCCTTGATTGATGCAGTAACGTTGAAGGATGCGAGGGTCTCGATAAGCTTGTCTGCATTTTCCTGGATCTCTGCCTGAATATTATCATCATAGGCAGATTCCTCTCTGGATAGTAGGTCGATAGAGGGGAATACGTAATTGGAGTAATCGGGTTTGTTTTTCTTTTCCTTTGCGGGAACAAGCTCTGTGGATTTGGGAGCGGGAGCATCCTTCTTAACAACGGGCTCGAAGAAGGGAACGTCATCTACGTCGTCTTCTTTCTGTGCCTCAGGCTCTTTCTTTTCCTCCTGAACAGGCTCTTTTGTCGCATCAAGATTAGCGAGGAATGGGAACATCTCACGCATCTTAACTACATCGGGATTCTGCTCCTCGGGAGGAATTTCGGTAGGCTCTTCGGTCTCATCTTCGGGATTTTCATCGGGATCTTCGGAGCCGTCGTCGGAGTCATCATCGTCCTCTTCGTCGTCAAAAGCGATTTCTTCGTGTTCTTCTTCGTCAAAAACAAACTCCTCGTTAGGCTCGTTATCGTTATCCCACTGAATATTGCCCTCATCGGTAGAATCCTGCTGAAGGCTCTCTTTCTCGTCAACTAAATCAAAGAGAGGAATCCCCACCTGTGATTCAGACTTTACGGGCTCTATATGAACTTCTGCAACTGCATCGGGAGTGGGAGGAATAATGTTTTTTTCAACTTTAATGGTATTTTCCGTGGGAAGTGCTTCCTCAGACTTTAGGGGAGAGTAGGGCTGAAAGCTAACCTCTGCTTGGGGAGTAGGCTGGACGTTTTTTACCTCGGGCTCACCAAAGCTGAATTCCATAGGAGCGGGAGATTCAGGCATGGTTGGTTCGGGTTGAGTAAACTCAGGCGTCATCTCGGGAGCAGACTCAACAACCGGGGGCTCATTAATAGTAGGCTCTGTTACAACGGGAGTTTCCTGAAGGTCTCCGCGAAGCGCCTTGAGAAGCTCGTCATCTGATGAACTCGAAGTAACCTTAGTGTAGGTTTTCATCTCGTTTGCGCTTCTGAGATATCCGGGGGTATTGCGAGCGATACGCTCCGCAATGAGGATTGCAACATCCTCCGTGTTATCCTCGTGAGGAGCAGGCTTTTCTTCAACGGGAGGGGCAACCACTGCGGGCTCGGGCTTGGGTTCTTTAGTGATAGTAAATTCTACCGTTTTGATAGGTCTTTGGTAGAGACTTCTTGTGTTGTTGTATGATGTGTGTGTCGCATCGGTCGAAGGTCTAATGCTTGTAGGCACGGGAGTAACCGAAGGAGCAGGGGAGGCGGGGGCTGTCGCGGGGGCGCTTGCAACGGGAACTGCGGCAGGAGTAGGCGCAGGCTGGCTAACGGGTGCGCCTCCAAACTCCATAGTAGTTGAAGGAGCTGTGCTTACGGGTCTTTGGGGTGCGGGTGCAGGTCTGCCGTATCCACCGGTAGGACTATGGAAGGGCGCGGGCGAATCAGCATACGAATAGGAAGAATTATTAGTCTTTATAGCGGGATCGGAGAAGGAGTCGAACAGAGGACGTGTTGAAATGTTTAGTGCCTCTTCTTCCTTTCTCTTTGCCTCTGCGGCTGCCGCAACGGGATCATTTTCGAGATCCTTCTGATGCTTGTATCTAAACCACTCCTGTCTACGTCTTTCGAGGTCTGCCATCTTCTTCTCTTTTTCGGTAGGCATGTGATTTGCCTTCATCTCATAGATTGCAAACTCGTCAAGCTCTTCTTGTACTGTGGAAGGAGCAGAAACACGACTTGCGTGCTTTGCTGCAGATCTCTCGCTTGATGCGAAGTCAAAGGGATCAAAATCTTTAGTGAATACATTATCTGCGCTATCATCTAGACCGAAGAAAGCCTTGCTATAAGGAACGTCCTCAGGCTTCTTTTTTGTGCTGTTATCAATTCCGTAGGAGAGATCAATGGGTTTGTTCGCATTTCTGGGTGTTACAGGCTTCTTCTCGTCAACCTCTGTTGCAACCGAGGAAGAGGTATTGTTCTTTTCGCCGGGACTCTTGATTTTTACAGAGGAGAGTTTTTTGTCATCCTCGAAGAAATCATCGTTCATAAGCTCTTGGCTACTTGCCTCGCGCTTAAGCTGTTCTTCCTCCTCGCGCTTCTGCGCTTTCTTTTCAACAGATTCCTTATGCTTGTCCTTCGCCTTGTCAGCGATCTTTTTTGCACGGTTGGAAACCTTTATTGCAACCTGACCTGCGGCTCCTGCCTTCTCGGCATAGTAAAATACAGCATAAATTGCGATGATTACTAACGAAATGATGATAACACCTATGTTGCCGATAAGCTTTGAGAGCGCAAAGCCGATAACGTTGCCAACGAATCCGCCGTTAATCATATCGTTGAAGGCACTTACGGGAGCAAAAACACCATCTGTGCCGAATGTGTATATTGCATAATCAATAGCCGACATAAGAACAACGCTCACTAGCGAGAAGATGGCTCTTGATAATACCTTTTTTTCTGCAACGTCGGATTTATAGCAGACAGCGTGTAGCAGGAGCGCAATAGGAATGACATAGGCTCCTCTGCCGAACAGACCCATCAGCAGGGCAGTGATAACTTGTCCGAGTAGACCACTCTTTGATGTGATAAAACAAATGGTGATGAAAATAGCAAATAATGAGAGTATTATAGGAACAGCCTTTCCGATTTTCTTTTCGGCTGTGGAATTATTCTGATTGTTTTTGTTTTCGCTCATTTATGTAAAACCTCCGATGTAATGGCTAATATTTTCACAGATATATATTAACAGATTTCGCACCAAAATACAATAGCAAAACTTAAAAAAGACAAAAAATATTTATATTTTTTCGCTCACGCGGTTAAAAAGGCGCAAAATAAAAAAAGTATTTTGTTAAAAATCTTGACAAATATTTTTATTTCTGTTAAAATGATAGTCGGCAAACTATGCGCGTTTGGGATGCGTGCAAAAAAATGCACTCAAACAGAGCTAAAAATAATCGAAAAAGACCCCGAGGAGGGAAGTAAAATGCTTTTATACAATTCAGCAACAAGAAAGAAAGAAGAGTTTATTCCGAGAGAGGCAGGGAAGGTGACTATGTACACCTGCGGTCCTACCGTATACCACTTTGCTCATATCGGAAATCTTCGTACTTATACAATGGAGGACGTGCTCGATAAATATTTCCGCTATATCGGAAACAAGGTGACGAGAGTAATGAACATCACCGACGTAGGACACCTCTCCAGCGACGGTGACACAGGCGAGGATAAGATGCTCAAGGGCGCGAAGCGTGAGCATAAGACCGTCCTTGAGATTGCAAAGTTCTACACAGACGCATTTTTCATGGATTGCGATAAGCTTCATATCAAGCGTCCCGAGTACATTGAGCCTGCGACCAACTGTATCCCCGAGTTTATTGCTATGATCGAGACTCTTCTTGAGAAGGGCTATGCCTACGAGGCAGGCGGAAATGTGTATTTTGATACCTCAAAGCTTGAAAAATACTATATTTTCAACGATTTCAAAGAAGAAGATCTTGAGGTCGGAGTTCGTGATAGCGTAGAGGCAGACGAAAACAAGAAGAATAAGACAGACTTTGTTCTCTGGTTTACAAAGTCCAAGTTTGACGACCAGGAGCTTAAGTGGAATTCTCCTTGGGGTATCGGCTATCCCGGATGGCATATAGAGTGCTCCTGCATCGCATCCAAGTTCCTCGGTGAATATCTCGACATTCACTGCGGTGGCATTGACAACGCATTTCCTCATCATACAAATGAAATCGCCCAGTCCGAGGCGACCTTTGGCCATGAGTGGTGCAAGTATTGGTTCCACGTTCATCACCTGAATACCAATTCCGGAAAGATGTCCAAGTCTAAGGGCGAGTTCCTGACCGTATCTCTTCTAGAGCAAAAGGGCTACGATCCTCTGGTTTACCGTTTCTTCTGCATGCAGTCGCATTACAGAAAGAACCTTGTTTTCTCTTGGGAGAACCTCGATAACGCTAAGATTGCTTACAACAAGCTTGTTTCCCGTGTAGCAGAGCTTAAGGCTGACGGTGGCGCGGTTGACGAATCTGCCTTTGCTGAAGGCAAAAAGCGTTTCACCGATGCTCTTGATAACGATCTTAACACATCTCTCGCTGTGACGGCTCTTTACGATGTATTCAAGCTTAAGACTAATGATGCAACCAAGCTCGCTCTTATCGAGAGTTTTGAAACCGTACTTGATCTTGGTCTTCTTGCTGCGGCTGCAAAGCTTAACGAGCAGAAGGCGAAGGAGGCTGCAGAGGAAAATGCAGGAGTAGATCCCGAGCTTCTTGCATATATCAACGAGCGCATCGAGGCTCGTAAGACCGCCAAGAAGGCGAAGAACTTTGCCGAGGCAGATGCGATTCGTGACGAGCTCCTTGCCAAGGGAATTACGCTTCTCGACACAAGAGAGGGAACAAAATTTTCAATTTCGTAAAATAAACGCAGAAAGGAAGACGTAATGTACGATAAGTCAACAGCCGACGTTGCCTTTATGGAAGGCGATTACGAAGCCGCGGCTCAAATGTATCTTGAAGGCGCGAGAGATGGTGATGCGACTGCCTCGTTCAATTATGGCTACTGCCTGCTTTCCGGACTCGGAGCGCCATACGATCCACATGAAGCCAAGAGCTTTTTTGCCTTTGCTCGCGATCTTGAGGGCGGAGAGTCTTGCTATAATATCGCTATGCTTTATCTTCACGGAGAGGGCGTCGCGAAAAACTACGTCAAGGCGTACGAATATATGAAAATCTCCGCAGAGCAGGGCTGCATTGAGGCACAGCTATATCTCGGTATGGCATACACGTCGGGTTGTATGTTTGAGCCTGATATTGTTCGCATATCGCTTATTCCTTTTCATACGCCTATTTACCGTGACGATAGTATGCTTCTCGATGGTGAGGTGCTGGATTTTGAGCTTGACGAAGCTCTGCGTTATTCTGCGATAAAGCAGGATGGGAGACGTGCCTTTGAGTGGTTTCAGTCTGCTGCTCGTCATTCTACCGATTACGTTGAAGATCTCGTTGCCAAAGGCAAATACCTCTATGCCCGTTGCTATGTTGACGGATTAGGCACTGACTTTGACCGCGATAAATCGGTGCGCCTTATGTTTCTTGCTCAAAAGAGTGGTTCTCCCGAGGCAACCGCATATATTTTAGAGAACGGATTAACCGTTGATATGCTTGCCAAACCAAAACAAAGCAGGCTCAAAAGGGGATAACTATGTTTATCAAATTTAATGAGCTTTCCAAAAAGATGAGAAAACTGGAGATTGCTCTCCTTGTCTTGATTGCCCTAAACCTGACCTTTATTTTCGTTCATTCAATGCTTCCACCAAAAGTGGTTGATCGTGAAGTTGAGCTGATGAAGGATATTATCTCGGCAATTTTTCCGTCCGATGGCGGTGTGGTCGAGTACACAGAGAGTAGTGCCGATAAAATCGCGCATTTCATCGAATTTGGTGCGCTCGGCATCCTTACTTCGCTCTTTATTTCGTTATATGCAATCAAGCCTTGGATCCTCGCCCTGGCGTCACTTCTTTTTGCAGAGTCGGTGGCGATAATTGACGAAACTATACAGATATTTTCGGGCAGATGCCCTGATATAGCAGATTTATGGACCGATCTTTTCGGCTTTTCTGCACTTTCACTCATAATTTACTTCGTATACTTTGTAATTAAGTATGCAAGGTGCAAGAAGGAACAATAAATGGTTAAAATAACAGATGTAACAAGGGGCAGTCGCGCCGAAAGACAGGGAATTTTGGCAGGGGACATTCTCATTGCCATCAACAATAACGAAATACGTGATGTGCTTGATTACCGTTTCTATTTAACAGAAGAGAAGGTGAACCTTCTGCTTTCGAGAGACGGAAAAGAGTATGAAATCAGCATAAAAAAAGGCGAGTATGACGATATCGGTCTGGAGTTTGAAACTCCCCTTATGGATGAAAAGCACTCCTGTAAGAACAAGTGCATTTTCTGCTTCATAGACCAAAATCCCGAGGGACTTCGCGAGTCGCTTTATTTCAAGGACGATGATTCGCGTCTTTCTTTCATACACGGAAATTACGTCACGCTGACGAATATGACTCAAAGCGACGTTGACCGCATAATCAAGATGCGCATGTCGCCCATCAATATTTCTGTTCACACCACCAATCCCGAGCTTCGTGTAAGAATGATGAAAAACAAGCACTCGGGCGAGGTGCTTAAATATCTTAACGATTTTGCCAACGCAGGTCTTTCCATGTGCGGACAGATCGTTCTTTGTCGCGGAGTCAATGACGGTGATGAGCTTCTTCGATCAATGCGTGATCTCGCGGCACTTTATCCAGCGATGACAAGCGTTGCAATTGTTCCCGCAGGTCTTACAAAATTCAGAGAAAAACTTTATCCGCTAACCGATTTCACAGCAGAAGAATCGGGGCAGATAATTGATATGATAAACGCTTTTGGCGAGGAGCAGAAGGCTATTTACGGAAGCAGAATTTTCTATGCTGCCGATGAGTTTTATCTTAAGGCGGGTAGGGAAATACCCGACAGGGATTACTATGAGGATTATCCCCAGCTGGAAAACGGTGTAGGTATGCTTCGCTCCTGCCGTGATGAATTTGAAATGGCGCTTGAGGACATTCGCGATTTCTCGGTAAAGCTTTCTGAGGAGCGCACAGTTTCTCTTGTTACCGGCACGGCATCATACAATACAATTAAGGCGCAGGTTGATAAACTTGTGGCAATCTGCCCTAAATTAACTGTTAATATTTATAAAATTTTTAATAATTTCTTTGGCACATCAATTACTGTCAGCGGTCTTTTAACCGGCCGCGACATTTTTGATCAGATTAAGGACAAGCCTATTGGTGACGAGCTTCTGATACCCGGAAACTGCCTTCGCCACGGTGAGGATGTATTTCTTTGCGGAATGACAGTCGGAGAACTTTCGGAGGCACTTGGAGTTACGGTTAAGGATACCGGAAGCGACGGATACTGCCTCTGTGAGGCTATCCTCGGAAGAACAATTTAAGGAGATAAAAATGTCAAAACCTATTGTAGCAATAGTGGGCAGACCCAACGTGGGTAAGAGCACACTTTTTAATAAACTTATCGGCGAGCGTCGTTCTATCGTAGAGGACACACCCGGTGTAACACGCGACAGAATTTATGCTGAGGCGGAGTGGAATGATCATCGTTTCCTTCTCGTTGATACAGGCGGTATAGAGCCTAAGAGCGATGATACCATTCTTAAGCAGATGAGAAATCAGGCGGAGATTGCTATCGCCACAGCCGACGTAATAGTTTTCATGTGCGATATCCACGCTGGCCTTGTTGCTGATGACAGGGATATTGCCATAATGCTCAAAAAGTCGGGCAAGCCCATCGTTCTCGTTGTCAATAAAGTTGACCGAGTAGGTGATCTCCCTTACGAGTTCTATGAGTTCTACGAGCTCGGCTTTGACAGAGAGCCGATCGCTCTTTCCTCTCTCCACGGTACAGGCTCGGGCGACCTCCTTGATGCTGTTATTGAGGAATGTAATTTCGATGAAAATGAGCAGGATGACGAGGGAGTTATCAATGTTGCTGTAATCGGCAAACCCAACGCAGGTAAATCATCCATCATCAACCGTATGTGCGGTGAGGACAGAGTTATCGTTTCTGATATTGCAGGCACAACTCGTGATGCCGTTGACACCAGAGTAGAGAACGAGTTTGGAGTTTATAACTTCATTGACACAGCAGGTATTCGCCGTCACTCAAAGGTTGAGGACAGAATAGAGAAGTTTAGCGTTATCAGAGCAAATATGGCTATCGAACGCGCTGATGTTTGCCTTCTTATGATTGATGCGCAGGATGGCGTTACCGAGCAGGACGAAAAAATCGCAGGACTTGCCCATGAGGCGGGAAAATCCTGCATTATCGTTATTAATAAGTGGGATGCTATCGAGAAGGAGAACAACACCGTTAAGGAGTATACCAAGCGTATTCGTACGGCGCTATCCTATATGCCTTACGCTCCTATTGTATTCGTTTCCGCACTTACGGGTCAGCGAGTTAAGAATCTCTATGAGATGATAAACAACGTCTATGCCGAGGCGCGTAAGAGAATTACCACAGGTGTGCTCAACGATCTTTTAAATGATGCAACAACAAGGGTTCAGCCTCCGTCCGATAAGGGTAAGCGTTTGAAGGTTTACTACATGACGCAGACCTCGATTGCGCCCCCTACTTTCGTTATTTTCTGCAACAGCGAGGAGCTCTTCCATTTCTCTTATCGTCGTTATATTGAAAATTGTCTGCGTGACACCTTCGGCTTTGAAGGTACTCCGGTTAGAATAGTTATCAGACAGCGTGGCGATGATTCCACCAAGGCTTAAAAAAGGAAAAACAGAATGTTTATAGATAATATTAAAATTTACGTTAAGGCAGGCGACGGCGGTAACGGAGCTGTTTCCTTCCATAGAGAAAAGTACGTTTCTGCAGGCGGTCCCGACGGCGGTGACGGTGGCAGAGGCGGAAATATTGTGTTCAAAATAGATCAGGGCGCCAACACACTTCTTGCATTTCGCTATAAGCGTAAGTTTATTGCTGAAAACGGCGCTAACGGTATGGCAGGCAAGATGCATGGCAAAAGCGGTCAAGACGTCATAATTACCGTTCCTGCAGGCACTCTCATTAAAGATCCCGAAACCGGAAAAATAATCTTCGACATGGGTAGCGACCGCGAATTCGTTCTTTGTAAGGGTGGTAGAGGTGGCTGGGGCAACCGTCATTTTGCTACGCCTACAAGACAGATTCCCCGATTCGCCAAGAGCGGTACGAAGGGTGAGGAGAGAGAGGTGCTTTTGGAACTTAAAATGCTCGCAGAAGTTGGTCTTATCGGCTTCCCCAACGTAGGAAAGTCCTCCATTCTCTCGCGCATTTCATCGGCAAAGCCCAAGATCGCGAACTATCATTTCACAACTCTTGCTCCCAACCTTGGCGTGGTTAGTATCGGAGCGGGTAAAGGCTTCCTTGCTGCGGATATTCCCGGTCTTATCGAGGGCGCATCCGAGGGCCAGGGCCTTGGCCACGACTTCCTTCGTCACGTTGACAGATGCCGTCTGCTTCTTCACGTTGTTGATATTGCGGGAACCGACGGCAGAGATCCTGTTGAGGATATTCAAAAGATAAATTATGAGCTTTCGCAGTATTCTGCTGAGCTTTCCACCCGCCCTCAGATCATAGTTGCCAATAAGATCGACTCTGTTCTCGAGGAAGAGGAGATTTACGTTAGTTTTAAGAAATACGTTGAGGAAAACGATCTTCCTGTGGTATACGTATCTGCAATCACGGGCGAGGGACTTGACCAGCTTGTAAAGCTCGCTATCGAAAAGCTAAAGGATCTTCCTCCCGTGACTATCTATGAAACAGAGTACTCTGCCGAGGACGAAGCTATTGCAAATGTTTCCGGCATTAAAGAAACCACCGTACGCCGTGAAGACGATAAATTTATTGTTGAAGGCGAGTGGCTTTACAACTTTATGGGACAGATCAACTTCGACGATTACGAGTCGCTCAACTTCTTCCAGCGCGTTCTCATTAAGAATGGTGTTATCGACCGTCTTCGCGAGGCAGGTGTTGAGGAAGGCGATACAGTAAGCATTTACGATTTTGAGTTTGATTTCGTTTACTAATCCATCTACGTAAATACACCGAATGCCTGATTGATGGCATCACCGATTATTTCTGCCCCCATCGAAACTATTTCGTTTATCTCCTTAGGAGATACGAACATAGCATTATCGTCGTTTATATCATTCTTGGTATATAAATTGGGGCAGAGCATACGGGAGTCTATAATCGTCGGAACTCCTATTGCGATAACAGGCACTCCCACGGTTTCAACCCCGATTGAAAGCCTTGAGTTTCCAAGACCGCCTCCGGGTGAGATACCCGTGTTGCAGATCTGAATTGTTCTGCCGAGGCGTATTGGATCTCTCGATGCGAGCGCATCAATCGCGATCACGGCGTCGGGTTTAATAATGTCGCATATACCCTTTACGACGACACCGGCATCAAGGCCGCTCGTAGCGCAAACTCCGGGTGTGCATACTGCGATTTCAGCACAGCTGAGGCTTTCGAAAAGTGCTCGGTCCATCTCGCCGATGTGCATTGTCGGCTTTACTTTTGCCGCCGTTTCGCACCCTATTGCATCGGGTGTCAAAAGTCTATTTCCAAGACCTGCGACAAGTATTCTACCCGGAAAAATATCTGTCTGATCAAAGATTGTGCAAAGCTCCTGCGCGAGCTGATCCTTAGTCTCCTCGAGCGCGAGCCCATATAGCAAATCCATTCTCTCGGTATTTAGCGTGTTGTATATCCCGACCGGCCTGCCAATAGATTCTGCCGCAGAATTTGTGCTGATTTTTATCCTTTCCCATTTTCCAAATCGTAATTTTTCCTTTGAAAATTCCACGCCCGGAAGCTCTGTGTCGGCTCTTTTTCTCTCAATGGCGAGGTCTGTGTAAGGGAAATCCCCCATGTAATTTCTCTCTGTAAAATATCCGTACATATCAACCCTCCTTATAGTTAGAGTTTTGACTGCATAGCTTTTTTTATGCACCCTTGGGGGACATATTCAAGAAAGGTAATCAAATGAAAAGAAATAAAAAAAATTGCTTAAATTCCATAACCGATCTGAAGGTTTTTTTGTTGTTTCTGCTTGACAACATTCGATATCCGATCGAGAAGGCAACGGTTATGCGAATAGTTGAGGAAAATACCGACGACATCTCGCTTGACTACGATCAGTGCCTTGGCGAGCTTGTTGACTCAAATCATCTCTTGTACGATGAGATCGAAGGTGAAAAGTACTATATGATCTCCGACAAAGGCAGAATGATTGCCTCCGAGCTTTACGATAATCTCGACGCGAGTTTTAGAGAGCGTAGCCTTCGCTCTGCTATAAAGCATGTCTCTCTTTCGAAAAGTGGCGCATCCATAGGCTCTTATATCGAAAAAACAGAGAACGGCAGATATCGTGTCACCCTTGAGGCAAGTGATGCTTTCGGTGATCTTATGAGGACCTCGCTTACCGTTAATTCTCTTGCAGAAGCAGAGCAGATTAAGAAAAATTTTGAGACAAAACCCGACGGTGTATACAGAGGAGTTCTTTTCTCAGCAACCGGAAGAATCGAATATTTGTCATAAACTGACTTGTTTTTGTCACATTGAACGAAAATCGATGTTTTGTTATATGCAAAATTGTACAATTCCTCGAAAAAATGTGAAAAAACTATTGACAAATATTATTTTAAAAGATATAATTATTTTATCGGTGGAAGTTTTATATGAAATATGATAAAATGTGTGAGATTGACAGCTTGCTTTTGAGGTGTCGTCAGCATGATGACGATGCTTTCGACGAGCTTGTCAATAGATATACGCCAATGATGCGGAAGGTTATTTCGGGATTTTGCACGAGCTATGAATTTGACGAGCTCTTTTCCGAGGCTTGTGTTGCCTTGCATACTGCTGCCCAGCGTTTTGACATGGGGCAGAGCGATGTAACCTTTGGGCTTTACGCCCGTATTTGTGTGAGAAATCGCATTCTTGACCTTCTTCGTTCTAAGGAAAACGGTCGCACTATCTCCGACTGTGATGTCGAGCAGGTTTTGGTTGACGATGATCCCGAGGGCAAATTAGTTGAGCGAGAAACATTTGATAATATTTTGAGATCTGCCAGAGTGATTCTGTCGGATTATGAATACCGTGTATTACTTCTTCACATTCAGGGATACAAGACCGCCGCAATTGCCGAGATGCTCTCTCGCAGTGCGAAGTCGGTTGACAATGCTAAGTCGCGTCTTTTCAAGAGATTGAGGAGCGAAATCGGCGGTATCGCTGACAATTAAAAAGTCATTATGCCCAAGGTAGCTTAAGGGAGAGCGTTGGTTTACAAAGGCGTCGGTTGGAATCCGTCTCAGGGCGAAAAATAATTAACCTTTAAGGGAGAAACAAACAAATGTACCAGGACGAGACATTGAAGTGCAGAGACTGTGGTAACGAATTCGTTTTCACAGCAGGCGAGCAGGAATTCTACGCACAGAGAGGCTTTGAGAACAAGCCCTCCAGATGCAAGGAGTGCCGCGCCGCAAAGAAAAATGCGCAGAAGAGTGCAAGAGAGATGTTCGATGCAGTCTGCGTAGAGTGCGGCAAGGAGTGCCAGGTGCCCTTCAAACCTACCGAAGGTAAGGCTGTTTACTGCAGCGAGTGCTTCGCGGCAAGAAGAGCAGCACAGGACGCTGAATAAGTTAATCGCTCAACGACTATCTTAATCGCATCAAAAAAAGAGGATTTGGTTTTGCCAAATCCTCTTTTTTCTTTTTTTACTCTGCAGAAACAGGTTCGCTTTTTGCAACGTCTTCTTCCGCGAACTTTCGTTTTATTTTTCTAAAAACTATAATCAATGCGATAGCAAGTGCAGTTAGGCCTAGAGACCAGGAGATAGGATAAATCGTGTAGATTCCTATCAGGCTGTGGAATCTTTCGGTAGGGAAGACACAGAACACCCAGAACGCACGAAGAACACATATCGCCAGAATACTTACTATCATTGGGATGAAAGAGTAACCAAGTCCACGCAATGCACCTGAGAGTGTATCCATAATTCCGCAAAGGAAGTAAACCGAGAGCATAAATCTCATCAGTTCCATTGCCGCTGCTATAACCTCGGCCTTATTTGCGCTGTTTTCTTGAATGTAAAGGGACGCCAGCTCTTCGCCAAATAGACTAACGATTTGTCCACCGACAAATCCGATAATAAATACCTGAATCAGCGTGTAGAAGATCGCCTTTTTGATTCTGTCGGGCTTTCTTGCACCATAATTCTGACCTGTGAAAGTCATTGCAGCATGGAGATAGGAGTTCATGGCCGTGTGAACGAGGCCCTCTATATTTATTGCAATAGTTTTGCCGTGAATATCGGTAGTGGGAAGGGTATTAAGACCTGCGGTGAGAATGATGTTAGAAATTGAGAACATCGTTCCCTGAAGACCCGCCGGAAGACCAAGTACAAGAATTTGCTTTAAAATATCCTTGTGGATTTTTAGCTTGCCAACAGTCAGCGAGTATGGGGCGTTTTTACGATGGAATAGAATAATTATAACCACAATAGCCGAAACGTACTGTGCGATAATTGTTGCAATAGCAACGCCCTCAACCGACAATTTGCATACAATTACGAAGAAAAGATTGAGCAGAACGTTAAGAACACCGGTGCAAGACAAAATAAACAGTGGCGTTTTTGAGTCGCCGACCGAACGCAAGGTTGCTGCACCGAAATTGTAAACCGCAGTTGCGGGAATACCCAGGCAAATAATCATCATGTAGGTTAGAGCATACCCGAATAGTTCCTCCTTGGTTCCCATCAGTTGAAGGGCAGGCTTCGAAATGAGCAGACCTAATGCACAGAACACAATTCCTCCGATAAAGGAGAAAAGAGTAGATGTGTGCACTGCGCGCGAGAGCTTATCATGGTCCTTCGCGCCATAGCTTTGTGCGATGACAACACCGGCGCCACCCGCCAGGCCCATAAGAAGATTTACTATAAGGTTGGATAGGGATGTGGTAGAGCCAACGGCGGCAAGAGCAAGATCGTTGTTTGAAAATCTTCCTACAACAATGTTGTCCGCCATGTTGTATAGCATCTGCAGCATACCGGTTAAAATAATCGGTACTACGAAGGTAAAAATAGGTACAAAAAGCGGACCTTCCGTAAGATCTATTTTCTTTTTTGCCAAAGTCATGATCTCACTCCTTTCCGTGAAAAATTGCGACTAGGAATATTGTATTCCTTTTTTATGCTTTTGTCAATCGTTTTTGAAAAATAAAATAAAAAATAGTTCGTAGACATTTTGACGAAAATAAAAAAATATTGCTTTTTTTGTAATTAATACTGTACAAATTAAAATATTTATGTTATAATATATAAGGCGTAGTTTGTTTAACCGAAAAAACACGTCGCACAGACCTAATTTGGAGCTGACGAATTAATGGAATATAAAAAGAAATTTAATAAACATAAGGGCAACCGTCCCGAGAGGGCGCAGGAGAAATTCCGAGGTGAGCCGGATGAAAACGTAATATTTGGCAGAAATGCCGTTAAAGAGCTTCTGGCATCAGGTCGCGATATTGAGAAGCTGTTTATTCAGTCGGGCGATCGTGAGGGCTCGGTAAATCTGCTTTTAGGCATTGCCTCCGAGAGGAAAATTCCGATTATTGAGGCCGAACGCTCAAAGCTTGACAGTCTTTGTCTGGGCAATCATCACCAGGGTGTTATCGCTATAGCCGCCGAGCGCAATTACGCCTCGATTGATGAGATCTTTGCTTACGCGGAGGAAAAGGGTGAGAAGCCTTTTATCATCATTCTCGACGGTATTGAGGATCCTCATAACCTCGGCGCGATAATAAGAAGCGCAGAGTGTGCAGGTGCACATGGAGTAATCATTCCCAAGCGTCGCGCAGTAGGACTCACATCCACCGCCGCAAAGGCATCTGCCGGTGCTATCGAGCATATGCGAGTTGCGAAGGTTACCAACCTCGCCACCACCATTGACGAACTAAAGGAGCGTGGACTTTGGCTTTACGCTGCCGATATGGATGGAAGCAGCTATTACGAAACCGATCTTTCGGGTGCGGTAGGCTTGGTAATGGGCAGTGAGGGATTTGGAATTTCCCGTTTGGTTAAAGAAAAATGCGATTTTGTCGTTTCCATTCCTCTATACGGAAACGTTAATTCAATGAACGTATCTTGTGCCGCCGCGGTACTTATGACCGAGGTTGCAAGACAGAAAAACAGAAAGTGAGGCACCCGCTGTGGAAAAGGAATTCAACAAGGAAGATATAGAAAAGATCGTTGATAAGATCAACGGCAATGACGAGCTCGATGAGGCTGTCGAGGAGGTAGCGGATCATGATCCCGAAATGGAAGAAGGCGTAGAGTCCGAGGCCGGCGAGGAAACTTCGGCATCCGAGGAAGAGGAGCAGCCAACTCCATGGAAGGCTTACGTTCCCAGATTTACCGAGGTGAGCGAAAGATACAGAATGAGGGGAGATGCTAGAATTCGTGAGAGACTTGGTCTTAAGCCCCTTCCCGAGAGTATAATGGATGATCCCGCGAATCCCGACGAGATTACTCTCGACCCCACCGCTGAATTTGAGGAGGACCTTAACGGTGTTGAGGCAAAGACCCCCGAGAATAAGAGCGAGGATGAGGTTGACGAGTCCATAAGCATTATGAAGTTCTCTGGTGAGATCTACTCCGAGGAAGAAACCGCTGAGGAAAAGAAGGCGAGAATTGAGATTGAAAATCTCCTCAGAGTTGACGACTATACCTTAGATGATAAGATTGAGCCTGTTGCTGAAAAAGAGGAGCAGGTTGAGGAAGCTGCCGAACCCGAGGAAGAATTTGTTGAGGACGAGCCCGAGGATGAGATTCTTGATGATGGCGAACTCGTTATGGCAGATCCCGACAAGGAGGATATCGGCGTCTTCGAGTTTGACGTCAAGCCCTCTTATTACGACATAGAGGACGTCCCTGCAGGCGCGTCTGATACACCTCTCGCTCCGAAGAATGGCAAGGATAAGGGTCAGGAATTCACCAATCCCGCACATCGCGATACCTTCAAGGACAAGTTCCTAGACTCCATAATGTCCATCAAAATCAGATTTGGCGCATCCATGGTGTTTGCCATTGCACTTTTCGTTATCGAAATTCTCTGCGCTACAAAGAGCATTTCTTATAAGCTCCTTCCCGGCGCGACATCATATACCACTCTTGCGCTTGTAGATTTCCTTCTTGCATCCTGCATTTTCATGGTTGCTCTTCCCGAGGTTATCAAATCGCTTAAGTATCTTGGCAAAAAGAATCTTATGCCTGACATACTTCCGGTTCCCGCATTTTTGGTTCTTGGTGGATACACCCTTGCAGTAGCTCTTACAAAAGCAACAGCATATCCTCTCTTTGGTTTGCTTTTTGCGACGATTACTCTTCCCGTTATTCTTGCCGGTCTCTATCGTAGAAAGGCTGATTTCATCGCATTCAAGCTGATTTCCCAGCCCGAGGATAAGTATATTATCGACAAGAAGAATACCAGAGATATGGGTGCAGAGAATATGGCACTTGACGGTATTGTTGACGAGTATAAGTCCAAGACTGCTCGCACCTTCCGCACTTCATTCGTATCCGATTTCTTTAAGAATTCTGCAGGCGCCCCTGTGCTTACAAAGCACATTGCCTTGCTCTTTGGAGTTCCCTTCGGTACAGCACTTGTTGCCGCTACCGTAGCATATTTCCTTTGCTGGAGCCCAGTAACCGCAGTTGCAGTTTTTGCTCTCACGGCTATGCTTGGCTGCCCGGCATTTGCAGTTGTTTCCAATAAAGTTAGCTTTTTCTATACACAGAAGGCTGCAGAGCTCTCCGATAGCACCGCTGTTGGTGAAGATGCATATTATAATTTCTCCTCGGTTGACGTATTTGCTTTTGACGACACCGATATGTTTGGTCCCGACGACGTTAACCTCAAGCGCTTTATGCTTTATGGAGAAAGAGAGAATATGGAGAAGGTTATGAGACAGATGTGCGCACTCTTCGCATCTGTTGGCGGACCTCTTGATTATATGTTCTCTAACATAATTGACAACAGAGCTCGTCATAAGTCTGCTGAAAACGTTATCATCGAGGACGATGGTATTTGTGGCGATGTTGCCGGACATAGAATTTGTGCAGGCAGCGAGGATTATATGCGCCGTAACGGAATTGCGCTTCCTTCTGCAGCTGTATCCTCCGATTCCAGCATGAGCCTTGATACTATCAAGGTTATGTACGCAGCCGAGGACGGCGAGGTTTATGCGAAGTTCTATATCAGATACTCCTTCTCCGAGGAGTTTACAATGATTCTTTCCTCCCTTCGCGAGGAGGGAATTACACCTCTTGTTTATAGCCGTGACCCCAATGTTTCGAACGAGCTTCTTAACACTCTCACTGCGGGTAGCGGAGCGATTCGTGTCGTTAAGCTTTACAATCCTCTTGGAGAAGAGAAGGTTTACAGTCGTGTAAGCGCAAGTATGGTTACATATGGTGATAAGATTGATGCGGCTAATATGATTCTTCTCTCCAAGAAGTATAAGAAGTTCTCGAATCACATTAGATTCGCTGAAATCTGTGGAATGGTGGTTGGCGTGATACTTGCGATTGCACTTTCCCTCATCGGTTTCAGCAGAATTACTGTTTTGATCTCTACTCTTTGGCAGATAGTTTGGTGCTTGGGTCTTAATGTCCTTGGCAAGACGATCTTCCTTAAGAAGGCGAGAGATGACGAGGACAATCAGTAATAAAAAACACAATTTCCGTGCTCTCCAAATGGATGGCACGGAAATTTCCCGAAAGGACAAAATTGATGCAGAATAAAAATATCTCTTCGGTGTTGAAGTCGGTTTCAAAGCCTGGAAGATACATCGGAGGCGAGTTTAACAGCGTCATCAAGAATAAGGAAGAGGTTAAGTGCAGGTTTGCCTTTTGCTTTCCGGACACCTATGAGATAGGAATGTCCAATCTCGGCGTAAGAATTCTTTATGACGTAATAAATAAGGATGAAAACGTTTGGTGTGAGCGTGTATACGCTCCTTGGACGGACATGAAGGAGAAGATGGAGGAGTACTCGATTCCGCTTACCGCGGTTGAAAGCGGTGATCCTCTTTCTGACTTTGATATGGTGGCGTTCTCGCTTCAGTATGAGATGTGCTATACCACCGTACTTGCAATGCTCAAGCTTGCCGGTTTCCCCGTCTGGGCGAAGGATAGGGCAGAGGACTGCCCCATCATCATCGGCGGAGGTCCGTGTGTGTATAATGCCGAGCCGGTTGCCGAGTTCTTCGATCTTATCAATATCGGTGAGGGCGAAGAGGTTCTTCTCGAAATCTGCCATCTTTACAATAAAATGAAGGATGACGGCAGCTATACAAGATCCTCCTTTCTCCGCGAAGCGTCGCACATCGACGGTGTATATATTCCTTCTCTTTATGAGGTTTCCTACAACGAGGACAAAACCATAAAGGAGTTTAGACCTCTTTACGATGACGTACCCGTGAAGGTTAAAAAACGTATAATCGAGGATATGGACAAGGCTCCTTATCCTGAAAAACTTGTTATGCCTTATATCGAAACCGTCCACGACAGAATAGTTCTCGAAATTTATCGTGGCTGTATTCGTGGTTGTCGCTTCTGTCAGGCGGGAATGGTTTACCGCCCTATAAGAGAAAAGTCGGTCGAAACATTGTGTAAACAGGCAAAATGTCTTTACGACAACACCGGCTACGACGAAATATCTCTTATTTCACTCTCTATCAGCGATTACTCAAAGCTCCCTGAGCTAACCGACAGTCTGCTTGAGTGGACCGACGATGCTCACGTTAGTCTTTCCTTGCCTTCGCTTCGTATTGACAGCTTCTCCGAGGAGCTTATGCGAAAGGTTTCTTCTGTAAGAACAGGAGGCATTACCTTTGCCCCCGAGGCAGGAACACAACGTCTGCGTGACGTTATCAATAAGAATGTAACCGAGGAAGACTTGATGCGCTCGGTTGGCATAGCCTTCCGCGGCGGAAAGAGCAACGTAAAGCTATACTTTATGAACGGTCTGCCCACCGAAACCGATGAGGACATCGAGGGTATCGCAGCGCTTGCTAAAAAGGTTGTAGATCAGTATTATGCTCTTCCCAAGCCTGAAAGACCTAAAGGACTTGGCGTTACAGTAAGCGTTTCATGCTTCGTGCCTAAGCCCTTCACACCATTCCAGTGGGAAAAGCAGGATACCTACGAGGAGCTTATGAGAAAGCAGAGCTTGCTCCGCACCTTCATCACCGACCGTCGCATCAGATACGCATATCACGAGGCAAAGGTTTCCTTTATAGAGGCGGTCCTTGCCCGTGGTGATAGACGCCTTGCGCCGGCGATCGCATACCTTGCCGAAAAGGGACAGATGTTCGATGCGTGGGATGAATTCTTTAACTACGATCTCTGGATTGAGGCATTTGAAAAGTGCGGTATTGATCCTGCATTTTACACCTCTCGTGGCTTTGGTCTTGACGAGATTCTTCCTTGGGACATCATTGACATTGGTGTTACAAAAGCATTCCTTCGCCGCGAGCGCGATAGGGCATACGAAGGGAAAACCACACCCTCTTGCGCAGAGCAGTGTAGCGGTTGTGGAGCAAATAAGCTGGGAGGTAAAAATGCATGGTGCAAGTAAATCCCACAAAACTGATTATACGCTTCAAGTTCATCAAGCGTGGCAGCCTTCAGTATATCTCTCACCTTGATCTTGTACGCACGATGCATAAGGTTATCGTTCGTGCAAAGCTTCCGCTTTATTACACGGAGGGCTTTAATCCCAAGCCTAAAATGGTCTTTGCCGCGCCTCTCTCCATAGGTACGGAGAGTCTATGCGAGTATATGGACCTTCGCCTTAACGAGTATATCGACCCCAAGGATGCAATGGATCGCCTTAATGCGAATATGACCGATGAGATGCAGATTCTAGAGGCATATTATCCCGAGAGCAAGTTTACCGACATCAAATGGATGAGCTATCAAATCAAAATTGAGTCGCCGAGCATCACCGATGTTATGGTTGAGAGCTGCAACACACTCTTCTCGTCTGCTTCGATCGAGGTACAGAAGAAGAATTCTGACTCCACCATAGATATTCGTCCGCTCATCAAGAGCGCAGAGGCAAAACGAGAGGGAAGTACTCTCATAATCAATGCTATCCTCTCGGCAGATCCATCTGCATTTTTAAATCCCGAGTATATTATTAAGGCAATTCGTGAAAAGTGCGGAATCCTCACCTCTTCTGATCTTCTAGCCGAGAATTATGAGATTCTCCGTCTTAACGCCTACATGTCGGATATGACCCAGTGGAAATAATTAAATAATCGAATCAATATTCAAACCTGACAGTCGCCTGAGATGCTCGAGAGAGTTAATCAGGCGACTTTTTGCTACACGTGCATTGTCAGTATCATCAATAGACAGATATGCTATCATCTCTACAAAGCAATCTTCTATGTTTGTGAGATCCTCGTGACTTATGGTTAGGCTAATAATAATTTCAGCCCTCTTGTATTGATTAAAAACACGTTCTGCCTCGTTTTTTGTCCCGCTATCTTTATTTTTGTCGATGTTAATCAGAGTAACAGCATTGGTGATCTTATCTATTTCAGAAGTCAAATACAAGGTATTTATACACACCGCAGAAAGCAAAAAAATAATCAGCAAAATTGCCGTTACCTTTTCCTTCATTTTATATCTCCTTAACGATAATATTGATCTCACCTTTGTCACTGACCGTCATGAGAAAGATGTCCTTTTCTGTTAGCTTTCGATCCTTGAGCTGGCTGTCTAACCAATTCTCTCCGTATCCAAGCTCCTTGACCTTGCCTTTAATTCTGTTTCCGTCTATTATGACTGGGTGTGCGAGATTTTCATCTTGTCTTGTGAGAAATGATAGCGTTCCGTTCTGTTCAACGATGGCGTAGTAGACATTTTTAATATCACCGATACCTTGCGATCTCATTCCCGAGAGAAGCTCATTAATCGAAATTCGGTTGGAACGCAGAGATTTTTGCAAAAGCCTTCCTTTATATATAATATACTCCGGCTTTCCCTCGATGATTTTTTTTAGTTTTTCGGATTTGTTTTTTACTGTTGAGAGGATGATTTCGACCGAGATTATGAAAAGTATCGAGATTATAGCATTAAGCAGGGGAATATCGGGGTCATCAATGGGTATTGCAGCTATTTCAGAAATCAAGAGTGTTGAAACAAGCTCGGAAACGTCGAGCTCACCGAGCTGCCTTTTTCCCATAATTCTTAAAGAAACCGTCAGTAGTATATAGATGATTACCGTTCTAATAAGTATAGATGTCAAAAAATCACCCCCTATTTTAAATTATTATATATATGTTGCACAATAATTCAAAAAATGTCAAAAAAAATAAAAAACCCTCTTGACAAAGGGAGAGTGATATAGTATAATAGAAAAGCTTACAACTTGTGAGCACCTTGATCATTGAAAATTGAACAACATGAAAAGAAGAAAAAACATTGTGTTTTGGAGAAATCCAAAACGGTGTAGTTCTTGTCAAACACATTGAGAAAAAC
>JAZONX010000015.1:0-2215 GCA_045654725.1 Eubacteriales bacterium
ACCGATCACGTAATTCATATTGTTTGGTACAGAGGTGTCAATAACCTGTGTAAGTTGACCGTCCTCAGAGCTTTTATTATCTCCTGCAAGTTCAATAACGAATCCACCTGTTTCCTTTTCGGTGATTGCAGTTATACGGTGGGTGATCGTTACCTGTGTTGTGTAAACGTAGCGGAAGGTCAGCACATCGCCTACCTCAAGACTACGATAAAACTCGTCAGCCTCGGCAGGATCATCGGGCATTACCTTTACGAACACCATAGAACGAATCGGGATATCCTTGATCTTGTAAGCGGATACGTCGGTAAACTCACTCTCTGACATTGAATCAGAAGTGACTACGCGCATCTGGTATCCGAAAACCTCGGCGGCACCATCCGAATCCCTTTTCGACAACATGGTAACGAACACCGCAAATATGCAGATTGCAAGGAATATGTATAGAAGTATGTCAAGAGTTATTTTCCCTATTTTTCTTATCTTTGCTTTATCCATAAACTACCTCACTCGTTACTTGCCGTCAGCATCAATCCAAACTTGGCTTCAGCATTTTTAGCTTCATTCCCAACATCGATAGGGAGATAATATACTACTTGGAACTCTGTATTTTGATCTTTTCCGAAATCAACCGGAAGCAGAATATTTTCGTTTGCAAGAGCGTTTGCAAGCAATTCGTCGTACACTGTATTGCCCTGCACCACAATCTTAACCCGAGCATAATCTTTAAGTACCCCGTCGCCCGTTTCTATGAAATCAAGCTTTAGATCAAATTTGTTAGATCCTCCCTTTACAAGCTTAACCCCATATTCGCACTCATCACCCGGAACCAAGCTAAGAGCCTCAAACTTAATTGGCTTGCTATCGCCATTGTCTATTGAAACCTTTATAACGTTTCTTTCATCTACCGTTGCGAGCATCCATGTCATAAGAGAGACCCCGACAATGATCAGTACGCTTCCGGCAATCAATATAATTCGCATTAGTTTGTTTCTTTGCATCATTGTCCTCCTCTCCTCAAATCACAAAAGTATCAGATCCTTAATCCTTGTTTTTCGAACGGAATATAGCAGCTCTGCAATTGGAGCAAATATCCTGTCCCTCAGCTATCGGTCTGTCACAAATGACACAACGTTCTTGCGAATTGCCAACCTCGCATTTCATACAGACGAGCATCCCCTCCGGAATCTCTCTGCCGCATGCGATACAAAAGTTACCGCACACAGGAACATGTATCACCTTGTTTTTCGTTTCTTGTTCTGCTTTTCTTGTTTCTTCTTGTTTTTTCAATTTTCATCCCTCTGCACAAATCAAGACGCTTTCTCCGAATCCTTGAAATATGTCATCATCATGCAGTAGAGCACGTTGAAGATATGCGGCCTGTTTATTTCGTTATCTTCAAGCTCACCATTATATACACGGATGGCAAAATCAAACATTGCGGTGAAAACACTATGTAAGATAGAGGTCACATCCGCTTCTTCTTTGAAAATAGGACTCATTTCAGAAATCATTTCATTAAAAAGCTTTTTGTGTGCCTCAAGCGAATTTCCTTTGAAATAAATCGAATAGTAATATCTGACATAGCACCGGCAACGATCTTCATTGCCCAAGATAAAATTCCAAGCCTTCGAAAAGAACTCGTAAAGATGTTCCTTCGTATCCTGCTCAAAGCCGCCAACTGCATCTACACCGTTTCGGAAGGCGTAATACAATTCCGTGTCCAGTTGACGAAAAGCAGATTCATACAGCTTCTCCTTGCTGCCGAAGAACCGATAGATATAGACCTCATTCATTTTGAGATCGGTCAGATGTCCTCCGAAAAGAGTCAGTTCCTTGGTTGTCGCTTTTTCGAAGCCGCCCTCGGCAATAATATGAATTGCATTGGATATCAGTAGTTCTTTGACTTCTGCTTCGCGTTTCATTTCGGTCCTCCCTTTCTTACCGAATAATAATCAGCCCGGAACAGCACATAAGCAAACGCTACAATCACTCCATTAAAAACGTCCCGTTTACACAGATTTACTTAGAAACGGAACAGCGGAATTATAGTTGATTGCTTTATGCTATTAAAGCGACATAACGAGAGTTATGTGGTCAAAAAGTGGAAATTGCTTCCAAGAGAGCGTTGAAGCAAAGAAAAAAGAGCGCAACAAAAAGCCTTTCGCCAGCTTTTTTTTGAAAAAAATGTACGAAAGGTGTTTTCGTCACGCAATTT
>JAZONX010000016.1:0-37056 GCA_045654725.1 Eubacteriales bacterium
TTGAGCTGATTCGTCGTTTGGCTTCACCTTGTATCATTTTATCCCCTACAACAGCAATTCGTCAGCAGTGGGGAGAAAGATTTAAGGATCTGTTTCTTGATAATGCAGAGGATTTCCCAGCACTCTTTTCGAATGACCTACATAATATCACGCTTATAAATTCGATAACGTATCAAGCACTATATACCGCGGTTAATAAGATTTCTACAACGGAAGATGAAGATATTGACTGCTCTGATGTCGATATCTTTGCTGCCATGAAAGAATTCGGAATAAAAACCGTATGTCTTGATGAGGCTCATCATCTCAAAAACGAGTGGCAGAAAGCACTTGAAAAATTTATTTCCGCGCTTGACAAAGATGTGAAAATCATTTCTCTCACAGCTACGCCTCCGTATGATTCTGAAGGCTCTGAGTGGAGCAGATATATAAACATCTGCGGCGAGATTGACGAAGAGATTTTCGTTCCTGAGCTTGTCGGTCAAAACACCTTGTGTCCGCATCAGGATTATGTGTACTTCAATTATCCGACAGAATTGGAAATAGAAAGCTTCCGTACCCACAAGGAGCGTGCATTACTTGCTGTGGAAGATCTCGGAAAGCTTGATCTGTTTTCGGATGTATGTCAATCCTTAAATGCAGAAAAGGATTATGAGATACTGTTTTCAGATGCCAAGCAATATATAGCTCTTATAACGTTGCTTAAATATTATGGCTTCGAAATCGATAAAAAACTGATCCGTGAGCTGACTGCAAAAAGAGGTCTTCCGTTCTTCAAAATGCAGTACGCCGAAACGGCAATACAGTTCCTTCTTAACGGAGAGTTAATTACTGAAGAACAGAAAGCGGAGATCGTTGCTGTCTTAAAGAATTATTCTGTTTATGAAAAGAAAAAGGTCACGCTTGATCTAAATGAACGTTTGAAACGAACTCTGATCTCCTCAGTAGGAAAGCTTGATAGTATAAAGCATATCGCTTCGAATGAAGTTTCGGCAATGGGCGAGAGACTCCGTATGCTTGTTTTGACTGATTACATCAAGAAAGAGAATCTCTCTAAAATTGCATCTGCCGAAGAATTCAATTCGGTGAATATCGTAAGCATTTTTGAAACCCTCCGTCGCGCCAACTTAAACGTAAACATTGGAGTTCTTTCGGGATCCCTCGTTATTCTTCCCAAAACAATTGATCTTTCTGATGTTAAGCATAAAAAAGAAGATATAGCGAACACGGATTATTGTACGGTGGAATTCACAGGAGCGCTTCATCGTGGCGTTGATTACGTTGGAAAATTGTTCGAGGAAGGCAAAATCCAAATACTTATCGGAACAAAGTCACTTCTCGGTGAAGGATGGGATTCTCCTTGCATTAATTCGCTTATTTTGGCAAGCTTTGTCGGCAGCTTTGTTCTGTCCAATCAAATGCGTGGTCGAGCGATTCGCATAAACAAAAACGATCCTGAAAAATCAGCAAATATATGGCATCTTGTAACAGTTGAGCCAGAATATTTGTTCAAAGACAAAGCAACTGAACGGATTTCCGCTTACATCAAGGAAGATTACAAAGAGCTTCATTCTTACGACTACGACATATTAAAACGTCGTTTTGATTCCTTCATGGGGCCTAATTATACAACGGGAACTATTGAAAGCGGAATTGAACGAATCACCTTGATAAAGCCTCCCTATGATAAAAATGGCATCGAACGAATTAATGAGGAAATGCTAAGACTGTCTGCTGAGCGTAGCGAAGTGAAGAACAAATGGCGTGGCGAAGTGGCAGACGGAAGCTTTGCGGTCGGTGTAGAAACCGAGATTCCCAAAGAGGCAAGAATTCCCGTATTTACGTTTTGGAATTTTGCGTTGAATTCCATTATAGTTGCGACCGAAATAGCATTAATGCAACCTCTTATTAGATTAATTTCAAATAATAACATCCCCCTATCTTTAGGAACACTTGCTGTAATGATTGGGTTGTTTGTTGTTTTGTACCACGGCGTAAAGAAGATGGTGTTACACTCTAATCCAGCTAACTCAATTAAAACGCTCGGTGTTGCAGTTTACAAAACGCTATGTGAATGTGGTTTGATATCGCCTTCTGCAAAGGTTGAAACTACTGCTCATAAGCAACTGTATTTTGTTGCTTTGCATTTGAGAAACGCATCAATTCACGATCAGAATATTTTTAATACAGCTATGGCAGAAATGCTTTCACCTATTGAAAATCCTCGTTATATCTTGATTTCCAAAAATATATTCAAGCGTTACAATTATGAGCTTTCTTTTGCTTGTCCTTCGATCATAGGTAAAAAGAAAGAATATGTAGAGGTGTTGGCTGAGAAATTGAAAGCCACAACTGGTAACTTCGAGCCCGTTTATACGCACCGAGAAGATGGCAGAAGGTTGATTTTGAAATGCAGAAAGCGTTCTTATATTACCTTCAATGAAAAGGCTATGGGGAAGAAATATAAAGTCTCTCACTTTGAGTGAGAAATAAGGAAACATAATATGGATTGATATGTTTCCAAGCACCGCTCAAAAATCAGGGACAAATGATGATTTTCACTTGTGATTTTTAGACTTTTTGGAGTTTCCATCCCCATTTTTC
Organism: Eubacteriales bacterium; assembly: GCA_045654725.1. Classification (GTDB taxonomy): domain Bacteria; phylum Bacillota; class Clostridia; order Oscillospirales; family CAG-272; genus UBA1740. The sequence goes on from JAZONX010000016.1 coordinate 2,605, forward strand.
GACCATTTTGAGACCTTTTGGAGTCTTGACCCACGTCGAGTCAGTCATTTGTCTTACTAGGAAGGAGTTATTATGATTTTATTCAGACCTGTTGGCGAAAAAGAAAAAGAACTGATCGAGCAAAGCGGCTTTACGAAGTTCCCACCTAGACTTGATTGGCAACCGATTTTTTATCCTGTGCTAAATCAACGCTATGCGGAAGAAATTGCTGGAAAATGGAACACAAAAGATCCCGATTCGGGATATAGGGGTTATGTCACTCAATTCGAAATTGATGATGATTATATATCTTCTTTTACTGTTCAAGTTGTTGGTGCTTCTTACCATCAAGAACTATGGATACCTGCGGAAGAACTTGATAATTTTAATAACCATATCATCGGAAAAATTGAAATAATCAAGGTGCTTACGTAATCTTAAAATATACCTTTTGGAATTTCCACCCCCATTTTTAGCCGATTTTTATACCTTTTGGAGTCTTGACCCACGTTGAAAGCGTAGTTTGTATGAGTAAAGAAAAATCAAATATAGCAAACAAAATCTTCAGAATGGCGAAGCAGAGCGATGCGGAGCATATCTTTTCCCTTTACCAAGATGCTAAAAGCGGCGAGTTCTGCGTGTGGAACGACAGCTATCCTACCATTGCAGAAATTCAGCACGATTTAGATACAAATAACCTATATGTAATGACCGACGGCAGCCAAATTATAGGTGCGATTTCTGTTGTACCCGAAAATGAGCTAGATGGGTTCGATTGCTGGTCATGCAAAGAGGGCAAAGAAATTGCCAGAGTTGTGATTGACAAGGACTACCAAGGTCATGGTCTGTCCTTTGAAATGGTGCAAAACGTTGAGTCAATTCTGCGTGAAAACGGTAATAAGGCTATCCATTTATCTGTGGTAAAATCCAACATCCCTGCCTATAAAACATATATGAAAGCGGGATTTGCTGTGGTTGGAGAAGCACAAATGTATGGCAATGACTATTATCTTATGGAGAAGGTAATTTCCCTACCTAAACGAATTACAGACTAAAGTGTCGTTTGTTTGACAAGGCATTGATTAAAAGGAGAAGATTGTTCCCATGAAATTTAAGGCTGAATTTTTTGATTCGCTGACAGCTCGGGAGCTGTACGAGATTGTCAGAGCAAGGCAAGAAATATTTTTGATGGAACAGAATATTGTCTGCCGCGATTTCGACGGAGTTGATTATGACAGTTTGCACTGTTTCCTTTGGGAGGGTGAGCAGGTTGTGGCATATCTGCGCGCTTACAAGCTGAGCGATAACGCTTGCGGAGTCGGAAGAGTTTTAAGCAGAACACACGGCATAGGGCTCGGCAAAAAACTGATGAAAGAGTCGATTCCAATTATCGCCGAGAAAATTAGATGCAACAAAATTCTCATTCACTCTCAATGCCATGCGGAGAATTTCTACAAAAAGCTTGGCTTTAAAAGGATCTCCGATGTCTTTCTTGAGGAGGGAATCGAGCACGTTTCGATGTCGCTCGACATATGATTTACCCAAAAACGCCACACCGTTGGCGCGAAAATTGTAAAAGGAATATCGCTATATGAAGAAAACCGAGATAGAGAGAATTCCACTGGCTTTGCCCGAGGAAATCAAAAGACTTTGCCGTGGCGCGAGGGTTTTCGACAGCTCCTGCTCGCCCGAGGCGAGAGTGTATTTTATCGACCGCGAGGGTGGATATTATCTCAAAAGCGCGGCGGCGGGAAGGCTTCAGCGCGAGGCTCTTATGACCGAATATTTTCACAAAAAGAGGCTTGGTGCAGAGGTTTTGCACTACGAAAGCGGTGAGAACGATCTACTCCTAACTCGCGCGGTGCCGGGCATGGATTGTACTCACTATGTAGACGATCACAACAGGCTTTGCGATATCACCGCAGAGAGGCTTCGCGCCCTGCACGAGCTTGATGCTTCCGACTGTCCCGTGAAGGACAGAATGAGCGAATACATTGCTCTGGCGGAGAGAAATTACAAAACCAATAACTACAACAAGGAGCATTTTCCCGACAGCTTCGGCTATGCATCGGGTGAGGAGGCTTTTGCCGTGCTGAAAGCAGGCGGTTCTCTGCTCCGCAACGAGGTTTTGCTCCACGGCGACTACTGTCTGCCAAATATAATGCTCAATAACTGGAAATTTTCCGGCTTCATCGACCTTGACAGCGCCGGACTGGGCGACCGACATATCGATCTTTTCTGGGGCAGATGGTCACTAGAGTTCAACCTCAAAACCGACAAGCTTTCCGATAGGTTTTTCGATGCCTACGGACGTGACAAAATCGAACCCGAGCTGCTGAAAATCGTTGCGGCTGCCGAGGTTTTTGGCTAAAATGTGATTACCGGCATTGTCAAAGTAAAATAATGTAATACCATACTATTTTGGAGGGAAATATGAAAAGTTGTAATGATATAATTATGGAGCGCAGAAGCGTGAAAAGCTATCTTCCCGATATGCCCAAAAAAGAAGATATTGACAAGGTTATTGCCTCAGGCTTGGCTGCCGCAAGCGGAAGAAATATGCAGGCATCGGTTATCGTTGCGGTGACAAACAAGGAGATACGCGACAGACTTTCTCGTGCAAACGCCGAGATTATGGGCGCGAGCGCAGATCCATTCTACGGTGCTCCCTGCGTTCTGGTTGTACTCGCCGAAAAGACCGCGCACACCTACGTTTATGACGGCTCGTTGACACTTGGAAACATGATGCTGACCGCTCACGAGCTTGGACTCGGCTCATGCTGGATTCATCGCGCGAAGGAGGTTATGGCTCTCCCCCAATGGCAGGAGTGGATCGCTTCGCTCGGTCTGAAGGGCGATTATGAGGGCATCGGAAACCTCGTTTTGGGTTACAGAAAAGGGGACTACCCCGCGGAAAAGGAACGCAAAGACGGTCGCGTTGTATACGTGGACTGATATTAACACAATGAGGCATAATATGACAGATAATCCCATTTTAAGAAGACGAAGTGTCAGAAAATTTGAAAAACGACCGGTCGAGAGAGAGCTTATAGACAAGCTTCTTGAGGCTGCGGACGCAGCACCGAGTGCCTGCAACAGACGCCCGGTTGAGTTTTACGTTATCACCGGCGAAGAGAAGCTCCGCGAGATTTCGCTCTGCGGAAGATTTACAAAAATGGAATCTCCGCTGATTATCGTGGTTGTCGGCAATCTCAGGCGCGCACTCCCCCTTCAGCTGGCTGATTATTGGATACACGATGCAGCGGCGGCAAGCCAAAATATTCTCATCCAGGCCACAGCCCTCGGCCTCGGCTCATGCTGGTGCGGTGTGCATCCTCAAAAGCGCGTTATGGCAAAGGTGAGCGCGGCTCTCTCGCTTGACGAGAAGCAAATCCCCTTCGCAATGATAAAAATCGGCTACCCCGATGAGAGCCACGAGCCACACTCGGGATACGAGCCGAAGAGAGTTCATTTCGTTGAATAAAAACAACAAGAGGTACTTTATATGATTGACAAAATCGGTGAGTTCTTGGCCTCACTGCCAAAGGAACTTTACGTCTTTCTCATCTCAATATTACCGATAATCGAGCTACGTGGCTCAATACCTATCGGTGCGGCTTTAGGTATACCGTTTTACCTGAATTACGGCTTGTCCGTGTTAGGAAATCTGCTACCTATTCCCTTTATTTTGATGTTTATCCCTATCGTGCTCGACTTTTTGGGAAAGTTCAAATTCTTCCGTCCGATGGTAGAATGGTTGAGAAAAAAAGCCGAAAAAAATAAGGGAAAGATCATTAAAGAGGACAGCGCAGAGGTAGAGATCGAAACCGATTGCGACGTTGAAGCAGGCAAAAAGGACAAGGTGAGCAAAGATAAAAAGCGTACTGTCGGTATATTAGTTGGTCTTATGCTTTTCGTGGCAGTTCCCCTTCCGGGCACAGGCGCATGGACAGGCTCTCTTGTAGCCGCGCTATTCGGTTTGCCTAAAAGAGGTTCCTTTTTTGCAGTAGCTCTCGGAGTTATGATCAGCGGCGTTATTATGTGCCTGGCATCATACGGAATTTTAGGTTTTTTGTCATTCTTGTTATAAGCTGAAGGGCTGCCAGGTGGCAGCCCTTTTTTTATTTATTTGCCTGAGTAAGCGGTAGCACAAAGCCCTCGGGATCGGAGGATGAAATGTCGCAGGCAACAACCTTGCCGCGGTGAATAAAGAGATTAGCGTAAACCTCGCCGTCGGCAGGATAGTCTGTCAATCGGTAGGTGTAGCGCGTCACTCGCTTGTTCTGATATTTAGAGAGATCAAGCCCCTGCTTTTTCTGTATCTCGTTATAGCCAAGGATAACCCGATCAAAATCAGACGGCATACGAAATGCTGCTTCTTCCTCGCTTTCCGCATCCACATTATAGCCGAACTGCTCGATGAAAGCGATCCTCTGCTCCTTGGTTTTAACTCCGCTGAAGTCAATTTCGGTTGCCGAGCTCATAGCCGATACCACACCGTTTTGCCCCGACACTGCAAGCACTATCACAAGCACAAGTGCCAGCGCAATTATTCCTGCCATTTTTATGGTTGATGCGCGAATTGAATATATGAACATAACTTTCTCCTTTTAGATTTTCTAGTCAATCATATTTACGCAGAACCAACTTTATGACAAAAAGTAAAACGGTTGGGCAAAACCCAACCGTTTATTCAACCTATGATGTTGTTAATGATTACAGCAGCAAAGAACTACAATTACCGCAAGGATAATAATCCATGTGCAGTTGTCGTCAAAGATGTGGCATAAGCAGTTGTTGTTCATTATGTTTCCTCCAATGTCATTGTTGGGCTTAGTCACCCGTTATTATACTATGACTTTGGTTAGGAATTTGTGAAATCAAATACTGCATTTCCGTCCTTCATCACAAGACGGGCCTTAAAATACTTGCCGTTTTTCGAGATAAATCCGCCAAGGACCGACGTACTTCCCGTTGCGAGAAGCTGACGAACCTCAATAATCGGAATGTCGCGGTGACAAATGTTGATGCCGACACGGAATTTGCATCCGTCCTCAAAGCCCATACAGCCGTAGTTAAACTTTCCACGAACTATATTATTTCCGCAGTTGGGACAGATACCGACGATTTCACCGTATTTTCCGGTGTCAACACCCACGACAGATGGAGGTGTGCCGGTTCCCTTGGTGAAGACCTCAGCAATTTCTCCCTCGGCAAGCTTCACGCTCTGATCAACCGTCATCTCTCCGCGATAAACCTTTTTCAACGCCTTACCAAGCTCGCTGGTCTTGTATTTATCCATACTTATGGATAGTCGGTCGAGAGATTCGATAAAATGCTCGCCACCGGGGAGAATAGTATAAACGTCCTTTTTCAGGGCGATATAACCACTCTTTTTAGCGTTATCTATGATGCCCGATCGGGTTGCCTCCGTACCAAGCTCAAGACCCTCGAAGATCGCACGGTAATCGTCAGCATCATCGACCTCGCCCGATTCCTCAAGCTCCTTTGCCTTGGCTTTATCATCCTTGAAGGGATTTTTCAAATAATTATTTAGAGTAGTAATCGTGTAATGCTTGGGAGGAGTAGTCTGCTTCTCGGCAGGCTTAAAGTCGATCAGAACCTCTTCACCAACCGAAAGATTAGGAAGAATTTTGTCCTTTTTCGTGTAATCGTCGTACTTTGTCCAGCCCTTTTCGAGAATTACAGTGCCTTTAAGCGAAAATTCCTCAAGCTCGCCAACCTTTATTTTAATTTCGGACTTCTGTGCAACGCACTCCTCGGCACAGAAAACCGCAACAAAACGACGAAAAACGGTGGAATAAACCTTGTTTTCCTCCTCCGAGAGCTTCTCCTTCGGGGGGATTTTATAGGTAGGAGTGAGAGCCGAGTGAGCCTCGATCTTGGAGTCGTCAAAAATCGCCTTTGAATCCTTCAGCTTTACCGGATAACCCATTTTTGCGATGTTACCGATAATAGAGCGCATTTTATCCTTTTCGGCAGTCGCAAGATACTCGGAGTTTGTTCTGGGATAGGTCAGATAACCGTCCTCGTAAAGCTTCTGAATTATACGAAGGCTGTCGGTCATGCTCATTTTATATTTTTCACCGAGCACGTTCTGTAATGTCGAGAGCGAGAAGAGCTTTCCGGGAAGAATTTTATCCTTCTTACTGCTTACATCCGTGACAATCGCGCCGGTGTCATTATAGAGCTTTGCCTTCTCTTCAGCCTTCAAAAGTTCGTCTTTTGTAAACTTTAGTTTGCTTGTAAGCTCAATTTTCTCGCCTTTTGTCTTTTCAGCGGAAGAAATTACATAATATTTTTCGGGTACAAAATTGCGTATTTCAAGATCTCTGTCGTAAATGGCGCGCACTATTGGAGCTATAACTCTGCCCACGCGAAGAAGCTTCCCTGTCTTAATTGTGGCATATCTTGTAAGGTTTACGCCATAGAGCCAGTCGATATACGTTCTTGCAAAGCCCTCGCCCGCAAGGTTGTCGTACTCCGACTCATCCTTCATCTCGGTGAGAGCCTTCGCCACCGTTTCGGGAGTCTGGTCAGGCAACCAAAGGCGCATCTGCCTCTTTTCGGTTTTAAGCGCGTTGTTCACGCAAAGGCGAACGATGATTTCACCCTCGCGGTCGGCGTCTCCCGCGTTCACGATAGTGTCAACGTCATCGCGATTTACGAGATATGAAATAGTATTGAACTGCTTTTTCACGCCTGCGTCGACGCCCTTTTTGTTGTCCGCCTTACGAAGCTCGAACTTAAACTCCTTCGGGAAGCAAGGGAGATTATTAAGCGTCCAGCGTCCGTTCTCCGATGGCGAATAATGCTCAATATCGGCAAGAGAGAAGAGATGACCAAATGCCCAGGAAACGATATAGTTTCCGCCAATGTAATAACCGTCTTTTTTATCCATTTTCTCGCCAATTCCCGCAATAATATTCCTTGCAAGACTGGGCTTCTCGGCTATAATCAGTATCATATTTCTCTCCTTTCCCTAAAATTTAACTCTAACTTTATTATTTTACCACACTTTTCCCAAAATTGCCATAGGTTTTTCGAAAAAGCTAAAATTTTATTGTGTAAAACCTAATTTGGCAAAATTCATCTGATGAAGAGAAAGGAAGGGGGTAAGGGGGAAGAAAAGAGAAGAAAATAAAAAGAGAAGAAAAATGAAAAGACAGTTACTTGGTTGGTTGGAGCCCCTTCGGGGGAGAACGACAAGGTCCTTTGTTATTGACCCTTCGGGCAGAGAGCCTTCGGCATTTTTTGTTTTTTGTTTAAAAAATTGTTTACTTTTCTTTAGATGTATGTTATAATGAGATGTTAAGGCATATAAAGGAGAGAACAGTTCAATGGCAAAGTTATATTTCAAATACGGCGCTATGGGTTCGTCAAAGACGGCAAGCGCACTTATCACCAAATTCAATTACGAGGAGAGGGGTATGAAGGTTTGGCTCATCAAGCCTGCTACCGACACCCGCGACGGCGACGACGTTATCAAATCGAGAATTGGTCTTTCCAACACCTGTCGCGCTATCGACAAGGGAGAGGACCTCTTTGAGGTCTTCAAAAACGAGGCTCCCGACGTTAACGCTATCATCTGCGACGAATGTCAGTTCTTCACCGCAGAGCAGATTGACGCTTGCAGAAGAATTGTTGACGAATATGATCTTCCCGTTCTCTGCTTCGGTCTTCGCACCGACTTCCTCACGCACTCCTTCCCCGGAAGCGCTAGACTTTTTGAGATTGCCGACTCTATTGCCGAGATAAAAACCATCTGCGAATGCGGTAGAAAGGCGACCGTAAATGCCCGTATCAGCGACGATGGCAAAGTTGTTACAAAGGGACGTCAGGTTTGCCTCGGCGGTAACGACAGATACCTCGCTATGTGCCACAGATGCTGGAAAAAGAGAATTGCAAAGGAGCAATCCAACTAACATACAGATAGACAACGAAAGGAATATATAAAATGAACATCAATGAAATTCTCGCAAAATGCGACCACACTCTTCTTCTTCAGGGCTCTACCTGGGGAGAGATCAAAGGAATCTGTGACGACGGTATCAAGTTCGGCTGCGCTTCGGTGTGCATCCCCGCATCCTTCGTTAAGCGCGCAAAGGAATACGTAGGTGAGGGGCTCGCTATCTGCACAGTAATCGGCTTCCCTAACGGATATTCCACAACCGCAGTTAAGGTTTACGAAACCGCAGACGCTATCGCAAACGGCGCAGACGAAATAGATATGGTAATCAACATCGGCGACCTCAAGGACAAGCGCTATGACGAGATCCTTTCCGAGATCAACGCTATCAAGGAGGCTTGCGCAGGCAAGATTCTCAAGGTAATTATCGAAACCTGCCTTCTCACAGAGGATGAGAAGATCAAAATGTGCGAGATCGTTTCGGCTTCCAATGCAGACTTCATCAAGACAAGCACAGGCTTCTCCACCGCGGGCGCAACCAAGGCTGACGTTGAGCTTTTCGCAAAGCATACAACAAACGGCAAAAAAATTAAGGCTGCCGGCGGTATTGCATCGCTTCAGGATGCGGAGGACTTCATCAAGCTTGGCGCAGAAAGACTCGGCACGAGCAGAATAGTTAAGCTCGCAAAGGCAGAGAGTAATATCAGCGGATACTGATAAATTCAAAATTAGAAATGATTTTAAGGAGAAAAAAACAATGGATAACACAAAGTTTCACACCCCTCATATAAAGGCAACACCCGATGATTTTGCAAAGACAGTTCTTATGCCCGGAGACCCTCTTCGCGCAAAGTTTATTGCAGAAACCTTCCTCACCGACGCTAAACTCGTAAACAACGTGCGCGGTATCCACGGCTACACAGGTCTTTGGAAGGGCGAGCGCGTTTCTGTAATGGCAAGCGGTATGGGTATGCCCTCTATCGGCATCTACTCCTACGAGCTCTTCAACAATTTCGGCGTTGAAAACATCATGCGTATTGGCTCTGCGGGTGCTATGAACGAGAACGTAAAGGTGCGCGACATCATCTTTGGCATGGGCGCTTGCACAAACTCTAACTACGCAGTTCAGTACAACCTTCAGGGCGCGTTTGCCCCCATCGCAAGCTACGATATGATGAAGGTTGCTATCGAAGAGGCTGAAAAGCTCGGTGCGAGATACGTTGTTGGCAATCTCCTCTCCTCCGACACCTTCTACAATGCAGATGCAGAGGCTACAATGAAGTGGGCAAAGCTTGGCGTTCTCGGTGTTGAGATGGAGGCTGCGGCTCTCTATATGAATGCTGCATATCTCGGCAAGCGCGCGCTCGCAATCTGTACAGTTTCCGACCACATCATCACCGGAGAGGCTCTCGACGCAGACGCAAGACAGAATTCCTTCACCGAGATGATGGAAATCGCGCTTAATACTGCGATCAGATTGTAATTTTCAGCGAAAATTGCAATCAATGACGGCGAAGCCGTCAATTCATGATGCGTAGCATCAATTCACGGAGCGTCAGCGAGAATTCATGACGCTTTAGCATCAATTCATTGTTAGTTGCCTTCGGCATGAATTGGCTTTGCCATGAATTGCACTTTCGTGCATGAATTGAGGTCAAAGACCTCATGAATTGTTTTGCGTAGCAAAACATGAAATGCGCAAGAGCGCATTAAAGGAGAAAATATGAAAGCAAAAAGAGTATTTATTATAGTTCTTGACTCCGTTGGAATTGGCTATGCACCCGACGCCGCCGAATTTGGCGACCACGGAGTTAATACTATGAAGCGTATTTCCGCTTCTGATAAATTCAGTATTCCTACCCTACTCTCACTCGGACTTGGCAATATCGAGGGAATTGACTATCTTCAAAAGACAGATGCTCCCTCGGCGGCGGTTGCAAGACTCCGTGAAAAGAGCAGAGGCAAGGACACCACAACAGGACATTGGGAAATGATGGGAATTATCTCCGAGCGACCCATGCCCATCTATCCCGACGGATTCCCGAAGGAAATTCTCGACGAGTTCTCTCGCCAGACCGGCAGAGGCGTGCTCTGCAACAAGCCCTACTCGGGCACCGACGTTATCCGCGACTACGGAAAGGCGCACTGTGACAGCGGCGACCTCATCGTCTACACCTCGGCAGACAGCGTTTTTCAGATTGCCGCACACGAGGAGCTCGTTCCTCCCGAAAAGCTCTACGAATACTGTCGTATGGCGCGTAATATTCTCACCGGTGAGCACGCGGTTGGCAGAGTTATTGCCAGACCCTTCATCGGCACAGAGGGAGCATACAAGAGAACCGAAAACAGACACGATTTCTCGCTGACGCCCCCCGAAAAAACCGCAATGGACGTTATCGGCGAGAGCGGTCTTGACGTAATTTCCATCGGAAAGATTTACGATATTTTCTCGGGCGCAGGCATACATAAGAGCCTTCCCACCCACAACAACACCGAGGGTATGCAGAAGCTCCTCGAGGCGCAGAAAATGGACTTCCACGGTCTTTGCTTTGCCAACCTTGTAGACTTCGATATGCTCTACGGTCACAGACAGGATATTGACGGCTACGCTGCGGCTCTCACAGCCTTCGACAGCTGGCTTCCCAAGTTTATTTCGGGCATGAGCGAGGACGACGTGCTTATGATTACCGCCGACCACGGCTGCGATCCCGGTGATAACAGCACCGACCACACAAGAGAACAGGTTCCGCTTATCATCTGCGGAAAGTCTATCGAGCCTAAAAATCTCGGCACTATTCTCGGCTTTGACTCCATCGGAAAAACCGCCTGCGATATGCTGGGCATAGAGTATAATTCCGACGCTACTTCTCTTTGCGAGGTGATAAAATGAACAACGTTAACGTAAAGGCTCTCCTGGCTCTCGCAGAGGAAGCAAGAGGTGCATCCTATTCGCCCTATTCGGGCATTACAGTAGGCGCGGCTCTCCTTACCGCATCGGGCAAGGTTTACAGAGGCGCCAATATCGAAAACGCATCCTACACTCCCACTATTTGTGCGGAGCGCGTAGCATTTTTCAAGGCTATCTCCGACGGAGAGCGCGACTTTGTTGCCATTGCTGTTGCAGGCGGTGAAAAGGGTCAGCCCTCCAAAGCGGATTTCCCTCCCTGCGGCGTTTGCAGGCAGGTTATGGCCGAGTTCTGTCCCGGCAACTTCCGTGTTATTTGGGGCAACGGTGAAAAAATCACCGACAAGACTCTTCGGGAAATTCTCCCCTGCAGCTTTGATAAGAGTAATTTATAAAAAGAGGAAAATAATATGCAGGATATAGGAACACAGTTTCACATTCGTTGTAACAAGGGTGACGTAGGTAGATACGTTTTTCTTCCCGGCGACCCCGGACGATGTGAATTTATTGCACAACATTTTGACAATCCCGTTCACGTGGGAATGAACAGAGAATACAACATTTATACAGGCACACTTCTCGGAGAGAAGGTTTCGGTCTGCTCGACGGGTATCGGCGGCCCCTCGGCTTCTATCGCTATGGTGGAGCTTGCGGCTATCGGTGCGGACACCTTTATTCGTATCGGCACCTGCGGTGGTATTGATCTCGACGTTCAACCCGGTGATGTTGTGGTTGCTACTGGCGCGATTCGTTTCGAGCACACCTCTATGGAGTATGCGCCTATCGAATTCCCCGCAGTATCCGACTTTGACATCGCAGCAGCTCTCAAATCTGCCAGCGAGGAGCTTGGATACCGCACACACACAGGCATCGTTCAATGCAAGGATTCCTTCTACGGTCAGCACTCGCCCGAAAAGTCGCCCGTATACTATGAGCTTCTCCAAAAGTGGGAGAGCTGGAAGCGTCTTGGCGTTAAGGCAAGCGAAATGGAATCTGCCGCGCTCTTTGTAGTTGCTTCTGCCCTCCACGTTCGTTGTGGCAGCTGCTTCCACGTAATCTGGAATCAGGAGAGAGAAAAGGCGGGCATGGATATGCCTATGACCGAGGACACCTCAGGAGCAATCAAGGTAGGCATTGAGGCTATGAAGAAATTGATTGCTGCAGACCTTAAAAAATAAAAGGAACAGAACGATGAAGAATGTTTTAGTAATTGGCATCGCAGGCGGATCCGGTAGCGGCAAAACCACCCTTGCCGAGAATATTTGCAAGCACTTTACCGACAGAATCAGCGTGCTTCGTCACGACGATTACTACAAGTGCCAGGACCATATGACTATGGAGGAGAGGGTAAAGACAAACTACGACCACCCTCATGCATTCGACACCGACCTGCTCATATATCACATTGACGAGTTGAAGGCAGGACGATCGATTTACTCTCCTACATACGATTATACTAATCATACGAGAGCTGCAAAAACTCGACTCGTTGAGGCGAACAAGGTTGTCCTTCTCGAGGGAATTCTTATTCTCGAAAATCCCGAGCTTCGCAGCAGACTTGATATGAAAATATTCGTTGATACCGATGCCGACGTGAGAATTCTTCGACGTATTCTCCGCGACGTAAACGAGAGAGGCAGAAGCCTTGACTCGGTAATCAACCAGTATCTCAAGACCGTAAAGCCCATGCACGAGGCATTCGTTCGCCCCAGCAAAAACTATGCCGACGTTATCGTTCCCGTAGGCGGCGAAAACTGGGTTGCCTGCGGCATGATAATCGACCGAATCGAGAAGCATTTGGGCTAATCGATGGTTTTCTACCATTTCCAATAAAAAAAACCTCCCTCTTGAGGGAGGGGGACCGCTTGCGGTGGAAGGAGTTTACTCCCTCAGTCAGCTTCGCTGCCAGCTCCCTCGAGAGGGAGCCTTTCACACCTCGACTAATCTACGGTTTTCTACCATTAACAAAAAAACGCCTGCGCTACGCAGACAATACATAGTATTAAACCCCGACGGCTTCGGCTTGTCGGGGATTTTTTTGCAATTTTAAGCGTTTTTTGACGAATATGAACAAAGTATGAATTTTTCGCCTTAACTTTGGTTGAGGCGGTTATTTTTTTGTTCAGGTTGCACAAATTCTGGGGTGCGCAATACACGAAACTTTGGAAGGGGTCGATACTTACAAATCCGCCAGAGTGTTGTATAATCTAGTCAATACCAACCGAAATTGAACTCGCCTAAGCGGCGAAAATCCGAATTATTTTTCGAAAACTCGCTCGCCAAGTCCACACTTTGCTTCGTTCATTTTCAAAAAATATCATCAATTTTTTGACGGCTTAGGTAAGTATTATTTTAAGAGAGCAGATTTTTCCGTATAAAAAGTCGAAAAGGCGCAGTAATATGCGGATATTACAAGGCTTTTTGGCGCATTTGTACGAAAAATAAGCCTCTTAAAACGGGGTAGATTTGGGTTGGTATTGACTAGCAACCGATGAGGAAGAGGCGACGCGTAGCCTCTCTGCTGCAGCACTCATCGGCAGAAAACGAAAGGAGACGGACGAAGTGAAAAAAGGAAAGCCAAAAATAAAATACACACCTGAGATGCCGGGAAAAATGTACCTCTATTTCATCTCCTACGACGACCGGGGCGCACCGAGCTTTTCGAAGTTCGCAAGGAGCATCGGAGTTACCGTGGCGGATATTGAAGGCTTCAGAAAGCAAAAAAGATTTGACAGGGCGTACCGTGAATGTCAGGAAATCCGAAGAGATTATCTTATCGACCGAGCCCTCGACCGACGGTTCGACCCCAGCTTTGTGAAATTTCTCGTATCCAGCGACGCCGAGGAGCGCGAGGGTGACGCAGGCGAGCTTACTCTTCGTCTTGAGGTGATCGAGTAATGGAAATTTGTCTTTCGCTGACGAAAAAGCAAAAAAGCTTCATCGACTCAACCGAGAGCGAGGTGCTCTTCGGCGGTGCGGCGGGCGGCGGAAAATCCTACGGGCAGGTGGCGGACGCGCTGATCTTTGCCCTGAAATATCCCGGGTCAAAGCAGCTTATTCTCCGCCGAACATTTGCCGAGCTTGACAAATCGCTCATCCGTCTGTCGCTCTCTCTTTTTCCGAGAGCGATTTACACCTTCAACTCCTCCACCCACACGGGCAGATTCAAAAACGGATCAATAATCGACTTCGGATACTGCGCAGCCGAGTTCGACGTCTACCAATATCAAAGCGCCGAGTATGACGTTATCCGTTTCGACGAGCTGACACACTTCACCGAAAACCAGTACATCTACCTTATATCAAGAGTGCGTGGAGCAAACGATTTTCCCAAGCAGGTCAAGGCGTCAACCAATCCAGGTGGCATCGGTCACGGCTGGGTAAAAGCGAGATTTGTCGACCCCGCCCCTTCGGGCGAGAGCTTTGTCGGTAGTGACGGTCTTAGGAGAATTTTCATCCCCGCCCTGCTCTCGGATAACAAATTCCTCGCGGCAGGCGACCCCGGCTACAAGGAGCGACTGCTAGCCCTTCCCGAGCGAGAGAAAAAGGCTCTGTTATACGGCGATTGGAACATCTTCGAGGGGCAGTATTTCACAGAATTCAGGCGCGACAAGCACATCTGTCAGCCCTTCGAGATACCAAAATCCTGGCGAAAATACAGAACTATCGACTACGGTCTTGACCGCCTCGCCTGTCTGTGGATCGCGTTATCGCCCGATGGCATCTGCTACGTTTACCGCGAGTTCTGCGAGTCAAATCTCACTATCAGCTCTGCCACCGCAGAGATACTGAAAAGAACTCCGCCTGCAGAGGAGATTTACGCCACCCTCGCTCCTCCCGACCTTTGGAGCAGGAGTCAGGAAAGCGGAAGATCAAAGGCCACGATCTTCGCAGAATACGGCATAAATCTCACAAAAACCTCCAACGACCGTGAATGCGGCTGGCTAGCCGTAAAGGAGCTTCTGATCGGCAAGGAGGGTAGACCGAAAATCTGCTTTTTCCCCGGTTGCGAGGAGATAACGAGATGTCTGCCTGCGCTTATAGTCGACAGGCTGAAGCCATCCGATTGCTCCACCGAGCCTCACCACCTGACCCACGCTCCCGACGCGCTGCGAGGCTTTGCGATCTTCCACACAAGACCTGCTGACGAGCCGAAAAAGGCAAGGTGCAAATGGACTCCGGATATGTGGGAGGACTACTACGCAGCCGATCGCTCGGCGCAAGAATATCTAATTAAGAAATACGGAGAACCAAATTGAATATTACACAAGCATCCAAAAAACGTCTCGAGTACTTTCGCGATCTGTATTCCTCCGCCCTCATTGCCGCCGAGGAAAACCGCGAGAGGATGACGAAAAATATGAATCAATATCTCGGCTCTGACGAGATTGACGGCTCTACCGAGCGCGCCGGTGTGGTGCGAAACGTGACCTTCGAGATCATCGAGAGCCAGATTTCCGCAAGCATACCCGTGCCCAAGGTTGACGTTGATTTTTACAGCGGAAAGCGAGAGCAGAACGCAAGAGCGATCGAAAAGCTCTCCTCGGCAATAAGAAGCCGCCTTCCCTTCGAGGAGCTAAACGACAGAGACGAGCGTTACACCTACATCTACGGCGGCAGTATTTTCTACGTCGAGTGGGATGACACCAGGGCGCAAAACGGTGGTGAGAGTGTGCGAGTTCACCTGCTCTCTCCCCTTGATTTCATTCCCCAGCCCTCTATCAGCTCGGTTGAGGATATGGAATACTGCTTCCTGCATTTCACCACAACAAGAGGTGAGCTTAAAATCAAATACGGAGTCAGCGATGACCAGCTTAAGCTCGCGGAGGGTGAATTCCTTGCCGACGTAAACGACCCGTTGAGCGATACTGTTGCTCTTATCGTCTGCTTCTACAAGGACGAGGACGGACATATAGGAAAATTCGTCTTCTCGGGCGATCTTCCTCTACTCGATCTTCCCAACTACTACAAGCGTAAGATCAGGGTCTGTCAGAATTGCGGGCAGCCGGCATCTCTCTGTCGCTGTGCAACGCCGGAATATCAATACTGCGACGTGGAAGATGAGAGCGTTGTCGTTGACGGCAAGACCGTGAACATTCCATACTATCTGCCCAATAGCTTTCCTATTATTTTGCGAAAAAACACTCTCGGTGACAATACCCTGCTCGGTGGCTCGGACTGCGAGCGTATAAGACCCCAGCAACAGGCGATAAACAAGATAGAATCGAGAATTTTGCAGAAGCTTCTTCGCGCGGGAATTACTCCAATTATGCCGGAGGGCACGTCGGTGACGCTTTCCAACGCCGTCTTCGGTCAGATAATCAAAACCCGTCCCGGCGAGAGCATCGACAATTATGGAAAAATCGACACCACCCCAGACATTTCGCAGGATATTGAAGAGGCAGACCGTCTTTACGATCACGCAAAGAGAGTGCTCGGCATTTCCGACGCCCTTCAGGGCACAGACGCCTTGAAATCCGAATCAGGCTACGCAAGGCAACTTAAGATTACGCGAGCGTCCAGCCGTCTTGAAACTAAGAAGCGAATGAAAGAGCTCGCATACTGCAAGCTCTACGAAACAGTCTTCCGCCACTATCTTGCCTTCGCGGACGAACCGAGAAAATTCGCCTATCAGGACACGATGGGCAGAACGCTCTTCTCGGAATTCAACCGCTACGACTTCATCGAGCGCGACAACGACGGCAACTACTATTACGACGACTCCTACCTGTTCACCGTTGACCGCAACGCCGATTCACAGTATCAGGGTGAGTCGCTCTGGGAGACTAACCTGCTCAACCTTGAGCGCGGAACTCTCGGCAACAAGGAAGATCCCAAGGCTCTCCTTCGCTACTGGCAGCTCCAGGACAAGGCTCACTATCCTTACGCGAGAGAAAACGTGGAATACTTCCGCGACCTTTTAGAAAACAAAAATTCAACAAAAACCAACGAAAGCGAGAAAAATAATGAAGAATAAGGAAAACAATCCCTATGCTACTATCAGTATTAAAAAGATTTCTGCACCCAAGAAAACCAACGACGGAGTCAAGTGCACAAAGATCGTCGGCGGAGATCTCAGAGTCAAGGGTGGCAAGTGATATGAACGAAGAAAGCGTTTATCAGGGCGTAGAAATGCCCGAAGCAGAGTCTGTGGATTTCAACCCTGCAGAGCAGCCCTCTACCACCTCGGTGCTTATTGACGAGGACCTCGAAGCTCTCAAGACGAACTTCGATGAGCTTGGCGACATTGAGAGCATAACACAGCTCCCAAACCCGACAAGATATGCCGCCCTTCGCGACCTCGGACTCTCTCCTGACGAAGCGTATTTGGCAACTCGAAGGGTGACGAAGCCCAACACAAAATCCCACCTCACCTCAAGTGTGCCGAGAGCAGCAAGCTCGCCCTATGGCGCAATGACAAGACAGCAGCTCGCAGAGGCAAGAGAAATCTTCGGTAATCTCAGCGACACAGAAATCCAAAGACTCTATAAAAGAGTTAACAATTACTAATTAAAGGAAAGAAGGAAAAATATGATTATTTATTCTAAAAGCAACAATTTCAACAATGCCGCAATAGGCAAGATGGAAAATCCCATCAAGATGGTTATTGAGCACGAAAGCGACCTTATCACCAAGAAGGGCGGAATATGCGACGCCCTTTTCAACGTGGAAAAGAGTAACAGATTTGGCGAGAGCATCGTCACTCACAACGAGTTCGACGTCTTCCAGGCAACCGCTGAAGGTGCAACAGCAGCACAGGATACTGTATTGCAGAGCTATGACAAGTTCATCGAGCATATTCAGTTCACCAAGGAATTCGTTATCTCCGCAGAGATGATGGAGGATGCAAACTTTGGTATTGCCGCAGACGCAAAGCACAGAATCGAAAACTTCGTTCGCGCATACTACAAGACCATCAACAAGATCTGCGAGCACGCCCTCATCAACGGCACCCTTACCGAAACCACCTTCGCCGGCGCAGAGCTTGATCTCACCACGATGGACGACGAGCCTCTCTTTACCCGCTACCATTGCTGGGGCTCTCCCAACGCTACCCTGGGTGGCGAACAGTGTAACTACTTCTACGGCGATATCTTCTGCTCGGGCAACAGCCAGGACAGAGTATATTCCACCGAGATCTTCGAGGAAAAGCTCTACGCTCTCGCTAGCAAGTTAAGAAATATGCGTGACGAAAACGGCGAGCCTATGGGTTACACCGCCGATACCATCATTATTCCCAGCAATTACCCCAAGTTAGAGCAGGTAGTCAAGAAGGTTTGCGGCTCCGAGGGTGCTCTCGGCAACGGCTATAACGACATCAACCTCCACTACGGTAACTGGAACGTAATCGTTCTTCCCTCCTGGGAGCCCGAAAAGCCCAGCATGATGCTCATGTCCTCCGAGGCGAACAAGAACCTTTGCGGTAATATGTTCTTCAACCGTGTACCCCTCACCGTGACAAACTGGGTCGACAACCACACCGGTAACTATATCTGGAACGGTAGATGCCGCTTTGGCGTAGGCTTCGGCTCCTATAAGCACATTCTTCTTGCGGTTGATACGATAGAGGAGATAGAAACCGCCGCCAAGATTACAGTCTGATACCACCCATTACAAAGGCAGGTGATTTTATTGACCCTAGAAGAACTCAAAAGTGAAATGACCGACCTTGTTTTTGACCTAGAGCTGCCTGCGGACAGCCTTTTGATCTCTGCTGCAAACCGAGCATTAAGAGAAATTTACATTCGAAGAAAAATCACAAATACCGTCAGACTCTACACGAGAGGTCTGCAGCCGAGCTTTTACCGTGAAGCAATTCATTGCACAGGCGGAACAGAGATAACTCTTCCGCTTGACGGCGTGGCATTCAGTATGAGAGTCTGCGGTTACGGAAATTATGCCGTCTACGACGGCTCGCTCCTGAATGTCTATTCCATTGACACGGGTATAGAAAGCAACGTCGTGAAGCATTTTATTTCCGAAGGCGGCAAGATTGTCCTGTGGGCAGATACCTCCTTCGACGTGTATGATTTCTCGGTTTACTCCGAGGTCTACTCCACAAAAAAAGAGGATATCCCCGACGGAGGAAACAGAGTGACGATTGATATGCGGTCGATATATCCCGACTTTTCATCCTTCACTACTCCCGCCCAGGATTCCTCGGGCAATCCCATTAAGGGTTGCCTGCTCGCAGACGGAAAAATCGAGCTGGACTCCGACTATTCGGGCGAAATCATACTCACCTATCGCAGACTCCCCACGAAGATCGGAACAAGTGTCAGCGAGGAAATCGACATTCCCGCCGAATACTCCCATCTGCTCCCTCTCCTGGCTACCTCATACATTCTGCTGGATGCCGACCCCTCCATAGCTTCTCATTACAGAGAAAGATACGAGGATCTCCTCTCGCGCATGGAAAGGAATACCTACGAGCAGATAAGCACAAAATATGTAGATGTGAACGGATGGGCGTAGTATGAAAGTCAAAACCAACTCAAAAAATGGCAACACCCTGCATCGCGTTTATAACATGACGGCAGGAAGGAATCACAGCGGAATCTACCGACTTAAAAACGTTTACGTCGATTACCTCGGTGGTGGCGGTGCGCTGGAGAGTGTTCCCGGTTACAGAAAAATATGTTCGACAGGCGAGACAATACACTCGATGTTTTACGTCCATACCGCAGACGGCAGAAGGCTTTTATACCTTCATAGCGGCAGCGGACTTTACAGATTTGACGTCCAAAATCGCGACGGCAAGGAGTCTTTGCGCCCCATCCTCGAGCTTGCTAACCGAAAGAGCTATTGCATAGGCAGTTCCGCGCAGAGCTTTATCAGTGACGGAGAGAGGCTTGTCGGATTTGACTCGAGTGGCGATCCTTTGCTGATCAGCAACGACTCGGCTATTGTCGGATGTCGAGTTATGCATATTTTTGACGGCAGACTTTTCCTCTCTGGCAACCCCGATATGCCCGGAAAAATCTTCTATTCTACATCTCTATCAAGCGGTGAAGTGACATTCTCTGACGAGGCGAGTATTGACTTGACCCTCGGGTCGTGCGAGGTTCGTGAAATGATTGCGCTCGGCAGTAGCCTCTGGATTTTCAGGGGTGGGCTCGGCGATGGAAATATCACCCGTCTTAACTGCTCTGACGGTGTCTACACCGAGGAGCATATTCTTTCGGGCGTAGCTGTGATCTGCATGGTTTCGCACCTCGACAGCATCATTGTGCTCACTGAGGATGGCGTGTGCTCGCTCGAAAATGCGTTAACCGGCGCTCCAACAGTAAGGCTTCTTACCGAAATTCCACTATCGCTGCTACCCAAAAACCACCGACAAGAGGCAAAACTCGGTCTGTGGATGGGATACCTCGCGATAATGAGCCGCGGCAAGATCCTCCTGCTCGACCGCCGAGAAACTCCCTGCTCTGTCTATCCGATCGAAGATATCGGTGGCTACTCGGGCGACCGCGTGGTTTACAGATACTCAAGTCAGGCTGCCGAGGGTTACGAAACTTCAGCGCACACCGACTCTATTGCGGAGGGCGAAATCTTCAGCCTTCTCGACGATGACGGTATCGCAATCTACTACGAGCAGCGCGATGGCAAGAAGCTCGCGGTTTATCCCACCGAGGAGCGCAGAGGCGGAAGCCTCATTCCCGCAAAGGTCTATCTCTGCGACGGTGAGCTGATGTGGTTCGCTACCGAGGATGGCGAGATTTTTATCTTCAACAATGACAAGCGCGGTGTGATTCCCGACACCCCAAACGGGCAGATCGACGAGGAAAAATACCGAGAGCTTCACGGCAATCGACTTAACCCTTATTTTTACTCCTTTGGCGACCATGCCGCGGAATATCTCATTGAACTCTCGGCAGAGGATGGCGACAGTCCCGATCTGAAGAAGGTCACACTTCCGGGTGGACTGATTATCGGCTGCAAAGCCCTAATAAAAAATGCCGCACTTGTGACTGTAAAGAGCGATGATAGGCAGATTTTCAGTCAGCCTGTCCGCGGTGGAGAACTGGATTTTTCGGAAATGAGCTTTTTGCACAGCACTCCTTCAAGCGAGGATTCCTTCAGCGTAAGGCTATCTCACAGAGGACCGCAATGGCGGAGTAAACAGATCATCATACGCGGTTGCGATTTCCGTGTACCGATAGCAATCTCCTCTGTCAGCCACCGCTTCCTCGTCCGCACAAGTAAATAAATTTTACACTGAAAGGATAAGACATGAAAACTAAAAAAATAACAGAAGGAGAGGTAAGCTCACTCGGAGTCAGCTCTCTCCCAACAAGACCCACAGCCCCCTCCTCTCTCGGGGGGAGGGGCTACACCGCGGAGGATATGAAGGCGGCATTCGACCGTCTGCCAAAGCTGATTGTCGAGAGGTTTAACAGCCTTCTTAACGATGTTGAAGCGGTTGGCAAAGACTCCCTGGCAGCGGCGATCAAAACCAACTTTGGCGAAAATCACAGCCTTTACGACATGCTCTGCGACGTGAAAAACGGCAATTTTGCCTCCTATCTTCAGGTTGGCGAATCCTCGCTATACTCACAGCTCGCAGGCATCTACGAGAGGCTCTGCCTCATCGAATCGAGGCTCGATTACGTCAGGTGTTGCTGCACTTCACACCAGGATGACGAAGTCGGCGCCGCGCAAAGCGAAGCCTACACGAAGGGAGAACAGGTATGAGTAAGCTCGTTATCAAATGCTTCGAAAATTTTGCCGAGATCGTGTCCGCCTCTGCCGACACGAGCAGATTTCTCAATCTCAAATTCGACGGTGAATACGAGGGCAACCTCTGTATCGGTGTTATTAGCGCAAGCATCTGCGGCTCAGAATGTACGCTCGACACGGTTCGTCTTCCCGAGGGAGTATATACGCCCAGGCTGGTGCTTAAAGACCGGAGCGTCGAGCTGCCGAAAATCAGAAAGATCAACGGCGTAATTATTCCCGAGGATTACTCTCTGACCCAGCTTCGAGCGCTCTCCATTCGGAACGGAATTCTATCCGAACGCATCTCGAGCCTCGAAAAAAGGCTAAAATTAACAGAAGAAAAAGTCTTTGGCAGAGGAATTCTCGGCTGAGGACGGAAAGGAAAAAATGAACAAAATCAAAGCTTTATCTATAATCAATAAAATACTCCCTCTCATAATTTGCCTTGTGCTGACCCTTTCGATTACCATAGGCGTTAGCGCGGAAGAAACAGAAGGCGAGGCTGTCATCGATACTCAAAATGATCTCACAACCGAGAGCGCAAACGCGGATGACGGCGCAAAAAAGGAGGATGACTTAATCGAAAACAGCAACCTTTTCGACGAGATTTACTCCGTCCTCGAGGCTAATGCAGATAAAATTTTCTCCATTCTCGCCTTCCTTGGTACGCTGGTTGTCGGAATAGCATACAAGAGTAGCCTTATCCCTCTTTTACGCAATGCTCTCTCCCGTCTTAAAGCATCAATTGACAAGGTACAAGAGGATAATGACAAAAACAATCTTGCGAATTCGGATAAATTTACAGAAATCTCAGGCTCGATTAGCAAAATCAACGAAGCACTCGCAGAGAATTCAAGTCAGCTTGGCAGAATAAAATGGGAATTTGAAACCTACGAGCAACTTCTCCGAGAACGTGAAGCTATGAAAACCCTCCTTGGCGGACAGATTGATCTTCTCTACGCGATCTTTATGTCCTCAGCCCTTCCGCAGTACCAAAAGGATGAAATTGGTGACAAAATTCAAAAGATGAGAGAGGAACTTTCGGAGTATGAAAACGAGTAAAACTAATATATTTGTAAAGATTGGTTTACATATTCTTGGTTTTTCGCTCTGTATCCTGCCTCCTGCAATATGTACACTCAGCTATTTCCCTCTGTGGAAGCATGTCGGGTATCATAGCTGCATTGCCGGCGGTGTCGCGCTTATTCTTGCTTTGTCGGCGCTCCCTCTCTACAAATTCATACGCCGAAGGCTAATGAGCTTCAGCTCATATATAATGTGGCTGTTTCTATTTCTCATATTCTGGGGAATGTCAAGAATTGCCGATCAGATGACGGTAATATCGCTTGTCGGCTTCATTGGAAATCTACTTGGCGCGATCTGTTTTCACCTTGCAGGTAGAGGACAGGAGGTAGCTTGCGGTGAGGAACAGTGAAAGTAACGATCTGCTTCAGCTAGGCAACGCAATCAAGCAGGGATACTCCTCGCTTATTGTCAACGCCGGTAAAATTATCGCCACGATAACGCTGGCAATAGCCGTACTCGTCACCTTCACCGACGTAGCCCTCTCACAGCTAGGAGGAGAGCAATTTACCACAACTCTCGTCGTTATGCTTTTGTCCTCATATATGATCTACTTTTCGCTTGAGGATTCAGGCGAGCGCGAGGGTGAGAGAAGCCTCGAATATCGTTCAGCCGAGGAGAAATATATAGCAATTCGATCACTCATTACACCTGATATGATTGACGGCATGCGAGATTTCTGCCACGACTACTCTATGCGTGAGCTTCAGTACAGACGGCTCTCCTATCTCGGAGAAAACGGTTACTCTATCGGCGAATTTGAGGCATACAAGCGAGGTGAATCCTTCTCGCACAAAGCCAAAAGAATATTTAAACGAGCCGAGAAAATGAAGGCTGTCGGACTAACCCCGGCTACCCTTCTCTCGCGCTCCCACGGTAGACGTAAAAGCGAGCTTACCGACCCCACCTACAAAAAGGTCGCTTTTGCTCTTGTGTCCCTAATTCCCACGACTGTGTGTATGATTTTCACACTTTCGGTAATTCTATCGGCGAAGGAAGGACAGAACATCTACACCGTCCTCGACGGCTTGCTGAAGCTTTCCGCTCTGCCTGTCGTGGGATTTAAAGGCGCAAT
Source organism: Eubacteriales bacterium (assembly GCA_045654725.1). Classification (GTDB taxonomy): domain Bacteria; phylum Bacillota; class Clostridia; order Oscillospirales; family CAG-272; genus UBA1740. The sequence continues at coordinate 26,296 of JAZONX010000016.1, forward strand.
GGACGGTTACAGATTTGCAAAAGAGGATAGAACCGCCTGGCTTGAAACAAAAACCAGGCTGCTGGATTCATTCCTCGGCAAAACACAAATGAACCCATCGGGGTTGCAATAATTTCCTGAAATTGTCCCCGAGGGAGGCAGGTCACTATGACGTGGCCTGCCTCTTTTTTCTATTGACTTTATCTCGCGTATGTGATAAAATTAAAATAAAAAAAAGGAGGCCTTCGGTGTGAAATTCAATAGTGAAAAATCTATTATCGAGATTTCCCTCTCGGAATTTGTCAGCATTGCAAGACGTGGCATTTCTCCGTCGGTCTCTTACGACGAGGATGAGCCTAGAATCAGCGAAAGCTCACGTATAAGGCTGAAGCGTATTTTCGGTGAGATGAATTCCACTAAACTCACGCTTAAATTCACCGACGGTGAGCACGAATTTCTCCTATCTGGGGTGGCAGAAGACCAAAACAGCGACACCCTTACTATCGCAAGGTCGGTTGACTCCGACCCGAAGCGGCTCAAAAAGAGCGAAATTGCCGAGATTCGCGGCGAGGGCTATATCTGTGCCTATATGCTGGCAAAAAGCTGCGCCCTCAACCTTGTCAATATAAAGTTTATCTACCTTAATGAATATAGCGGCGAGTATGCCGAGAATTTCGAGTGTGTAAGCTATAAAAAGCTGGAGGATTTCTTTGGAAAATGCCTCACCGCGGTCAGAATTTTCGCAACTCCCGAGGTGGAGAGAGTCACACGCCGTCTGCCCTCCATGAGGCTGATGAAATTTCCCTATAAAAAGGTCCGCGAGGGACAGAGTGAGTTCGTCAGAAACGCGTACAGAATTCTCTCCCGCGGCGGATGCCTCTACGCCACCGCACCAACAGGAACCGGAAAGACGGTTTCGGCACTCTACCCTGCCATTCGCGCACTGGGTGACGAGCGTGTGGAAAAGGTCTTTTACCTCACACCAAAGGCAACCACAGCCGAGGCTGCGAAGGATTGCCTCGATCTCATGGCAGAGGGTGGCGCGCTGATCCGCGCACTTGTCATCACCGCAAAGGAAAAAATCTGTCCCGAAGGAAGCCTCTGCAAGCGCTCGAAAAAGCTCTGCCGCAGATCTTCCTCCAACAAAATTGCCGAGGCGGCACTTGATCTTTACCGACAGGAAAAGACGGTTATCACACATGCCGATCTGCAAAATTGTGCCGATCGCTACACCATTTGCCCCTACGAGCTTTCGCTGACCTATGCCGAGCTTTGTGACGTTGTTATCTGCGATTTCAACTACCTGTTTGACCCCACGGTTTACATCAGACGATTCTTCACCAAGGGCGGAAGATATGCCTTTCTGATCGACGAAGCGCATAATCTCCACGAGCGAGCGCGTGAGATGTACTCGGCAGAGATAAACCTCTCCGAGCTTTATGCACCTGCCGAAGAGCCTTTGCTGGGTGAATTTTCGGCAATCAAAAAACTCTCACGCACAGCCGCAGCGGTATTTTCGGACACCCTACTGCCATATCTAAAGGACGAGTTGCGTCGCGATAATGACGGTCATCTCATCGGTGCATCGACAGTCACCGAAATCCCCGGCAGACTTTACACTCTCTTCGACGAACTTTTGAAGGTTTGCGAGGAGGAGGTTATGCTCAATCAAAAGGCAAATGACGAGGAGAGCGAGGCAAGGCTCACATATCTTCGCACGTTCTATTATAAAATCAAAAAATATGCCGACATTCTCGCACGTTTCGACGACTCTTACAGAATGTTCTTATTCTATAATGACGGTGAAATTCGCACTAAGCTCTACTGTCTTGACACCTCATTCATCATTCGTGAAAGGCTGAACAAGGGTCACGGCGCGGTGCTGTTTTCCGCAACCCTCTCGCCTCTCGGCTACTATCGTGCGGTGCTTGGCGGTGACAGATCCGACGAGATTTTGGAGGTCAACTCTCCCTTCTCACCCGAGCAGCTTTCGGTCTGCATTATGGACAAGATCAGTACGCGCTACTCCGAGCGAGTTGACACACTTTCAGCCGTTTGTCGCGCCATAGCGGCAACCGTTTCGGCAAAGCGCGGAAATTATATGATATTCTCGCCATCATTTGCCTACTCCGAGGCTCTCGCCAAGGCATTTTCGGCAAAATATCCTAAAATCAGGGTGATTTCGCAGACTAAAAATATGTCCGCTAAAGAAAAAAACGCCTTCCTTGACGAGTTCAAAAAGGAAGACGGCAACTATCTTATCGCGTTCTGCGTTATGGGTGGAATTTACTCCGAGGGCATCGACCTTGCGGGCGATTCGCTAATTGGCGCGGTAATCGTTGGCATCGGTATGCCTGCCCTCTCCTACGAGCGTGAGTCGATCGCGGCATATTACGAGGAAAAATACGAGGAAGGCAAGCAATACGCCTATATTTACCCCGGCATGAACAGAGTTTTTCAGGCGGCAGGACGAGTTATCCGCCGCGAGGACGATCGAGGTGTTATCGTGCTCATTGACGACCGCTTTGACGACCCGATTTACAAAAAGAGTCTGCCTGCCCTTTGGGAGGGCGTGAAATTTATCGGTGACTCCAAGACCCTAAATGAGGAGCTGAAATCATTCTGGGAAGGATAACCTTTCAATCAAGCCTTATTATCAAAAAAAGCGACCGTTATGGTCGCTTTTTCTTTGTTTTATTATAGTTTTAAGCCTTACCACGCCTTGATGAGTGCGAGAGTTAGGTTTGTCGAGTTTCTCGCCGCGATGGGCATAAAGGTAGGATAATCCATAGTCGCATCGCCGTCGGCAGAGTCGGAAATCGCTCTTACAACCGCGAAGGGTGTGCCGTTTACAAAGGCGGTCTGTGCCACCGCGCAGCCCTCCATCTCGCAAGCGTCGGCAGAGAAATCGCTGGCAATTCTCAGCTTATCCTCCTTGGAGGCGATAAACTTGTCGCCCGAGGCAATTCTGCCGGCTCTGGCATTAAGGCCAAGATTTTTTGCCGCAGAGAGAAGAATCTCTCTCGCTCTCTCGTCGCTATCAAAGTAAATCATATTTATTCCCGAAACGAGCCCTTTGGGGTCACCGATAGCCGATGTGTCCATATCGTGCTGACAAAGACTGTGAGCGATCACAATATCTCCGGTTGTCAGGTCGGATGCGAGCGCACCTCCAACTCCGGTGTTCACAATAAGCGAGGGAGAATATTTGAGTATCATAATCTCGGTGCAAATGGCAGCAAATACCTTGCCGATACCGCACTTTGCAACAGCAACGCGCTTACCCTCTATGAGTCCTGTATGGAAGGTAACTCCGCTTACAGTTTGGCTATCCCTTTCGGAAAGCGCATCAATGAGCGCGCAAACCTCAGGCTCCATTGCGCCGATAATTCCTATATCAACCTTCATATTTTGTCTCCTTTGTAGAGGAAATCATTTTCCTTGGAATTAAGGATTGCAAGGTATCTCTTGCACTCACGCTTTGCCGCAGAAAGATCGAGATTTTGATAATTTCCACACTCGCGTCTTACCGCGCCGAACATCTCGCCATCGTGATTAACGATCTTTTGAAGTACGTCAAGGACAACCTCCAGCACCTCGGAATTCTCGGCGTCACGAACAAGCAGATAAAAGCCTGTCTGACATCCCATGGGACCAAAATAGATGACACGGTCTGCCATTTTGCTCGCACGAACGTAGGTTGCGAACATATGCTCAACCGAGTGCATCGTCAAATTATCCATATAATCACCTGCGTTGGGAACACGGGTGCGAAGATCGTAGGTAGTGATATCGCCGTCGATTCGTGATACGTAAATGCCCTCAGTGAGAAGATCGTGGTCCACTGTGAAGGAGGAGATTTTTTCGATTTTATTCATAAAAAGCACCTTAAATGTAATGTTTAGTTAGTATTTTGCGCTATTTCAAAGGGTTGCCGTTGTTGGGCAACCCTTTTGTTTCAATTAAAATTTGATACGCTCTGCGATGTACGCCTTAACCTCTGCAAGAGGAATTCTAACCTGCTCCATGCTATCTCTGTCACGAACGGTTACACAACCATCATTTTCAGTATCGAAGTCGTAGGTGATGCAGAAGGGAGTACCGATCTCATCCTGACGGCGGTATCTCTTACCGATAGAGCCGGTCTCGTCGAACTCGGTGTTGAACTCCTTCGCAAGCTCGTCGAAGAGCTCGAGAGCCTTCTCGGAAAGCTTCTTGGAGAGAGGAAGAACTGCACACTTAACGGGTGCAAGCGCAGGATGAAGATGAAGAACTGTACGAACGTCGCCCTCGGAAATCTCCTCCTCGTCATAAGCGTCAACAAGGAATGCGAGAGCAACTCTGTCCGCGCCGAGCGAGGGCTCAACAACGTAGGGAACGTAGTGCTCGCCTGTCTCCTGATCGAAGAAGGTCAGATCCTTACCGGAGTGGTTGCCGTGCTGGGAAAGGTCATAGTCGGTTCTGTCCGCGATGCCCCAAAGCTCGCCCCAACCGAAGGGGAAGAGGAACTCGAAGTCGGTTGTAGCCTTGGAATAGAAGCAAAGCTCCTCGGGATCGTGGTCACGAAGACGAAGGTTCTCGTCCTTCATACCGAGGTTGAGAAGCCACTGGTGGCAGAAGTTCTTCCAATATGCGAACCACTCGAGGTCTGTACCGGGCTTGCAGAAGAACTCAAGCTCCATCTGCTCAAACTCACGTGTACGGAACACGAAGTTACCGGGAGTGATCTCGTTACGGAATGACTTACCGATCTGGCAGATACCGAAAGGAAGCTTCTTTCTTGCCGAGCGCTGTACCGCGGGGAAGTTTACGAAGATACCCTGCGCTGTCTCGGGACGAAGGTAAACGGTGCTGGAGGATTCCTCGGTTACACCGATAAATGTCTTGAACATAAGGTTGAACTTCTTGATGTCTGCGAAGTCCTTGCCGCCACAGATGGGACAAACGATATTCTTTTCTTTAATATAGGTAGCCATCTCGTCGAAGGTCCAGGATGCAGGATTGTCATCTAGACCGTTCTGGAATGCGTAATCCTCGATGAGCTTGTCTGCTCTGTGACGAGCCTTACAGCCCTTGCAATCCATAAGAGGATCGGAGAATCCGCCAACGTGACCCGAAGCTACCCAGGTCTCGGGGTTCATGATTATAGCCGCGTCAAGACCCACGTTGTAGCGGGACTCCTGCACGAACTTCTTCCACCAAGCGCGCTTTACGTTATTCTTAAACTCAACGCCGAGAGGACCGTAGTCCCAGGAGTTAGCAAGACCGCCGTAGATCTCCGAGCCGGGGAAGATGAAGCCTCTGTTCTTACAGAGGGCAACGATTTTTTCCATTGTCTTTTTGCTGTTTTCCATTATTTTTACCTCTAAATGTGAGAATTTGTAAACTATTATTGTCTTTTATATGATTTTTCCATAGATTTTCCCGTTTTCGTGACGAATTGGCTTCACCAAAACAAGCTCGCCTCGAAGGTCGTTTTTGCTCTCGGCACAGACCTCGATATAGGAGTCTGAGTGACCGTTATGCAGACTTCCCTTCCTCGTTTCCATAATCACCGAGAGAGGCTCGCCGGAGTCAACAACCGACTGCAAAACCTCATCGCGGACACGCGCGCACTCGGCGATAAGCCTTGCGGAGCGTTCTCTTTTGATATTCTCGGGAATTTGATTCGGATAATCCGCCGCAGGAGTTCCCTCTCGCTTCGAGTATGCGAAAACGTGAGCGTCGAGCAATCTCGCCTCACGCACAAAGTTAAGCGTATCAAGGAAATCCTCCTCGCTCTCGCCCGGGAAACCGACCATCAAATCGGCGGTAAGCATCACGTTTGGCATAATTTCGCGTATACGTTCTATGTTTTTTAGTGCCATTCCACGGTTGTAACGCCTCTTCATTCCGCGAAGAACGTTGCTCGATCCACTCTGCATCGAGATATGGAAATGAGGCACCATTATCTTTAAATTTGCAATTCTTTCGATGAATTTTTCGCCGAGAAGCTCGGGCGCCATAGATCCGAGTCTTATCCTCTCGCAGCTGTGACGGGCATCAAGCTCGCAAATCAGGTCTGCAAGATCATATTTTTCATCAAAATCAGCTCCGTAAGAACCTGTTTCTATGCCTGTGAGCACGATTTCGAGCGTTCCGTTTTTGTAAAGTCCCTCGACCTCGCTGATAACCTCATTCGGGTTCTTCGATCGCACCGGACCTCTTGCGCCGGAGATAGCACAATAAGTGCATTTGCATTCGCAACCGTCCTCAATTTTCACATAAGCGCGGGTACGCGGTGCATTTTTTACGCACATAGGCTCGAATTTCGCACCATCAAGAGAGCCTACCAAATTCGGGATTTGAGCTTCGTTTTTTAAATTCAAAAGTTTCTCTGCGATTTCCACGCACTTCATCTTGTCCGCAGTTCCGAGAACCGCACTGACACCTTCAATGCTCGCAACCTCGTCGGGTGAGCGCTGACTGTAACAGCCGATCACTATCACCACCGCATCGGGATTTTTCCTTATGGCGCGTCTTATATATTTTCTCGATTTTGCATCGCTCTCGGCAGTCACCGTGCAGGTGTTGATAACATACACGTCGCAGACCTCGTCGAACGGCAAAATCTCGTATCCGGCATCGGCAAACGCCTCGCTGATCGCCTCAGTTTCATAGAGTGAAACCTTGCATCCAAGGGTGTAGAGTCCAACCTTAGCCATTATTTTTTATCGCTTCAAGGTTTACAACCGCCACGTAAGGCAGATCGCGGTATTTTTCAAAAAGATCAAGTCCGTAACCGAACACGAACTCATCGGGAATTTCCTTGCCAACGTAATCCGGCTGGAAGTCAACCTTACGTCTTGAGGGTTTATCAAGCAGAGTGCAGGTTTTTACACTGCGAGCGCCCTTGTTCTTCAGGTGATTAACAAGGTAATTCAGCGTGTTGCCCGAGTCAACGATGTCCTCAACCACAAGAAGATCGCACTCGGCAATGTCCTCACGATCAAAGTCGAGCAAAACCTGAATTTTTCCGCTGGACTCGGTGGAATTTCCGTAAGAGGAAACTCTCACGCACTCGAGCTCGCAAGGCAGGTTAAGCTTCTTCATCAAATCGGTAGTAAACGGCATGGCGCCCTTAAGAACGCTAACAACAACGAGATTCTTGCCTTCGGAGTAATCACGGCGGATTTCGGAAGCAACGCGGCTAACGATTTCTGCGATCTCCTCCTCGGGAACGAGCACCTTTTCGATCAAATTACTAAGCACAAAAAACACCTTCCCATTATAATTTGTTTTTCATAATAAACCATTTTAACAGAAAACAAGAAAAAAGTCAATAGAAATAGCCTTTCTTGTGCTTGATTTTTTGAAGAAAAAAACAAAATACTCACTGCGTTTTCTAACAAGTTCACATAAAACTAAAACTCATTTTTCATCGAATCGATATTCTTTGTCAACATTCAACAAATTTCTACAATTTAGAAACAATTTATTAGTACAAACTTAACAAAATGGTAACAGAAAATCTCTTTCATTTATGAATAAAATGTGATACAATGAAATAAACCGCAAAGATACTTTGCGGTAAAATAAAAAAACAGGAGGATAAACCTATGTCAGAAACTTACGTAAAAAGATATGATGTTGGTAACATTCGATTAGACGCACCCTACGCACACTTTATTTATGAGCTTCCGCTGCTGACATTTGGCGATGTTCAGCACACTATAGGCTTGTCCTTGGTGTTCAACTCAAGACTTTCCGGAACAAATCAGTTTAATATGTCAAATGGATACAAGCTGAATTTACAGAAAAGGCTTATTATTTCTTCTACCGGAGCTCCAACAGGCTATGAAGACGGTGACGGAAGTCTTTGTGATCTTAAAGATGTGGGCAACGGAAAATACACCTTCGACGATGATTCGCAAAGAATAATCAGAACCTCAGGGAACACGTTTGTGCTGGAATATCCGGATTACAGCAAGGAAACGTTCACTTCAGCAGGTAAAATCGCATCAATGACCGATAAATACGGCGAGATTTTCTTAAAATATACCTATATTGGTGGCTCTTTATCATCTATCACGTATAAAACAGGTAAAGTTATTAGATTTAGTTATACCACATCGGGAACAAACAGAGTATTAGCATCTATAAAATACACGTATAATGGCACAGAAATATGTAATTCTTCTATTGCCTACAACGGCAGCGCTCATACAATGATTACTCATTATTCCGGTGTAATGTACTATACTGCATTTTCCGGTGGTGTGTTTAGTGCGTACTCTACAAATGTAGGAACATCATCTTCTGCTAATTACCGTTACAAAATAACCTGTACAGAAAGCAACAATACTTTTACCGTAATAAAAGAGAAAGAAAATAAGGTAATTGATCGCAACGTGTACAGTTATTCATGTGAAAGCGGAACAAATTTGTTCCGCACGTTGGATATAACGAATTTCTATGGAGTAACTAATAGAATACAATTTCAGGATAAAAAACCGGTTTATAGTTTTGAGCCTGATGGCGACTTGGCAAGTAGAGCCGGACAGCAATATCCCGGTCGAGTAACTTATTACGGATGCGATAACCTTGCTAACTTCTCCAGTTTGGAGATTACACGAATTATGTCACCAGAAACCGGGCTTTCCATGGATAGAGTTTGCAACGGTGGATTTAATCACTACACAACAAGCATACTTATACCGGAAAACTTTGACGGACTGTTGATGCTCTCAGGTTGGGTAATGAACCACCAAGAGTCGGTGACTGATATTGAAATGATAGTAAAAAATGTCACTTCAAATGACATCAAAGCCTTTGACCTTAAGAATCTACCGGTAAACAAGTGGACTTACTTTTCATTGTTACTTGTTTGCCAAGTTGAGGATGAGAGTGCTTATACAATCCAGGCGGGAACATACTTAACAAATGAACAGCTTTCAATCAGGGATTTTAGACTATCGAAATTTACTACCGAACTCATGGATGAACAAGGCAACTCTCACAGTGCACTAAAAGAAGAAGTCGTTATACTTAAGGAATCAACAAACGGTCTTACAATATTTCCACTTTATGAATGTTCCTTTTTTAATTGCGGTGATGCAACCACAGACGATAAAGTATGGCTTCAGGATATATTGAAGTATAAGACAAATCAGAAAAAACAAGTAAACACAGATGAGTTCTACTTCAATAGAGGAAAAAAGATTACTACCGCATCAGGTCAATATTCAATCTACGTTCAGCGCAAAGGGGTTAATTATTCTCTTGCTGATTGCTATTTTGGTACTCGAGTTTATCAAATGGGCAAGGAGATAATTACAAGAATAAGAGATGATATACCAGATACCACTGGAATAATAGCGGTAGATTTACTTGACTCAACCGGCAGAATGTACTATACAAAAATATACGATTCCTACATAGACCTTTCTTCTGAAATTTCTTTTGAAACGGAAGAAGATTCAACAACTATCGCCTACGAAAGAAATAGCGAAGGCTTGATAGTTAAAACTTCTGTTTCAAATCCATTGATCGTTCAGGAAAATGTTTATAACAGTGATAATACATCCATTGTAAAAACAATCGATGAGTTCGGTAAGGAAACTGTATTTGAAACAGATAGTATATGGGGAACAGTCACTAAGATTACGACAAGCGACGGTATTCAAATTACCGACACCTATGACGGAGATGCTTCTGCTCTGACGTCACGAAGCTTTTTCAACTTTGGCAGTTATAGAAACCATTCGTTTGGATATTTGGGAGGTAATCTGCATTCCATTAATTTCGGAGCTTTGGAATATATTCTCGGCTACGACCGCGATGAATTAACCAGCGTTTCCAAAAACGATTATCCAATGGGACAAATTCATATTTCTGATGATAAAAAAACATGGTCGTATTACTATCCTGAATTTACAAACTACGACTACGCAATAGCAAGATCATACGATGAATACAACCGTCTTACCGGTGTTACAAACGAGCTTTTTAACACCTATGATTCTTCACCGAAATACGTTAATTCGGAGAATGATGCAAGTTCAAGCAATACATCCGAAATAGAAAAATATACACTTTCTTCGCATAACGACGGAAGCTCCAAGCTGGCACAAAGCAGAGATCTTGTCACCGGAAAGCTGACGAAATATGCATATCATTTGGATCGCTTGAGCCGAGTAGGTGTATTTGATTCGAGCAACAACTTGACCGACCAAACAGTTCTTGAATATGACGAAATAGGCCGTCATACTATGAGCAGATTTTCCTCAAATTCATTAAGCAAAGATTATGTGATTACAAAGGATTATACTACAGATTTGAATAGTCCTCTGGCGGATGAGCGTATCGAATATTTTTCAACTGCATACACCAATGATACTGACAATTATAGCTTTGACTTCTACGTCTATAATGGTTACGATGAGCTAAAACGTGTATCTGAAAAAACAGTACATATACCAAACGGAGACTTTGCTAAAAAAACTTATACGTACGATTTATCCAGGTTAAAAAAGGTAAACGACCACGTTAGGGGAAATAAGGACTATTCAAATGAATACACCTACGACAATACCGGAAGAATCACTCATGATACCTATACTTCTCCTGCTCTCAATTACGAAAACCAGTATATTTACGATTATCTCGGTCAATTATCGAGAGAAAACAACGAGGCACTTGACAAAACCTTTGTTTACAACTATAATAGTATTGGAAACATAACCAGTGTAAAGACCTACGCTTACACGACGGGAACTCTCGGTGATGACGGTACCGAACAGG
>JAZONX010000017.1:0-2258 GCA_045654725.1 Eubacteriales bacterium
AGAAGCGGCAAGCAGCAAAAAGAGCTTGCCGAAATCGTGGGCGTTTCCGCTCCTACAATAAATGATTGGATAAAAGGCAAAAAATATCCAAGAATCGACAAAATCGAGATTTTGGCAGAATATTTTGGAATACTTAAATCCGATCTGATTGAGGAAAAGACGACAGAACACCGCGAGATGCAAAATAAAAACGACATCCTTGTGGATATCGTTTTACAGTTAAAATCAGACGAAGAACTTTTAGACATTGTGAAGAAAATCACAAAACTTGACACGGCAGAAAAGCGTCAAGCTGTTAAGTCTGTGTTGCTTGCCTTTGAAGCAACTGAAAAATAAAGTCAAGTATGGTTAGGTCGTTACAGTTTTTAAGCAATTCGGTAATTTCTTGGACGTATTCTTCTCTCATGGGGATCTCCTTTCATCCGGGACGGAACAGATGTTCCGAATTGATTGTACTATCTGACAATTTTGCCAGCAAGCTGTAAATGTTACCAATATTATTCTACCGACATTTTACCGCACATTTTGTCAACATGCGTCCCCCACGGGAAAAAATTTATAGAAAGGAGAAAATTATGTTTTTACTGATAGCTGCTTACGCTTTCGTTGCTTTCCTGTCCTTTTTCGTAATAAGAGAATATTTCCGCATAGAAAACAGGAAAGAAAAGAGCAGGACGGGCACGTTCTCCAAAAAGGAATACGAAACAGTCAAAATGGCAATGTACGCCGTTGTTCTGATGACGGTATTGACCGTATGCGCAATCATCGCGGTCATCGTTATCGCCGCAGAGAGAGGACTACTATAAAGGGGGTGATGCCGGGGAAGCACACCGCACCAAAGAATATACAAAAAAGGAGTGAGAGCGAATGACAAAGGAAGATTGGCAGGTCAGGAACGTGTTAAGCGTTGAATGTGTTGCGGCTTACGTCCGTGTTTCTACACAGGAGCAAAAGCTGCACGGGCTGTCCTTGGATGCTCAAAAAATGCGGCTGACCGAATATGCCGAAAAGAACAACATGAAAATTGTGGAATGGTACATTGACGAAGGTGTATCAGGAAGAAAGCTCATAAAAAAACGCCCCGAGCTGCAAAGGATGATCCAAGATGCAGAGCAGGGCAAATTTGAGAGAATTATTTTTATTAAGCTCGACCGCTTCTTCCGTTCCGTTGCGGAGTATCACGAATGTATGAAGCGTATTGCGCCGGTAGTATGGACCACAACCGATGAAGAATACGACCTGACCACGGCAAACGGCAGGATGCTTGTCAATATGAAGCTGACCATTGCGGAAATGGAAGCCGATCAGACAGGCGAAAGGATCGACATTGTAAACGAATATAAGGTGCAGACAGGGCAGCCCTTGACCGGCAATCAGCCTTTCGGCTGGGTAAACGCCGTTGATGCGCAGACCGGCAGAAAAAAGGTAGTCCTGGATGAAGATGTAGAGGACATTGTTGAGGATGCCATTGATCATTATTTAATGCACCAAAGCAAGAAAAAAACACTTGTTTATCTTCATGTGAAATATCACATCAGTATCGGCTATAACGTTCTTGCAAAGCTGCTGACCAATCCAATGCTATACGGATTTTACAGAGAAAATCCGAATTATTGCGAAGCGTATATTGACAAGGAAAAGTTTGATAAAATCCAAGAGGTATTGAAAAGAAACGTCAAGGAGAACACCGCAGAGGACAGAGCGTATTATTTTTCAGGGCTTATCAAATGCCCGATCTGCGGCAACACTCTCATAGGGGGGATATACGTAAACACGATCCCATCAGGAAAAAAATATTATTACAAGCGATATAGATGCCATAATAACAAGACAAACCACACATGCACGTACAATATGTCAATCGGCGAGAACACCTTTGAAAAAATGCTGCTTGCCAACATCGAGCAGTATCTTGAAGATGCCAAGGTCAGAGCGAGCGAGGTCATGGACTCCGATGCCGTGAAAATTCCGCAGCATAACATTGACGAGATCCATGAGCAGATAGACCGACTCAATTATTCATGGCAAACAGGAAAGATCAGAACGGTGGAGCAATACGAAAAAGACTACGCCGCATTGATCGAGAAGCTGGAAAAAGCCGAAGCAGAGCGCGGAAAAGTCCAAGTCAAGGATTTCAGCAAGATCGAAGCCATCCTGCAAACCGGGTGGAAAGAGATTTACAACGCCCTTGACGATGCGCACAGAAGAGCCTTTTGGCGTTCTTTCATCCAATCAATAGAGGTCAACTGGTCAACGTC
>JAZONX010000018.1:0-12420 GCA_045654725.1 Eubacteriales bacterium
CCCTTTGCGCTTACGGTTGCCCAACCGTTGTTGGAAGAGCTGTCGTAAATACGAAGCTGGGTGTTGAAGTGACAACCCTTGTTGTGTGTGCTAATGGTAACGTCCTCGAAGGTGTTAGACTCGTCAGCATACTGAGTACCCTTTGCAAGAGTGCTGAAGTCACAGTTAACAACCTTTGTGCCTACTACGGGCTCAGCGGAATCACAAACTGTGCACTTGCCGTCAACGTAGGTGTGGTTGTCGCCGTGAACAACGTGGATCTCTGCGGTAGCGCCCTGTGCGATCTGCTTAGCATCGTTGTAAGAACCTACAACACCGGTAACTGTGATCTCGTCGCCAAGACCAACCTGAGTTGCAAGTCTGAAAACGTAGAGGGTGTTGCCCTCAGCGTCTCTAATGGTAACGCTCATGTTATTGTACTGAGTGCTCCAAGCCTCTGCGATGATAACAATTCCCTTAACAACTGCTGCTGTTCCGTCTTCTGCTGCAAGAACCTCGGGAATAGTAGTAGCGCCGGAGGGAGTCTCGGGCTCAACAGGAGTCTCGGGTTCTTCGGACTGAGCTGCACCGTAGAACTGGCAGTCGAAACCGCTGTAAGAAGTCTTGCAAGGACCAACGGTTGTGTAGGTCTTGTCATTTCTTGTACCGAAGTGATAGAGTGCATCGTTAACAGTTGCAACGATAGAGTTACGATCTGCGTCGATAGTGTAAACGGTAGAAGCGGTTGCCTCGTATGCGCCGTTAACATGAGTGCCGGAAACTACCATGTTGATGTAAAGTTTGGAACCATCAGCATTGAGAGTGTAGAGGTAGTAGCCGCCTTCGGTTTCTTCAAGGTAAACGTCGATAGCAGCGGAGATGTCAGTAGTGGTAGCCATGTAGTAGCCGTCCATACCACCTGCAAGGTAGTAGATAGCGTTTTCAAGGTTGCCCTGAACCATACCGAACTTGTAAGCTGTGCCTGCAACGGGAGTAACTACGCTGTATTCAGGAGTTTCAGGCTCAACGGGAGTGTCAGGAGTATCGGGAGTATCAGGAGTGTCAGTGGACTCACCTTCACCGTAGAACTGGCAGTAGAAGCCAGCGTAAGAAACTGCACAAGGACCAACGGTTGTGTAGGTCTTATCGTTTCTGGTACCGAACCAGTAGTCAGCATCGTTAACAACAGCGATAATAGTCTTGCTCTCGGTGTTGTAGGTGTAAACGGTAGAAGCGGTTGCCTCGTATGCACCGTTAACGTGAGTGCCGGAAACTACCATGTTGATGTAAAGCTTGGAACCATCAGCATTGAGAGTGTAGAGGTGGTAGCCACCTTCGGTTTCTTCAAGGTAAACGTCGATAGCTGCGCTAGCATCAGTAGTGGTAGCCATATAGTAGCCGTCCATACCACCTGCAAGGTAATAGATAGCGTTTTCAAGGTTGCCCTGAACCATACCGAACTTGTAAGCGGTACCAACAACAGGATCAACTACGCCGAGAACAGGAGTCTCGGGCTCAACGGGAGTGTCGGGAGTATCAGGAGTATCAGGAGTTTCGGGCTCGATTTCAACGTGATCGATGATGGTTGCTGTAGAACCCTGAGCGATCTGCTTGGATCCGTTGTAGGAACCAACGTAACCTTCGATAACGATTACGTCGCCAAGCTCAACCTTAGTGCAGAGTCTGTAAACGTAAAGGGAATTGCCTGCGTCATCCTTAATAGTAACTGTGATGTTGCCGTAATCCTCGCTCCAAGCGGTGTTGATTTCGTAAACAGTACCGGAAACCTTAACTGCTACGCCATCTGCTGCCGCATTAACCTCGGGAATGGTCATCTCGGTGTACTTAACTGTAATGTCAACGTGACCGATAATAACAGCGGTACCGCCCTGAGCGATCTGTCTGTTATTATTGTATGTAGCCATCTGGCCGGAAACTACGATTACGTCGCCGAGCTCAACCTGAGTACCAACTCTGTAGATGTAGAGCTCATTGCCGTTTTCATCCTTAATATTAACGGACATGTTCTTGTAGCTGGGATTCCAAGGAGTATCGATCTTGGAAACGGTACCTGCAACTACAACAACGTCGCCGTCTGCTGCTGCAAGAGCTTCGGGAATGGAAATGGGATCGAGGTGAGGCATTGTGTAGGTGAATGCCTTGTCCTTGCTGTTGCCATTGCCATCGGAAACTGTAGCGGTAAGAGTGTAGCTGAATTCGCCGTCGTTAGACTCGGGAAGGTCAACTGTCCACATGCCTGCCTTGTCACTTTCCTTGATCTCGATGTTTTCAACATCGCAAGACCAGGTTACAGAGAACTTAACGTTGTCGATGTCAACCTGACCAACAAGATCAAAGTCAGCAATGGTGGGAACGAGATCCTTGTAAATCAAGTGAAGATAGCTAATAGCATCATCAATTGAAGGTCCCTCAGCGGGCTTCTCGTCGGGGGTCTCATTGTTGTTGTTGTCGGTATCAGGAGTCTGCTGATTGCCGAAATACTTTTCAACTGCCTCACAACCTACCAAAACGGTAAGGGCGAGAACAACAACGAGAATTAAGGTCAAAATTCTTTTCATGTCTTTAGCTCCTTTTTATTTAATTGTTTAAAACGAACTTATGAACTGCCAAATCGGCAGAATAGAAACCTTTAATTATTAGTTAAAAGTAAAATCATTGTAAGAGAATACTTTGAGCTGGTACTGACCGTAGAAGACATCTATAACACCCTTAACAGTAATTACAGTTCCTGCAGGGAAGTAGCTTGCTGTAACGGTCTGCATATCGTCTGTAAAGAGCTTGTCAGCTGTACGAACCTTAATGGTATTACCATTAGCATCCTTACAAACAATGGTAAGTGCACCCTGTGACTCCGAGTCGGGGTTAGTTGTTGTGGAAACGCTCTGAACGGTAAGGTTCTGCAAGGTTGCAGTACCGTGGAGCGCAAGCTCACCGTAGTCGAACTCCTTCTTTTCAAGAACCTCAACAACCTCGCCGTCAACTTCCTTCTCAACTATAACGTCAAGAGTGATATTGCCATTCAAAAGGGTGCCAACGTTGATAGTGTTGTAAGAGGAGGAGTGACCGGTTTCAAGAACTCTGCATCCGCCGTCCCAATTCTTATCAAGAACGTCGTACTGAAGGTTAGAAACCTGGTAATAACCGCCATTCTCGTAGTACTGGAGAGTACCTACGATAGAAAGTCTGTTGCCAATTGAGAAATCGCTCATTCTCGGATAGTTATATCCGGCGAATACTTGCATACCGAAGTACATATCGGTATAAGGATCATATTCTTCAACGTATATGGTAGGTCCAACCTGCTTTGCTACTACTGCCTCGAATTTAACGAGTTTGCCTTCGTACTTTTCAGCATTAGCCTTGAGCTCCTTAAGAGTAAGCTCGGTTGCGCCGCCATAGTAGAAATCGGGATCCTTTGCCTTGGAGAAAACGTGGAGCTTAAGAGTTTTTGCCTGGTTCAGCGCTGCAGACGCATACTGGGAGTATGTGTTGGAGCCAACGTTGGAACCGTATGCAAGACCCTGCTGAAGAATCTCAAGGTTAAGGTTTCTGAACTCTGTATCATTAGCGGTCTTATACCATATCCAAAGGAGGTATCTACCGCCGGTTGAGTCGAGATTCCAGGTAGCTGTATCGGACTCAATAATAATTTCGGTTGCAGCCATAAGCTGCGTTTTGGTATAGTTAGAAGCTTTTTTGCCCCAAGGCTCAATAACACCGGTAGACTCGGGTGTATTGATAGCGAGATATCTGGCCTTTACGTAAGAGTCGGATATTTTCTCGGTAGTGCCTTCGGCATATTCATCGATATAGAAGTGTGTGGTATCGCCGTCAATATAGGACTTGATAGAAACCTTTGCCCAAACCTTACCGGAGTTGGGGTTAAACTTAACCTGACTTGCATAATCAACAAATTCGGGTTCTTCGGGTTTATCCGCAGGCTCATCGGGAGTATCGGGGGTGTCAGGAGTCTGATTTTCGGATGAATCATCCTTATCGGTGTCCTTATTGGGGGTCTCGCAGGCTGCAAAGCAGCCCACGAGCATGGTGATTACCACAAACAAGATTAAAAGTTTTGATAATCTGTTCATAATCATCCTTATTTTTAAAGGTGGGATTGTAGATTTTTTCTATTAATTAGGTATCAGAGAGACACTCGTTAATAGCCTTCTTGAATGCTTCAAGAATGAAATCATCAACGCTTTCTCCGTTTGCAGGAGAGTTGGTGAGGCAGTACTGAAGAAGAACGCCTACCTGGTCACGAGCCTTAGAGGAGCCGTTGAACGCGGGAGATACGAAGTAGTAATCGGTGTTGTCAAGAGCAGTCTTGATAACCTTAGCAACGAGCTTATCGGTACCGTTTGCACCATCAAGCCACTCAGCGTATGCAGGAATTTCTTTAGCAGAATTGATTACAGGCATGTAACCGGAAACCATGGAGAAGGAAGCCTGGAAGGTAGCGTCGGTGGTGATGAACTTAACGAAGAGCCAGGATGCGATTACTTCCTGTGCGTTGTCGAAATCATCGGAGTCACCATTCTGATCGAAGATGCAGAGAGAGGGACCCTGAGAGATAGCCTTGGGCTTGGAGGGGTCAACCTGAGGAATGGGAGCAATGCCTGCCTCGAATGCATAGTTGTTGTCAACAACGGGAGGTGTCTGGTGAGAAGCACCACCGGAGGAACCGATACACATGTAGCAAGAGGGCTTGGTGGGGTCGGTGTTGGTGAAGAGTGCGGAGGTGTATGCACCGTAGATTTCCTGAGTGGTTACGTAACCATTCTCATACCACTCTCTGAACATCTTAACGAACTCTCTGTTAGTCTTGTTGTTGAAGAGGAAGTGGTTGCTGGAATCGGTAGAGGTGTAGTTGGAACCGTACTGCTCACACATGGTGATGAACCAGTTGGACTCGGAGTCGTAGCCGAGAGGAACGTCGTTGTCATTGTTGGGGTTTTCGTCGTTCTTAAGGATTTCCTTAATCTGAGCGCAAACTGCACCCATCTCTTCCCAAGTGGTGGGAACGTCGAGACCGTGCTCTGTAAAGAATGTTGCGTTGTAGTAAAGAACCTCGGTAGACTTGGACATGGGCATGGTGTACATTGTACCTGCAAGGTCAAACACAGTACCCTCGTTGTAGTAACCGGTGATGAAGTCAGCCTTCTGCTCAGCAGTAAGACCGATGATGCCGCCTGTTGCGGAGTCTTCAATCTGGCTCTCGATGAAGTTGTCAAGAGGAACAACCTTCTTGGTAACGTTGTAGAGAGCAACGTGGTCGGGATAGCAGTAAGCAATGTTAGGCTGGTTGCCCGCAGTAAGCTCAGTCTTGATCTGGTCACGAACTTCGTCGTAGCCGCCTACCTGACCGTGCTCAACTGTGATGTTGGGGTAGATTACGTTGAATCTTGCAATAGCCTTGTCGAGCTCTTTACGAAGAGACTCACCCATTGTGTGGGAGAAGGTGATAGTAACTTCGCTGCCGTCGTAACCGTTAGCAGGAACTTCATATCTTACCTTTTCGTGTGTTACCTGATTATTGTTGTTATCAGGAGCATCGGTGGTGGGTGCCTTGTCGTTGCCACAAGCAATCATGCTGAATGTCATAACGACCAGAAGAAGAAGCGCAAGAAGTTTTTTCATTGTGTTTTCCATCCTTTTTTTATTTTTTTAAAGACTTTCGTCAATAAAACCATTTTTGATTATCCCTTGATACCGGATCTTGATACACCCTTCATAATGTACTTACGAAGGAAGATGAAGACTAAGAACAGAGGGATAGATACCATTGTTACGGCTGCCATCTGCTGAGGTATGTTAGACGTATTGGTGTTTGCGTCTTTGAAGGCGGTACGCAAGCCGTTGGTGATGAGGTAGTACTCCTGTGTGGTAACAAGTCTGGGCCATACGTAGGAGTTCCAAGCACCCATCATCTTAAGAATAGTGATAGAAATAAGTGTGGGCAGAGCCAGAGGAATCATAACCTTCCAAAGGTACTTAAGGTCCTTTGTACCGTCGACTTTGGCTGCCAGGTAAAGCTCATTTGGTATCTGAAGGAAGTTCTGCCTTAATAGATAAATATAGAATATACTTACCAAGAACGGAACTATCAATACCGCATAACCCTCGACAGGGGTTACACCCTTACCAACCCAGCCCCATTGTGTAACTGTAACGTAGTTGGTAATCGTGAAGAGCTCGCCGGGGATCATCATGGTAGCAAGAAGCAGTGCGAAGAGAGCGTCTCTACCCTTGAACTCGAGTCTTGCAAATACGAAAGCTGTAATTACTGTGATAACAAGAGAAATGATTGTAGAAACGATACCTACGATAACTGTGTTCTTGAAGAGGTTGTAGAGGTTTGCAACCTTGATAGCCTCAGAGTAGTTAGACCACATGATAATCTTGGGGAAGAGGGTGGGAATGGGCTGCTCATACTCCATTGTTGTCTTAAGAGAGGAGATGATCATCCAATAGAAGGGGAAGATAACGATAAGAGCCATTATGCCAAGGAAGAGATAGAGAGCGATCTTTCCGAGAATCTGCAAAACCTTCTGGGTTTTAGCAACGTTGGAAATATCTCTTTCCTTCATTGTGATGATGGTAGAATCGTCGTCTGCCACGGTAGCGGACTTAAGAAGTCCGAGGGCGTATTCGCTGTAATCATCAGAAACGTTATCTCTGATAAGATGGATACCAAAGGCGATTATCACGAAAATGAAGGACACGGTGAATGCACCCGCCATATCCGCAACTACGTTGGCAGCAGAGAAGTCCTTGATGAAGAAGAGATAGTCGATGATGAATACGAAGGAAATGGACGTCACCTGAGATGCGAGGAAGTCAATAACGTCTCTGCGCTTGATAAGAGAGAGCGCCTTTTCCTTTTTGTTTTGATTAAGGCTTTCAAGCTTGTGGGTTTCAAGGAAGTGCTCGAGCTCTGCTCTGAGGCCGGCATCCTGTTTCTCAAACTTGGTTACCTTCTTGTAGATAAAGCAACCTGCGATAAGGAGAACCGAGAGAATGGCGGGAACAATAAGTCCTTTGAAGTAATCGCCGGCATTACCGCCACCGGTTGTAACCACGTGGGTGAGTGCGATAATGGGAAGCAATACAAGACCTGCAATACCGATAAAGGTCAACGTGGATAAAAGCTTACTTGTCTTAAATTTCATATCCTATCAACCTCCTTATTAGTAATGAGTCTTCTTGTTACTTACCTTAAGGTTAACAAGTGTAACCGCAAAGATAAGAAGGAAGAGAAGAATTGCCGCCGCAGAAGCAGTACCCTCGGAATCACCGAGCTTGTCGTAGATGTAACCTACCATCGTCTGAAGTCTGGGAGTACCGGGCTCGCCTCCGGGAGGCTGCATGCTTTCACCGAAAATACCAACGATGCTGGTATATTCCTTGAATCCTCCAATGAAGCCTGTGATAATTACGTATGCAATCATTGGTGAGAGAAGCGGAACTGTAATTCTTGTGAATACTCTCCATTTAGGAGTAGCATCGATCTTGGCTGCTTCGTAGTACTGCTTGTTTACAGACTGAAGACCGCCGAGAAGAATAAGAATCTTGAAGGGAAGTGCATTCCATACGATATAAATGATCATAACTACAAGGTTTGCTGTGAGCGTGGAGTCCTGGTTCATCCAGTTAACAGGCTCAAAACCGAACACCTTGATAATTTCATTCATAATACCGTAGGAACGAGCGATCCACTCATTGCCGGGCATCTTCTGATAACCAACCATACTGAACATTGCCGCAAATACCATGCCTATCGCGATAGAGTTGGTAACGTAGGGCAGGAAGAAGATGGTCTGGAGAAGTCTTCTGAGAGGCTTGATCGCGTTAAGGCAAACCGCAATCAAAAGAGCCAGGAATGTGGAGATGGGAACGGTTGCAACGCAGAGGATAATCGTATTACGCATGACTATGTAAAATCCGTCGTAATTAAGAACCTCTTTAAAGTTACTGAAGCTGAATACGAAATCAACCTTTTTGCTTTCGTCGGTTTCGTTCTGGTTACCGATATCCTTGCTGATACTATAGCTCTTCCAAGCGCCGTAGCCCTTGATCTTAAGCATACCGGTATCATCATCGGTGATAGGGTCACCATTTTCATCAAGCTCATAAACAACCGACGTCGGATCCCAATATGCGGTGAACGCCATTTTAACCGTGTTAAAGATAGGCCAAATGGTGAATATCGCAAGGAGAACAAGGGTAGGAGCGAGGTAGATCCACGCCTTCCATTTGTCGAATTTTTTGTAAACAAGGTTTACGAAAAAGCCTTTCCATATCCACTGCTTACAGAAAACCTCAACAAACCACCCGAAAACGTTTCGTTTGCTTTCTGTCATTTTATTTCACCTCAAATCTGATTCTTTCTTCTGTTTCAATGTCAAAGAGGAACACTTTGTGAGGCTTAAGCGAGAATTTAATAGAAGTATCGTTCTTATCAATCTTGTAATCTGCATCTACGATAGAACGGATAACGGGATTGAGAGAAGCGTTGTTTGTAGAAACTACGGAAACGTCACGACCCATTACTTCAACGTTGTTGAGGTTGCAAGCAAGAGCGCCGTTTGTGTCGGGAATAAATCCTTCGGGACGGATACCAACGTAAACCTCACGGTCGTCAACGCCGGGAACGTCGAGAACAGCAACACCATCAAGAAGGAGCTTGCCGCCCTTAACCTCGCCCTTAAATACGTTAATGGGAGGAGTACCAAGGAACTTAGCAACGAACAAGTTGGTGGGATCGTCATAAACGTCCTGAGGCTTACCAATCTGCTGAAGAACGCCAAGCTTCATAACTACGATGATGTCGGAAATGGACATTGCCTCTTCCTGGTCATGTGTTACGAATACTGTGGTAATACCTGTTTCTCTCTGAATTCTTCTGATTTCTTCACGAGTCTGAAGACGGAGACGAGCGTCAAGGTTGGAGAGCGGCTCGTCGAGAAGAAGTACTCTGGGCATCTTTACGAGGGCACGGGCGATAGCAACTCTCTGCTGCTGACCACCGGAAAGCTCGCTGGGCTTTCTGTCCATAAGCTCATCAATCTGAACAAGCTTAGCTACCTCGTGTGCTCTTTCGAGCATCTGCTCTTTAGTGAGCTTGTCCTCACCCTTAAGGTTCTGCAAGGGAAACAAAATGTTCTGCTTTACAGTCATGTGAGGATAGAGAGCATAGTTCTGGAATACAAGACCTATACCTCTGTTTTCAGGAGAGAGTTCGGTAACGTCCTCTTCACCGAAGAAGATCTTTCCGCGGGAGGGCTGCTGAAGACCACTGATCATATAAAGAGTGGTGGACTTACCACAACCGGAAGGACCGAGAAGACCGACGAGCTGACCGTCGGGAATGGTAAAGGTAAAGTTATTTACCGCAATTACCTCTTCGTGAACCTTCTTGTTTCTGCCGGGGAAGATTTTAGTTAGATTTTGCAACTCAACTTTCATGGAATCTTCCTTTCATTATATAAAATTTATGTTGCTTCGCAAACAAATTAATAGTCGGATTTAGCCGCCTTTTCGGCCTGAAGCTTCTGCTTGTACTCAAGCAGTGCCTCGGGGGTTTCAAATATCATCTGGCTGGAGATGTCGACAACAACAGTCTGAGCCATAATATCGTGGATAAGGGTACGTTCTCTTGTAACAAGTATAAAGCCAATCTGGGCAATAAAGTAAACCGCAAGGATGATGAGCGAGAATATACCGCCCCCGGTAAATGCCATGACAAGCACAAGGGCAGGAAGCAGAGTCTCAACCGTACACTGACCGAGCATAGAACGAACGAATAAAAGCAGGGGCGAGATCTTAACAAGGTCGTAACGGATAACGCATATACCAAACATCTTTTTGCCGAAGGTTTGTCCATTCTTTAAGATCAGCGGTACAACAAACTCGAGAATCGTAAATCCAAGCACGATACTTGCTACACTCATAAAGATTACAAGCTCGATCTTAACACGGTAAAGAATCTTAGCCTGTTCATCCTGCTGGTACATCTTATTGGCAAGCTCGTATCTTGCCTTAACCTCTTCGGGGAGTTTTTCGTACTCCTCTGTACCATAGAGGTTGAGATCAATATCATATTTTTCAGCATAGCTCTTTTCGATTTCTGTAAGAGCATCTGCGTATGTGTCATAATTGGTGACCGACGACAGCACCCAGGCAATAGCGACGATCAGCATGCCCATAGCAACTAAATCAAAAAGCGCAGCCGAGATTCTCTTCCAGAGATCCGCCTTTTGTAAATCATAAACCATTATCTTACCTCTATTTCATACGACCGAGAAGGGTCTTTACATAAATTTATAATAAATTTTCGTGCGCCTTCGCACGCACGCAAGAAGAAAACAAATTACTACAAATACATTTTAGCATAATTCAAATTAAAAATCAATAAAATTATAAGATAAAAAATAGATAAAAATATAAAGTCCTTTTGGATAAAATGCACAAAATTGTCGAACAAAAAACAAACAGCACGAAGTTAGTCTCATGGGGGACAGGTTGTGTGAGGATATGCTCGAATAGATAAAAAACTGTTTAAAACAGTATTTTTTCTAGCACAAGAGAAAATAAAAACGATTGAGTGAGTCGGTATGGATTATCAACAAAAATTTGAAAAAACAGAGAAGAATGTAAATAAAACTTGTCAAAAAACGGATTTTATTAGCAAAAACACATAATTTTTGATTGATTCAATAACAAAAAATGATATAACTGTTTACTGAAATTGTTCGAAAATAAAATTGCCTTATTGCATTTCTGCACAAAAAACTTTAGGACTTTTTGCCAATTGATTTAATTTTTTATCTATGTTATTATATACTCGGTCAAAATAATAAAACAAAGGAGAAAATTATGAGTTTCGACGAAAATAAAAACAGTTCTTTTGATGTGAACAATAATGACAATGTTGATTTGACTCCTTCGGATGAAAACTCCAATGCGAATGAGAGGACTACCTCTAAAAAGCTATCCAAGAATGCTATCATCGGCATAACTGTCGGCGCATGCGCTTTGATCGTAGGTGTGGCAGTTCTGCTTATTATTTTACTTGGCGGTGCTACAGGAGGCCTTTCCTCCGATACGCTTTACGTTGGCAAGGTTGAAAATATGCCCGATGATTTTATCCTCGGCATGGATGCATCCGCCGTTCCTTCGCTTGAGGCCAGCGGCGTGAAATATTACGATTATGACGGAACAGAGAAGGACGTATACGAGATTTTAAGTCAAAATGGCATAAATTACATAAGAGTTCGTATCTGGAACGATCCTTTTGATAAGGATGGAAACGGATATGGCGGCGGAAACTGTGACATCGACAATGCTATTGAGATTGGTAAGCGAGCTACCAAATACGGCATGAAACTCCTTGTCAACTTCCACTACTCGGACTTCTGGGCCGATCCTGCAAAGCAACAGGTACCCAAGGCTTGGAAGTATATGAATGTCACCCAAAAATCCGAGGCACTTTATGAATATACCAAGGAATGTCTGCAGAAGCTTCTTGACGCAGGCATTGATATTGGAATGGTGCAGATCGGTAACGAAACCACAGGTCAGATGTGCGGCGAAACCAAGTGGGATAAGATCTCTACACTTATGTCTGCCGGCTCTAAGGCTGTTCGTGAGCTTTGTCCCGATGCTCTTGTAGCAATTCACTTCACCAACCCCGAGAAGGTTACAAATTATGAGAGCTACAGCGCAAATCTTAAGTATTACGGCGTAGATTACGACGTGTTTGCATCCTCTTATTATCCCGCATGGCATGGTACTCTTGAAAATCTGACTACCGTTCTTAATAAGGTTGCCAATGAGTATAACAAGAAGACCATGATCATAGAAACCTCCTATGTTAACACTCTTGAGGATACAGACTTCTATGGCAATGCCGGAACAGATGGTGTAAAGCTCTATCCCTTCACCGAGCAGGGACAGGCAAATCATATCAGAGAGCTTGCCGATACAGCGGTAAATAAGATGAAGAATTGCATCGGTATTTGCTATTGGGAAGGTACATGGATCTCTGTTGGCGGCGAAAGTTGGGAAGAAAACTCTGTAATTTGGGAAAAATACGGCTCTGGTTGGGCATCCTCCTATGCAGGCGAGTATGATCCCGATGACGCAGGCAAGTGGTACGGTGGTTGTTCTGTAGATAACCAGGCCTTCTTTGATGAAACCGGTAAGGTTCGTGAATCGCTTAAGGTGTTCGGTCTTTTGAAAACCGGAAATAAGGTCGAAATCAGACCCGATGCCATTGAGGAAACCAATCTTATTCTCGATATTAACGGCGAAATGAAGCTCCCCGATCAGGTAAATGCTGTTATGAACGACAATTCAAAGCAGCCTGTAGACGTTGTTTGGTCGGGAGTTGATTATGAGGCAATGAAGAACAACGGC